>JBJTOM010000118.1:0-38800 GCA_046074585.1 Planctomycetota bacterium | reverse complement strand
CATCACTATGGCCGGTATGGGCGGTGGCATGGGGGGCATGGGGGGTGGCATGGGTGGCATGGGAGGTGGCATGGGTGGTATGGGCGGTGGTATGGGTGGGATGGGCGGGATGGGTGGCGGCATGGGCGGAATGGGTGGCGGAATGGGCGGCATGGGTGGTGGCATGTTCTCCATCCCAGCCGAACAGGCTCCCGGTATTCTGCTCAACGTTCCCGGCAAAAAAAAACCAGCGCCATAGGCCCGCAGTCGGCCACCTGTCCTCAGATCTTTAGTCCTGACACCAGGGGCAGCATCCGCCATCAGTTTTCGCGGATGCTGCCCCTGCTTTTTTGGCACCCCGAGGTACGGCAGGTCGTGGTCAGCCTTCCTGCCTGGCAGGCGGCCCCGAAACAGTCCCCACAGCCGGCTCAAAAAGCGCGACGCAGCCTGAATGCTCGTCAGGTCCTTGCGAAATTTGAAGCCCTCACCGGACCCGAAGACGAACGCTGGGATCGTCTGTTTGCTGACGAACTCTTTTCTGACAGCGAACTCGCCGGGGTGCTGCAGCAACTGCATGAAGCAGAGCGTCGTGAGTCTGCAATTCTCTGTCTCGAATCAGCCCTTCGTGCCGGACGCGTCGCACCGTGGCTTTACGATCTGCTCGCGCTGCAGATGAAACTGGCAGGGCGGCCACCCGAGGAGATTGGGCGAGTTTTGCAGTCGCGTCTGGACTTCGGGGTGTCTTCTGTGCCGGATATGCTTGTCACGGCAGCGATGCTGTCGCGATTTGAGGCGTGGGACGCGTCCCTCACACTGCTGCGGGATGCCGCGCAGCTGAAGCCGAATCTCGCCGAAACCTGGCTGCTCTATCGCAGTGTGGCGGACAAATCCGCTGACCGTCAACAGCAACTGCTGGCACGCCTTGGAATTCTGGAGTGGGTCTGGACAAACAGTTGGGAGAAAGAACATGCGGAAGCTGTGAAGGTGATCGACGGCATCGCAAAGGAACTGGAATCACGTCAGTTATCTGCGGAAGCAGCAACTCTGCGCGAACGTCTGGCGGCCGCTCAGCTCAGAGATCTGCAGATCACTCTGCGCTGGGTTGGCAATGCGGACCTCGATCTGCTGGTTCAGGATCCTGCCGGCGAAGAATGCAGTTTTCGGCGCCCCGAAACCAGCACCTTCGGGCGGCTGGTGAAGCAGGATGGCAAACTGGATGCAACCCGCAGCCGTCCCGCAGAGACTCATGTGGAACAGTTTATCCAGCTGCGATCACAACCGGGTCGGTACACAGCCGTAGTGCGTTTCGTAGGTGGCCGCGTGGCTTCAGGCACTGCTGTGCTGGAGGTCATTCAATACGCCGGCACCCCGCGCGAAACCCGGCAGACACAGACCATCCGCGTGGGAACAGACGACACTCAGGTGATCGTCGAGACCGCAGAAGTCGCCGATCGTCAGACAGGAACCTGGCACCCGGTATCAGCCACTCTGAATGGTGAAGATGTCTCACAGCAGTTCCGTGACTCCACTATACTCAGGCTGGCTGCAGACCAGTACTCGGTAACCGTCAACGGAACTCCGGATCGCGGCACGTGTCGCGTGGATCGCAGTGTGACGCCCTGGAAAATGCAGCTGGACGGAACCGTGGGGCCCAACAAGGGAAAGACGCTGCTGGCGATTTTCCAGCTCACGTCGACAGACCGACTGCGCATCTGCTATGACCTGGATGGCAGCGAGTATCCGTCAGAGTTTTCCGCGACGGACACCGGGCGACTGCTGGTGGAGTACCGTCGCGAGCTGCCGGCGGGAACGGAGTTGTCCGGTGTGGCAACGGAGATTCCGGACAGCGACATCCTGCTGCTCAAACTTGCCGACGGCCAGCAGAAGCGAATTCGACTCAACGGAATTGATGCGCCCGAGCTGCCCCAGCCATGGGGGACAAAGTCACGTGAGCAGCTGGAGGCCCTGGTTCAAGGCCGAACACTTCGCGTGGTCACTCAGGGTGAAGATCGTGCCGGTCAGATCATCGGAGACGCCTGGTTCAGTATTAAGGCAGGTGCTCCGGAGACATTGCTGAATGTGGAGCTGGTGGAACGCGGACTGGCGTGGCACTTTGTGCGGTTCGCACCCGACAATCGCATCCTGGCCGACGCTGAACAGCGCGCACGAACTGCGAAAAAAGGGCTTTGGTCTGATCCCGCGCCGACAGCCCCCTGGGACTGGAGACGCCAGCAGAACGAACAACCAAAGAAATAGAAAAGAACCCACGCCCCATCCCCATCCCCATGCCCATCCCCGGCCTGGAGCCGATGTCAATCGGCCGATGCAGCCCTGCAGAGCTTTGTCAGCCACTGCCAGGACTGTTGGTCTTGCGCAAAGGCGTTCAAGCGCAAAGGAAGAACAGGAGAAACGAGGGAGGAGACTCTCGACCTTCTCCGTTCTCCCGCGGTCTCCTCTCCACTGTCTCCTTCCTTCCGTTCCTCCCCTCGCCACTTCCCACTTCCCACTTCCCACTTCCCACTTCCCACGTCGCACTTCGCACTTCGCTGCACACCGTAACGGCGCCTGGCATTGCTCTTGCCCGCGGACTGCCGTCCGGCGGCTCAGTTGCTCTTCATCGGGGGATTCACGTCCACTGCACGCACACACGGCTGGTGTTACGAGTCGCCAATCCTCATAATGAGCGCATCGACCAATCCCGCAGGAAGCGAAAACCAACTCCGATTGTGCTTGTTCACAGCCCGCAGCCCGCTACGATTCCCATTCCGCACCCCGCAGCTTCAACAGCAGAGGCTGCTTCTTTCTCCCCTCCGGATTCCGCAATCCCCATGTCAGCAAGTCTCTCCCTGCACTCCGGTGCATTGCTCCCCTCTGTTGGTTTCGGGTTCTGGAAGGTCGACCGGCCGGCTGCGGCTGACGTCTGTCGCACGGCTGTTTCGCTGGGTTACAGACATCTGGACTGCGCCTGTGACTACGGCAACGAAGCCGAGGTTGGCCAGGGGATTTCAGCGGCGATTGCACAGGGACTCTGCAGCCGCGAACAACTGTGGGTGACCTCCAAGCTGTGGAACACCTATCATGCGGCCGAACATGTGCGTCCCGCCTGCGAACGCTCGCTCCGTGACCTCGGTCTTGATTACCTCGATCTTTACCTCATGCACTTCCCTATCGCTCAGCGGTTCGTCCCCTTTGAACAGCGTTACCCGCCGGGCTGGTTTTTCGACCCCGCGGCTCCCAGCCCTGCCATGCAGGAAGTCCGCGTCCCCATCGCTGAAACCTGGGCAGCCATGGAACAGCTGGTGGATTCGGGGCTGGTGCGACACATCGGGATCTGCAATTTCGGCACCAGCCTGCTCCGCGATCTGCTCGCCCAGGCCCGCATTCATCCCAGCGTCCTGCAGATTGAATCGCACCCGTTTCTGACTCAGGACAAACTCCTTCGCTATTGCAGCCAGGAACAGATCGCCGTCACAGCCTTCTCACCCCTGGGCCCTGCCAGCTACTACAGCCTGGGCATGGCGATCCCTGCCGATTCCCTGCTGGACAATCCGGTCATCCAGTGCCTTGCCATGCAGTACAACAAGTCCGCTGCCCAGATCCTGCTTCGCTGGGGTGTGCAGCGCGGTACCTCCGTGATCCCCAAAACCGTCACGCCGGAACGCATGTCGGAAAATCTGAATATCTTCGACTTCACGCTTTCGCCAGAAGACATGCAGGCCATCTCGTCGCTTGATCAGGGGCGGCGATTCAATGATCCCGGCGTCTTCTGTGAATCTGCCTTCCGGACGTTCTGCCCGATCTATGAGTAATTCTCTGTGGCATTATCAGGAGACTCAGCCGAGTGTGCGGAATTGCCGGAGCGGTCTGGTGGCAGGCGTCCAAATCTGTCGACGCTGGCGTCCTGCAGCAAATGACGGACAGCCTGCGACACCGCGGCCCGGATGCTGACGGTCATTGGTTTTCCCAGCCGCAGCGTGCCCCCGAAAATCACTCCCCAAACGCCCCGGGCGTGGCGCTGGGGCATCGTCGCTTAAGCATCATTGACCTGGCCGGCAGCGCTCAGCCGCTGGGCAACGAAGACCAGTCCGTGCAGATCGTCTTCAACGGCGAAATCTACAACTACCGCGAACTCCGCAATCAGCTCCTCGCCGCCGGTCACCAGTTTCGCACGGATGGTGATACCGAAGTCATCGTCCACCTCTACGAACAGCATGGCCTCGACTTCGTCCGACATCTCCGCGGCATGTTCGCCCTCGCCATCTGGGACTCCCGGCTCAAACACCTGGTGCTCGCCCGCGACCGCATGGGCAAAAAGCCGCTGTACTATCGCCTTGAAGACGGACGTCTCAGCTTCGCCAGCGAACTCAAGGGACTCCTGCAGATCCCCGATGTCCAGCGATCCCGCAGCAACTCCGCCCTCCTGCAGTTCCTCACACTGCAGTACGTGCCGCATCCCCACTGCATTCTCCAGGGCTTCAGCAAACTGCCCCCCGGAGCACTGGCCGTCCTCGATGACGGACGGCTCGAACTGCAAACCTGGTGGCAGGCGCCGTGGGACGAACCCGATCGTCGCACACGCACCACGGCCGACCGCGAAGACGAACTTCGTCAGACGCTCACCGACGCGGTCCGACTCCGACTGGAAAGCGATGTCCCGCTCGGCGCGTTTCTTTCCGGAGGCATTGATTCCACCATCATCTGTGGACTGATGCAGCAACTGCTGGATCGGCCCGCACAGACGTTTTCCATGGGTTTTCCAGTGGCCGCGTTCGACGAACGACGCTTCGCACGCATGGCAGCCGAACACCTGGGAACCGACCACCACGAAGACATCGTCACCCCGGACGCACTCTCCATCCTCCCGTCACTCATCTGGCACTACGACGAACCGTTCGGGGACAGTTCAGCCATTCCCACCATGTACCTGGCTCAAATTACCCGCAGGCATGTCACCGTGGCCCTCACCGGCGATGGCGGTGACGAACTCTTCTGTGGCTACGATCGCTACCGGGCCGTAAGGGCAGCCGGACGCATTGATGCCGTGCCTCGCGCACTTCGCAGCCTCATCGCATCACTCATCAGTCGCATCCCCGGCGGAGTCGAACAGCGATCCTTCATTCGCCGCCTGAAGCGACTCACCGAATCACTCGCAGAATCTCCTGAACGTCGCTATCTCAACTGGATCACCATCTTCAACCGCACAAAACTCGAGTGGCTCGCCGGACCGCTGCTCCGCGATCTGCTCGATGACTGCGACCCCGCAGATTTCATCATGCAGGCGTGGAACGAACACCCCTCCCGCGGCTTTATCACTCGCACAACCGCCGTCGATACCCGGACCTACCTGCCCTGTGATATTCTCACCAAGGTCGATATCGCCAGCATGGCCGCCTCACTCGAATGTCGCTGCCCGTTCCTTGATACGGAAGTCGTCGAACTGGCCGCGCGCATGCCCATCCGCTGGAAACAAACCCTCCGTCGCTCCAAAGCAATCCTCGTCGACACCTTCAGAAATCTGCTGCCCGAACCCATCCGCAACCGCCCCAAAATGGGTTTCGGAGTGCCACTTGATCACTGGTTCCGCGATTCCCTGCAGCCCCTGCTTCGCGATGTGCTGCTCTCCGAGCGCAGTCTCAGCCGCGGACTGTTTCGCCCCGACGCCGTGCGACAACTCATCGATGAACATACCTCCGCACGCTTCAATCACGCTTACCGACTCTGGAACCTGCTCTGCCTTGAACTCTGGCACCGCATGTTTCTTGACCAGCCCCCACCCGCAAACCGACCCGATTCCCTGCCCTGAATCGCAGGGCAGCCATCACCGCCGCTGACGGCGTTTCAGCGTCCCGCCCTCAACCTCTCCCCGTCCTTTCTCCTCGCGAAGATCCAACGTGGCCGCATCCCCCAATTACTCCCCTGCCGCCCCTTCCGGGACACCCCTGCAGCCAGCAGTGATCACTGTCGGCGACGGTGCCGAGTTCCTGCCCGTCCGCGAATGGCTCGAAATCGCTGTTCCCCCGGCACACCGACAGCACTTCAGCACGCTCGAACAGGTCCTGCAAACCCTCCAGACCGACAGCCAACTCCCCGATCTGGCCATCGTCTTTCGCTCATGGTGCGACGAACATCCACAGTCGCTCGTGCAGCAGTTCATCGGACGGCTCTTCTTTCGCCGAATCCTCTGCTGTGATGGACCGCTGTGTACGTCAGAAGCTCGCACACACCAATTCTGGCCCATCAGCTGTCGCACCAGCCTCGCAGCCGCTCCCTCGCAGATTGCTGCCCATCTCCGCCAACTGCAGACCGGGCACCCATCCCTCTCACCTCTGGCCGCTCCCGAAGATCTGTTCGCCTCCCAGGCCACCGCGACCCTGACACAACGCCCTGTTTCGCTCGCTCCACAGCTCATCTCCATCGCCGTGTTCGTGGCCGATGCTGTTCTGCGAAAGACCATCATCGACCTGCTTCAAATCTGCGGATTCCAGGGCGACATCGCAGACCCGGCCTCGCTGCTGCGACTGACTCAGAACCCATCGCCCGGACCACAGAGCCTGATCGTCGATGCTGACGAACAGCACGGGCTCGAAACGCTGCTGCGACAACTCAAACATAACGGTCTCCGCCTGATTGCTCTCACCGGCTTCCCTGGCGCCGCACTGCCCGACTGGGCCACTCACCGCCTCGATAAAACCGAACTGCTGCTGCAGCTGCCAGCCCTGCAGCCCCGGGAATCGAGTCGCCCGCGATGAAAAATGTTATGCAGCTGTTTCAGCAGCACTCGCCGCCCGGAAGATCCCAGGCCGTCCTCCGGCTGCTGGCAGCCGTCCAGCTGCTGCTGATGCTCTGCACATGGCCCCTCTGGCTGCACGACGGCCGATTTCCAGCCGTCCCATTGTTCTCAGCTCCGACGCCCCCCCCATGGCTGCTCACCGCTGTCTCGGTCGCCTTCGCCGCCGGATGCCTGCTCCTCATGCTCAGCAGAACCCCGGATTCGACGGTGCCAGCTGCGACTGCCACATCCGGGGCGCGCTCAGCATCCAGAGCCGGGCGATTTCCCTCGTTGCTCGCAGCACTGCTCCTGTGCGGCTTGCTGGCCGGCTGCTGCAATCAGCACTGTCTGCAGGCCTGGCACGTGTTCTTTCTCTGGTCCCTGCTCAGCGGCTGCATCAGTGATCGACGCCGACAGTTGGCCGCTCTGCAGCACATCCCGGCGTGTGTCTATGTCTGTTCCGGCCTGTCACGATTGTCGCTCCAACCCGAAGCCGGGCCCACGGGAATGATTCTGGGGCAGCTGACCGAGTGGCTGCCCACGGCTCTGCTACCCACCCCGGCGACGTTTCGCCTGCTCTGTCATGCGGCCGCGTGGAGCGAAGCGCTGGTGGGGGGACTTCTGTTGAGCCGTGGCTGGGCTGGTCGAGCGGCAATGGCGTCTGCCATGGTGCTGCACGTCGCCCTGCTCGTCGCATTGGGGCCCCTCGGACTCAATCACAATCCCGCCGTACTCCTCTGGAATCTCTGCTTTCTGCTCCTGTTGCCGCTGCTGTACGTCCCCCCGCGGCAACCTCTCACGACGCTGCCACAGTCACAGTCACAGTCACAGTCACAGCCGCCGCGCTGGTGGTGCATTCTGCTGTGGGGCACGTCACTCTCAGGACTTGTCGGCTTCACCGATAACTGGCCTGCCTGGCAACTTTATTCGTCGCGTCCCGAGCAGTGGCAGTTATGGATCGACCGGCAGCATGCCCGTCAGCTTCCCCCGCCCTTTTCCTCAGCCATTTCTTCCACGCCGGTGGATGGCCTCCTGGCCGTGCGATTCGATCTGGCCTCGCTGCAGCAGACAGGGAGCCCCCTGTATCCGGAAGATCGATTTCAGCTGGCGCTCATCGAGCATGTCCTCAGCGCACTCCCGGAACGTTGTCGGTTCCGCGTACGGATTGATGAGCCGCAGAGGTGGTGCTGGTGGCGTCGCACGGTGCGGGAAATTGACGATCGCCGCACACTGCAGAACGAGCATGACAGTTTCTGGCTGAATTCACGATTTCAGCTGCCGCCCGCCAGCCCGGACAGGAAATGATCAGCCAGCAGGAAGCTCGCCTGCCTGCTCCAGACGCTGCACCAGCCACGCCGCTGTTTTTCTGCTGGCTCCGGGCATTGCCGCGCGATCAGCGAGCGCACTGACCTGCCCGGCTGCCGCTGCCAGCTGCTGTGGCTGTGTGAGCCACGTCCGCAGCAGGTCCGTGATTTGCTGAATATCCTGCTCCGGGTCACCGTTGGAAATAAATTCCGGAAACAATTCGGCATCGGCCATCAGATTCGGCAGAGTAATAAACCGACAGAGCATCAGAAACCGCGCGAAGAAACGGCCAATCGTGGGAACGCGGTAAAGGACGATTCCGGGTTTTCGCCGCGCCAGCAGTTCCAGGCTGATCGAACCGCTCACCATCAGGCAGCAGTCCACCCCCGCAATGACCTCGGATGTGGCGTCCACAAAGTACTGCAGAGGCACGTCCGCCGCCAACTCCAGCTGCAGCTGTTCACATCGCTGCCGCTGCTTTTCACGATAACTGCCCACAACCCAGCGGACCTCAGGAACCGCCGCCGAAACTCGCCGGATGACCTCCAGCATCACCGGCCAGTTCTTCTCGATCTCATGCCCGCGGGAACCCGGCAGCAGAGCGACCACGGGGCCGGTTGCCGATCGACGAATGTCTTCCAGCACTGCCGGACGCAGGACACGCTCTGCCACCTGATCGAAAAACGGATGCCCCACCCACGTACAGGCCACGCCGCGGGAGCGATACCAGTCGTATTCAAACGGCAGGGCACACAGCACGTGATCAACCCAGCGACGCACCTTGCGAATCCGCCACGGAGCCCACCCCCAGAGTTGTGGTGGCAGGTAATAGAACACCGGAATCCCCCGGCGTCTGGCTGCCCGCGCAATCCACCAATTGAAGCCCGGAAAGTCGATCAGCACCACGGCGTCCGGGGGTTGGCTATCAAAATGCCGCTCCGCGTCTGCCACAAGATTGTAAAAGCGACGAATCAGTGGGAGCACTCGCAGGAAGCCCATCACTGCCAGCTCGGTCAGCTCGAACAGCAGACGACACCCCGCCTGCCGCATCTCCGGTCCACCGAAACCCTCGAACTCGAGCTCCGGACGGAGCGATCGAAGCTGGGAAATCAGCCTCGCTCCGTGCTGGTCCCCACTGGGCTCACCCGCTGAAAAGAAAATCCTCATCGTCGTTCCGTCAGCAAAATTCGTCCACCATGGCTTACACGCACTTCTGATTTTGACAGGAAACCCGGATTCGGTCTAGACTACCCCGCAGGGCTACTCAGCATCGCCGGCAGCGAACTGCCAGGCAGTCTTCATCTCTCCAGCAGTCCCTCTAAAACCTTCGTCGTCAATTGTCCCGGACCGCCCCACACACAGCATGGATGCTGCCATGAAAACCGTCTGCATTATCCCCGCTCGCCTGCAGTCCACTCGCCTGCCCCGCAAACTGCTGCTCAGTGCCACCGGTAAACCACTCCTTCAATATGCCTGGGAAACAGCCTGTCGCTGCCCCGAATTTCACGATGTGGTCATCGCCACCGACAGCCAGGAAATCGCCGATGTGGTCTTCAGCTTCGGTGGCCGCGCAGAACTCACCGGAGCTCACAACAGTGGCACCGATCGCATTGCCGAGATCGCTCGCCGCTGCTTTCACGACGCCGATGCCATCGTCAATCTGCAGGGAGACGAACCGGAACTGGATCCGGCCATCGTCACCCAACTCGTAAAAACACTCCGGGAACCAGGCTGCCAGATGGCCACTGTCGCCGCCCCCATGCGATCAGCTGAGCAGGTCAGGGATCCGAACTGCGTGAAAGTCGTACTCGATTCCGCCGGCCGGGCCCTGTATTTCAGCCGCAGTCCCATTCCCTTCAGTCGTGATGTTCCCGTTGAACATTTCTTCACCGGGAACAGCGGCGGCAGCACACCACCCTGGCTCCTGCACATCGGGCTCTACGCCTACCGCCGCGATTTTCTGCTGCAGCTCACATCCCTTCCCCCGGCACCTCTTGAGCAGCTGGAAAAACTCGAACAACTCCGCGCCCTGCACGCGGGTGCTGCGATCGGAGTCACCCTCGTCCAGCACTCCGCTGCCGGAATCGACACCCCCCACGACTACGCGGCCTTTGTCACACGACAAATGACGCCTGCTCAAACATCCCCCGCAAAAGTCGCCTGACAGCCATGAAACAGGGCGGCCGGCCTCTGCTGCGTCGGCTCATGCACCCGCAAACATCAATCGGACAGGAATCCGCCAGCTGAAGATTTGTGACAGACTGCAGTCAGGGCCCCGCACGAAATCCAGGCGACTGCAGTTGTGTGGCGTGCGGCCGATGTCATGCGGCCGGTTCGGCCAGTATCGCTCCTGCCGCGGCTTCGGCCTCGGTTCGTCATCCCGAAGCGACGCTGGCGCCCTGGGCCGGAAAGTGCCCGTTTCAGATCGCTTCGTCGGTTGCCTCATCGGTTGCTTCGTCGGCGGCAGGAGCGGTTTCGGTGGCGACCGGGATCAGTTTATCAAGGATGCCGTTCACGAAGGCGCTGGAGTTTTCGGTGCCGAATTCGCGGGCAATGTCCACACATTCGTTGATCACGACGGCAGGCGGAGTACCAGCGTAGCGCATTTCGTAGAGTCCCATACGCAGCACATTGCGATCGGTGGGCGCCATACGCTCGATTCGCCAGTTGGCTGCCGTTCGGCGGATGAATTCGTCCAGACTGCGACGCTTGTCCTGAACTCCGTTGAAGAGTTCCCAGGCGAACCCCCTGACCTGCAGGTCGGTGAACTCTTTCTGCAGGTGACGCTGAATACGAGCCAGGTCGGCGTCGGGGTTCTGATCGATCAGATAGAGCATCTGCAGGACAAATCTGCGGGCTTCGGAACGTCCAGCCATGAGTTCACTTTGAGCATGGTACCGGTGGGAGGGGTCGGGGTGGCCGGATTATGGCAGGCTCAGCAGTCCCCTGCGACCTGGTCTTCGCAGTTTTGATATTTTGCCAGGTCAGAGACGGGAACAGGGCGGGACTATGGCCGTCTTCTGAAGAACGCTCGCGGAACCCAGCAACACACGCGCTGGCAATAGTCTGCATATGCCTGCCCGAAACGATCCCGGAGATCACGTTCCTCAAGCGGCCTGACGACCAGGTGCCAGGCAATGGCGCCCAGCAGCGAGTAGGCCAGCAGAGGGATGGATTCGAAGACGCCGGCAAGGCACAGACCCTGCCCGATCCCGGCAACAGCCATGGGATTTCGCACGATGGCGTAGGGACCACCAGTCACCAGGCAGGAGGCCTGATCCGTGGGAAGTGGTGTCCCGCGCCCATGCCACACCATGGACCACGCGCTCGCCAGTCCCAGTCCGCTGAAACCCGCGAAAGCTGTGATGCAGCACATCGTGGAGATGTTCAGGTCGGGCACGAGAAGACTCTGAAAGGAATGCAGTATAACAGCCGGCACAATCGCCAGCAAAAGTGCCCAGAAGCAGATAATCTGAACCACAGTTTTGAATGCCAGTACCGGTGTGCGCGTGGTCGTGGTCGTGTGGAACGTACGATCCGCAAGGCACAGAAACAGGTTATACGCCAACCCGGCCAGCATCAGCAGCGTGGGCAGATAGCCACTGCCTGTGAGCAGAGTGACATTGCAGCAGTACAGTGCCGCATACCCGAAAGCGCCCAGCAGAACCCAGGGGGCTGACTGCAGTCGGCTGTAGGCACTGACGAAGGACAGTCCGGCCACCAAAAGCAGATCCGGGAGCAGAAAAGCCCAGAATGCGGCAGAAGAAATGCCGGAAAACTGGAACGCCGCAAAGAAACGATCGCTGATACAAAGACCAGCCCACCAGGCAACCACCAGAGCGGCTTGAAGAAGATATGCGGTTCCCTTCATGACCTCACGTCATCTCTGTCCGACAGGAAACTCATCCGAAGTCAGCCGCCACGGATTTTACGAACGATGAACGAAATGGCACCAATCGCAAGGCACGCCGCAAATCCGATCAGACGTCCCACATTTCTCATCCGCACCCGCTTGTACCACGGACATTTCGGACACGTATCGCCTTCCTTCACCCCATCCGCCTCGGTGAATTCAGCTCCGCAGTCTTCACAGCGGTAGATGTATTCAAAGCCACCCATCGGCTCCCCGTCGGGGCCTGACGGAATGCCGTCGCCAGGGTTGATTGCCGGAGGACCACCTGCAGGACCAAACCCGGCCCCGGGCTGACCGGGAGGGCCAAACCCGCCGGCCCCGGGCTGATTTGGGGGACCAAACCCGCCGCCACCGCCGAACGGTGGCATCCCCGGAGCAGACGCGGCGGAATTTTCTGCGGGGCTGTCCGGGTTGGGAGACCCAAGCGGCGAGCCGGCCGTTTGCGGAGCCTGAGGCAGCGTTGGAGTCCCGGCACCAGGCGGAAAACTGCCGCCCGGTGACAGAGAACCTGGAAATCCAGGTCCGGATGATGGACCGCCCGGCAGACCACCAGGAAATCCGGGACCAGGAAGACCAGCTCCCGGGAACCCCGCTGAGCCGGGAGCGTTGCCAGGCAGGCCGGGGAAGGATGGTGCTGGAGCACCAGGACCACCTGGCATGCCGGGAAATCCGGGACTTCCGAGAGGTTGTCCGGGCCCCCCGGACGATCCCGGAACACCAGGCTGTTCGCTGGCTGCCGGGTCGGCGAGTTGGCGAATGAGTTGCTGGTCTTCGCTGCGAAACCCCGCAATCGGGAAGTTCTTTTGTCCACCTGAGACAAGTTCCAGGGTCACCTGCAGCGCGTTGGACGAAATAAACCGTGCCTGCAGTTGATTGCCGTTGACATCGGTCCAGATTCGCACCTGTCTGGCATCTGACAAAGGCGAGTCGGTTCCGGGCTTACCGTCTGCGGATTCGGGTTGCTGACCTGGGGCGGATTCTGTGGGCGTGGCCGACTGAGCCGGGGCACCCGAAGTGCCGGATGTCTCGAGCTGGATCAGTCGCTGCACTTCATCCTGCTTCGCCATCGACGTCAGTGTGCTTTTGACGAAGGTGCGATCGGATTTGCTGAGCTTCAGGTATGAGACTTTTTCGACACGGCCCTGGGTCGTGCGAATGACCACCTGATTGCCGTCCAGACCCTGAAAATCACCACTGAATTTTCGCTCGTCAGTGGTGCGCCACGTTCGCGCGTGAGCAATGGAGGTGCTGAAACACAGAAGCATCAGCATCGCAAGGAATTTGGTCGTCATAAACAAAGAGACCCTGATGCAGTTGACAGGCGAAAGGCGAAAGGCGCTGAAACGCTGGCGCTGGAGACAGGGACAGGACGTGCCTGCAGGTGGTGATTTTCCGGCCGTTTTGTAACTGTGTGCACCTGGTTTGACAAGAGAGAACAGGACGGATCTGAGCGTTGCCACCGCTAATGCTGGCAGGCAGGGCAGTAAAACGTGGAACGCTGCGATTGTACGATGCGACGAATGTTGGCTTTGCCGCATGATGGACAGATCTGTCCTTCCCGGTCGTAGACCCGATGATGATTCTGGAAACTGCCATCCTGATTGAGGGCATTGCGGTAGGTGCCGTCGTTCAATGTTGAGCCTTCGAAGCGAATCGCCTGCAGGAGTACATGCTGTACGGCTTCCTGCAGCCTGGCGATGCGTTGGGGTGACAGACTGCGGGCCGGGCGTTTGGGGGAAATTCCAGCGCGGTGCAGAATTTCGCTGGCATACAGATTGCCAATCCCAGCGACGATAGTCTGGTCCAGGAGTGCCACCTTCACAGGTCGCGCGGTTGCGGACAGTCGCGACTGCCAGTCGTCGGGAGTGACGTTGAGGGCATCGGGCCCCAGCCTTGTTCGCAGCGCCCCGTACTCGCCGGCATCCAGCAGCGACAGCGTGCCCAGGCCCCGTCGGTCCCAGAACAGGAGTCGAGGTGCCAGTGCAGCAGACGCTGACGGCATGAATTCCCAGACAACCCGCAGATGGTCTGTTGTGGGAGGATCTGTCACCAGCAGGAGTCCGGTCATGCGGGGTTCAACAACCAGCACGGAGCGGTTGTCCAGTTCAAGGACCACACGTTTGCCAAGCCGTCCGACACGTTGCAGTGTGTGGCCTGCCAGAGCAGAAATGGATGGGCGGTCCGGAGTGACACTGATGGGTTTGCGGGAACATGGCAGAAAATCTATGGACTCAATCCGACGTCCTTCGCAGTGCGGGCGAATTCCGCGGACCATGGTTTCCACTTCGGGGAGTTCAGGCATGTGGCAGGACTTCTGCAAAAACAGGGCTGGCCGAATTCCGGATTTTTCTCAAAATCTCCGAAAAAACAAACCTTTCCGCTCGGGAAATCGCCAGCGAGGGCAACTGTCTTTCAAAGCTCCCGCAGGACCCCCGCACTGTTTCACAGAAAGACAACTCCTCCGGTGACCGTCGCCGCATCGCTCAGTCCACAGGCTTTGTTTCTCCAGCACGAAGGCTGGCTGCGCACCGTTGTGCGCAGTCGGCTGCAGGAAGCGGATGCGGTGGAAGACGTCATGCAGAATATCGCTCTGGCTATCGTGCGGCAGCGATCGCTCCTGGCAGATGTCAATCGTGTGGGCGCCTGGCTGTACCAGATTGCCGTCCGCCAGGTGCTCATGTACCGTCGCACCTCCGGACGTCGCAGAAAACTCCATGACCGCCTTCAGCAGCAGTCCAGCCCGCTGGAAAACCCAGCCGAACCCCTCCACGCACTGCTCAGCCAGGAAACACGCGAACAGGTGCAGCGCGCCCTGCAGCAACTCACTGAACTCGATCGCCAGGTGCTGATGCTCAAATATGCCGAAGGCTGGACCTACCGCGAAATTGCCAATCACCTGGGTGTTCAGGAAGACACAATCGAATATCGCCTGCTGCGGGCCCGAAAGAACCTGCGACAGCACCTGCGGACCTTTGTTGAAGAAAGTTCCCAACCATGACCCTCTCTTCCAAAACCGAACTCCTCATCCAGCGCTGCGTTGATGGCGAACTTTCCGCCTCCGATACCCGGCTCCTCCTGCAACAACTCGATTCCATCCACAACGGCTGGAAAAGTCTCGCCTGCGGACTGCTCGAAGATCGACACCTCCGCCACTCATTCTCAACCCACTCCCCAACAGTCGCTCCCGTCATCCCGCCCGACTCCCCTGCGATTCCACCGCGACTTGCCCCCCAGCCCCTGTCTGCCACCCGCCTGCGGCAGTGGTGGAACCACCCTTTGACATCGCTCTCCCTGTGCGCGGCCATCGCCTTTGTCGGCGGACTGCTCGTGTCCGGCGCCTCCCCGCGAAACCTCCCTCAGACTGCCAGCTCCTCCAGCCTTCCTCAGGGCACTTCCGGCTTCGCAGTCCAGCTGCCGGGGCCCGCCGGCACCGGCCAGGTGCCTGTCTATGAAGATATGCAGCAATTGCGACGGTCCTCCCAAAACCATCCGTTCTTCAAGGAATCCGACAGTCGTCAGTCCATGCAGGTGCTGGTGCTGCCGTCCGCTGACGGTCGCACCATCGTGATTCCCCTCCAGAAGTCAGGGCAGGCCAGCCTTCAGTAAATCCCGGGTTGTTTTCCTCACAAGCTCCAAACAGGACGTTGAGATCATGAAATGCATGCAGAAACACACGGTCGCTGGACTGATGCTGCCACTTTCGGTCAGCCTTTTCTCTGCGGTGTCCGTCGCTGATGAACCCGCCCCCGCTGGCAAACAGGAACAACGCGTCGAGGTTCGAGTGGAATCCCGCTCCAGCAGCCAGAGCCGCAACGGCGACAAACCGGAGGTCAAAACGGAAGGTCGCATCGTCGTGATCGGGCCGGACGGAGTGAAAAAGGAATATGACCTGAATGCCCCCGAAGGCAGGGCACTCATTCTGCAGATGGAAGGTGGCCTCGATGCCCTGAAAGTCCTTGACGGTCAGGCCGCCACCGCTCCCGGTGATCCCGCAGCGGCAGGGGCGGTTGCGGAACGAGTGATGATCGGAGTGGCCTGCGAGGAAGCCCCGTTGCTGCTCCGAAAACATCTCAAACTGGACAACGTGGGACTCGTTGTGCTGTCCGTCGGCGACCAGTCCCCCGCCGCTGAGGCCAAAGTCGAACCCGATGATATTCTCGTCAGCCTCAACGATCGACAGCTGCAGACCATCGAACAACTCATGGAAGTCGTCGGTGGACTCGAAGGCCAGCCGGCACGCCTGCAGATCATCCGCAGCGGTTCACCGATGGAACTCTCTGTCACGCCGCGAAAGATGTCCGTCTCCCAACTTTCCATCGATGCCGATGCCGCCAAACCCGGTGACCCCGACCTCCTCCGCCTTCACGGCCGCAATCAGCGACTCCATCGCCTCTTCCCCGGTGTCATCATCGACGAACAGTTTCCCGGGGACCCGGAAGCCATGGAACGCATGCTGAAAAAACTCGGCACCCTGGCCCGAGAAGAAGCCAGTCGCTCCGCCGAACAACCTGCGGCACCCGCCGACGGGCAGCCCGACGTCCAGCAGCAACTGCAACAGCTCCGAGAAGAAATCCAGGAGCTCCGTCGAGATCTCAGCAAGGAAAAATCCCCCGCCGCCCCGCAGCAACGCTGATCAAATCGGACATCATTCCGCAGGAGGCGTGAGGCCCGAGTGCTGTCTCATCGTCCAGCAGCGTGCAGCGACCGCCCGATCGAATCCGGAATCCAGCGCGCTGCCCTCCGCGCCCACCACCGCCGCTGCTCCCCCGGAAATGCTCTGGGGCCTGCGGAAGCCGGGAGTGTCGAAAACGGTCCCGGATTCGCTGATTCCGAGCTCGATTCAGCGTGATTTCTTCCCGAAATCGCATATCGTCCCAAATTCTGCGCAACCCGGCAGCAGACACGGGCTGATGAAATGCGAAAGCAGGGGAAGTCACCACATAACGGGAGTCAGTCATGGATGGAAATCCAGCGCCAGATGCACTGCAGCTGCGAGGCAGTGATAAGGTTCGCCGGCAGCGTATGCCGCGCACACGGAAGCAGACCGCCACGCACACTCACCAGCCGCTGCAGACACTCCCGATCTCTTCCAGCCGCACGCCTGCCGTCAGCACTTACCCAACTCAATGGCCGGCTGGGAACCGTCTGAACCACACCTTCACTCCGACAGAAAGCCAATGATGAATCGCTGCACACTCACCCCCGCCGCGTTTGCCAGCCGTATTTCCATCAACGACGTTCCGGGCTTTTTCAGTAAACAGCTGCAGATCGAACCTGGGATGCGGGCGGTGATCATCGACGATGGTCGCCAGCTGGGCGAAGTGCCGCCAGGCACCTACACGCTCAGTTCCTTCAGCAACCGACTGCACGACTGGTGGAATCAGAAGCAGTGTGATGTGATCATGGTCCGTGGCGAGGACCAGATGTTCGAGATCACGTCCGCTCCGGTGCTGACAGCCGATTTTCTTTCAGTGCAGTTCCGTACGCGCGTTGCAGTGCAGCTCAGGGATGTGATGATCTTTCATCAGAAGCTCATGGGCAGTGCCCCCGATTACGCGCGTGAACAGCTGCTCGAAGTCCTCGCACCGCTGCTCAGTCAGTTCATCGGCAGCTTCGTCAACGGGATGACCATCGACCAGCTCCGGGCACCCGACACCTGGCAGCGACTCGATGCCTGCCTCGAAAACAATCTGCAGATTTGTCTGCAGCTTTACGGACTGTCCTTCAGTCAGGTGCTCACGCTCTCCATCGTGCATCCCGAATACGATGCGCAGCTGCAGCGTCGCGGCGACACCGTGCTCATGGAAATGGCGGCCGAGACCGATCGTCGCCGCGCTCGGGTCGCGGAGGACGCCACATGGGAACAGGTCCGACAGCAGGACAAAGCCCGGCAGGTGGAGGCGGCCCTCGAAGGTCTCAAAATCGATCGCCAGCAGCAGGAGCTTGATCAGGTTCTCCGGCGTGTGCAGATTCGCAGCGGCCTGCGGGAAGCTGTGCTGTCGGATAAATTCAACAGGCTCAGGACTGCTGCCGACCTTGCAGATTTTGTCCGCCGGCTGGACCGCGATAAACTGCTGGCAGAAGACGAACACCAGCAGCTGCAGGCCACGCTGCTGCAGCAGTCCGCAGACCGAGCGGCCGTGCGACAGCAGCTCCTGAAACGACTCGCACTCGAACAGCAGTTCGATCTGCAGCTGCTTGCCGACGAATGCAACCACCGGCTCGCGCTCCGTCGCCGTCATGCCGAACTGGAACTGGCGTCCCTCAATGATACCGAATCAGATCGCCAGTGGCGGAGGAAACTGGCCAGTGAAGCCGAACAGGCCGAGCATGACCGGGCGGAACGCTGGAAGACCTGGCAGGATCAGACCCGCACATTCCGCAGTTACTGGCAGGAAAAACGCGAAGACGAAATCACCGACCTCCTGCACCAGGCACGCCGCACCCAACTGCTGGGGGACACAGAGGTGGATCGCCAGCAGCGCGAAATTCGCATTCAGATGATGCACGACGAACAGCGTTTGCGTTCGGCCCAGGCACGCGCAAAGGAACAGGAAATTGATGACGAAATCCGACGGAACAGCAGGAAACGCCAGCAGGAACTGGAACTGGAACTGCAGCGGGCAACCGCAGATCTGGCCCACGAACAGGCCGAACGTGCTGCCAGACTGCAGCGGGACCTGGCAGCCGGACAACTCCAGGAAATCCAGATGCGACTGGCCATGCAGCAGGAAAGTCTGCGAGTGATGCAGGAGAACGAACGGCTGCAGCAGGACGCACAGCATCGACGCATCCTCGAAGCCGACAAACAGCGACGGAAAGGTGAAGAATGGGCCCGACAGCGCGAACATAACCGCCGCATGGACGAACTGCGACTGGAAAAGGCCGCAAAGGATGACGAACGCCGCGACCATCAGGCCCATCAGCTGCAACTTGAACAACTCAGACACGACCGCTTTCGCGATGCCCGTGGTCAGTCCCTGGAGGTACTGATTTTTGGAGCGGACCCCGAACAGGCGCGGGCTCTGCAGGAGGTGGAAGCTGCCCGACACAAGGCAGCCGCAGATATCGAACACGCACGCTCAGCCGCCAGCCATGCCACCGCTCTCACTCAGGCCCAGGCAGACACCGACCGAACGCAGGCCCTGCTGCAGGAACTGCAGCGAAAGGAACAGGAACTTATCGCTGCCAAAGACAAACACATCGCCAGTCTCGAGGCTGCTTCGGACAGACGCGATGCCAGCGTCCAGGAAACACTCGCAAAAATGGTCGAATCGCTCAACACCCGCAATACACCGCCCGGAAACCCATCCGTCATCATCAACCAGGGAACTCAGGGAAATGCCGCCGGTACACCTCAGCCGGGAAGCTTCAGAACCCCCGGACTCGACGAAAAACGCTGCCCCTGCTGCCACGGCATCATCGCACTGGCCAACCGCTTCTGTCCCCTCTGCGGCCAAAAACAATAACACTCCCCTGCCAGGAGTGACGAGCGATTCGGGCTGCTGAATCGCAGGAGATTCGGAAACTTCAAGGCCATTTGGCTTCCAGCCGGCCACTCAGGCGATGGATTCAAGCAGGCTGCGGAGTGTACCGGCGTCGAACGGGCGATTGACGACGGCCACTCCGCCACGTTTTCCAACCGCTCGCAGGAACAGTCCTTTGCCGGAATGCTGCACGGCAGCAAGGATTTCGTCGCGACGATTGGTCACCAGTCCCGCGTAAACGGCCTCATCACCGGCGAAGATTTCGGCCGTGCGGATGATCAGACTCAGTTCCGCCGGAATGGTGTCGACCGCCGCATCCAGCATTCCAGCCACGTGCAGATTGACCAGCGCGAGTTCGCGGATGACGGATTTGAGCTGTTCCGGAAGTCGCTCCGTGTCACTCAGAATCCGGATACTCCGCTGAGAATGTAGCTCGCTGGGCGTTTGCAGAGCGGCCAGCTGTGCAGGGCCGGCGGCATGCAGCAGTCGCAGGATCTGGTCGGCCGGGAGTGTTTTTGGGGCCAGCAGTCGGCAGGGAGCGGTGGATGCCTGCAACAGTTCAGAGATCGTCGAATCGCTGGAATGCAGCACCACAGCCGACGTGGCGGTGCGGCCTTTTCGCCCCAGCCTGCGAAGCCAGTCAATGCCGCGGGCATCATCCAGCTCCATCGCCGTCCAGATCACCTCGGGGTGCACTCCGTCAACCACTGCATCGGCCTCGTCAATTCGCGGAAACACCTGCACTCCCGACACCTGAAAGGTCTTGCAGGCAGTCTTCAGCATTCTGGCCTGCAACGCAGAACGTTCGGCAGCGACGAGGCTTGAAAGCGTGCGGGAGGATGGCTCTCCTGCCATGGCCACACCGCTCAACTCGGACGGAAAACCTGCGGCAGAACCCGAGCCGGCAACGGAGTCGTGGGTGGCGAACTGTTCAAGAGCGTCCGCGACTTCGGTGGCACTCTGAAACCGGTCCTCAGGCCGCTTGGCCATGCAGCGATGAATGATCTGATCTGCCAGCGGAGGAAGCGCAGGATCAACCGCTGTGGCAGCGGGCGGCGCATCCAGCATGTGGGCCTTCATCAACTGCACAATCGTGCTGCACCGCTGAAACGGAAATTCGCCCGTGATCAGCCGGAAAAATGACGCA
The DNA here is from genome assembly GCA_046074585.1 of Planctomycetota bacterium. Lineage (GTDB taxonomy): Bacteria > Planctomycetota > Planctomycetia > Planctomycetales > Planctomycetaceae > SXXK01. Next base: position 18,200 of record JBJTOM010000118.1, on the reverse strand, counting down.
CCAAGACTGTAAATGTCCGATCGGGCATCAACCGCCCCCCCCTCGAACTGCTCCGGACTCATGAAATGCGGTGTGCCCACAATCTGCCCCGCACGCGTCGCCTGATCCGGACCAGTCGCCACCGCGTCCAGAACTCGCGACAGACCAAAGTCGACCACTTTCACAACACCGTCACGATTGAGCATCAGATTGGCAGGCTTGATGTCCCGGTGAACCATCCCAGCCTGGTGGGCAGCCGCAAGACCCCGGGCGGCCTGGGCAAGGAACGATGCAGCCTGCCGAATGGGCAACCTGCCCCGCTTCTCGGCCAGATCAGCGACGCTGCCTCCGGTGAGCAGTTCCATCACCAGATAGTATCGGCCGTCCCACACGTCGATCGCATGAATCGCCACCACATTCGGATGATTCAATCGCCCAATCGAACGGGCTTCGCCAAGAAACCGCCGCAAAGAATCCGCGTTGGAGGAAAGCTCGGGACTCAGCAGCTTAATGGCCACTTCACGCTCAATCAGAGGATCAAAAGCCAGATAAACCGTCCCCATCCCCCCCTGACCCAGCAGCCGGCGAATGCGATATTTGCCGACGAATGTCTCCGGGGCAATAGCAGCCAGTCCCGCGGACGACGCTGCCCCCGGCACCTGCCCTGGGGGCATGATCACCGTGTTGCCATCGGGAACATCACCCCCGGAAAAACTCATCGAATCATCCGGAATCTGACCGGAGACAGGCTGGGCGGGGTGGGGTACTGGGTCCGACACGAAATCACTCTCTGTGCAGTTACAGGGCTGGATAGTGAAAACCTGTTCACTCTTCCGGCAGAAAGCTTACCACGTCTGCCCGCCTGGGACCAATCTGAAGTGCAAAAACGGCTGTTCGGAACGGAAAAAAATGAAAAAGGCGGAGCAACCGCTGGTCGCTCCGCCTTCCTCTGCTCATCTCAACACACAGGCCTGCAAAATCACGGCAGCATCACGCTGTCAATCACGTGCACAATGCCGTTGCTGGTTTCGATATCAGTCGCAATGATGGACGCGCCCGCTATCTTTGCATCGCCTTCTGTCGTCACCGTGGCAACCTTTCCGTTGACCGTCTTCAGTTCCTTTGCGGCCACAACGTCAGCAGCCTTCAGGCGCCCGGGAACGACGTGATAGGTCAGGATCGCCACCAGCTTGTCCTTGTTCTCCGGCTTGAGCAGTTCTTCGACGGTGCCTTTCGGCAGTTTGGCGAACGCAGCATCGGTCGGAGCGAACACCGTGAAGGGGCCTTCGCCTTTCAAAGTTTCAACAAGACCAGCAGCTTTGACAGCGGCGACAAGCGTGCCGAACTTGCCGGCAGCCACGGCCGTGTCAACGATATCAGCCGGTTTGGCGGGGGCTGAGGGGAGGATCACGGAATCGATCACGTGAATCACACCGTTGCTGCAGGCGATGTCGGTCTTGAGCACCTTTGCGTTGTCAATTTTGACACCGCCATTGGCCACCGAAATTTTCACTTGCTGCCCCTGCACGGTCGTTGCGGACTTGAGCTTCACAACGTCGGCTGCAAGTACGCGCCCCGGGACGACGTGATAAGTCAGGACTGCGATCAGCTTGTCCTTGTTTTCCGGCTTCAGCAGACCTTCGACCGTGCCTTCCGGGAGTGCCGCGAACGCCTCATCGGTGGGGGCGAACACTGTGAAGGGGCCTTTTCCTTTGAGCGTTTCGACAAGACCGGCAGCTTTGACTGCTGCGACAAGAGTTTTGAACTTTCCGGCACCGACCGCGGTGTCGACAATGTCATCAGCGACGGCAGCGTGGGCACGAGTCAGAATCGCAGCGTGGTGCGCGGTGACTCGGGTGCTGCTGCGGGTGCGGCAGGCTGTGCCGCACTTCTGATCAGCAACGGCGGACGGGACAACTGCTGCGGCCAGCAGAAGGGCAACGAACTTTCTCATCGACAACTCCTGGGGATTCTTCACAAGAAATGAACATCTGTTTACAGGTGCTCTGGACCGGTGGCAGAGCACATCAGTGACAGGTCGCGACGCTGTCCGTCTGACAATGTTGTACGCCGGGAGCGTTGTGCGGCCAGGGAAATTCATCAAATCTGCAGAATCAGGTGTCGCGACTTTTCTTTTTGCGTCCCTGAGCAGGGATCCAGGTGCTGGAACTGGTCATTCGCAGTTCGCGCGCTTCACCGGCAGTAATCGGCTGATTCGGGGTGGCTTTCGCGGACGCAGCCGCGGCTTTGCGCGGCTGGTAATCGTGAATGCCATCATCACGACGACTGCGGCTGGAGATGGAGAGAAAGCTGAGATTGAGTGATGTGAGGCGACCGGCGCGGTTGAGTCGATTCAGGAGCAGGAAGACGCCGAGGATTCCGGCGAGAACGGAGCAGGCGGTGAGCGCGGAGCGGGGATCGGAAGCGAGCGCCAGGAAGGCACAGAACCCCAGTCCCACTGCCAGAATCAGCAGTGAAGCGAGCCAGCTGCCGGAATCATCCCGTCTGCCGGAAAATCGCCTGCCCATTCAAGACTCCTGACACCCTGAAGCATTGCCTGGAACAACTTACCTTGAAAAGTCAACCGCAATCGACCATTTGCACGTCAACCCATTTTGATTCTCATTTGGTGTTATCTGGTTCTATTTGGTGTTATTGGGAATGCCATCCTGTTGAGTCTCCCGGAGCAGACGTTTGTGCATTTCAGTCTGAAAGCCGCTGCGGAATCCGGGAAGATGTTTGACGAGTGTCTGAAACTGGTTCTGGGGCAGTGCGAGGACGTCCATGGGTTCCAGGCAGCGGATGGTGGCTGTGCGTGTGCGTTGCTGGAGCATGGCGATTTCACCGAAGAATTCGCCTGCCGAAAGGACGGCCAGTCGTCGCTGGGCGGATGGTTCAGCGGGGGTCTGAGTCGAGCTGCCTTCATCGATGACTTCGGCCTGACCTGCGAGGATCACATACAGGAAGTCGGCTCGGTCGCCCTGTCGGAAGACCACTTCACCCGGCTCGAAGTGCAGCTGCATGACTCCGCCCGGGGAATCCATGCGGAGCTGCACGGTTTCAGGCGGGAGAACGAGGTCAAGGAGCCAGGAGAAGGCGACTTTGAGCCGCCGATCAATGCCCGGCAGTTTCCACCAATAGACGAATCGCCAGAGGACCCAGGCGGGGAAGCCGGAGATGCGGATGCCGCCGAGGAGTTCCGCGACGGCGCAGCGGTGACCAAGTGAACCCATTTTGCCCAGACCGGGGAAGCTGAAGGGGCGGAGTTTCTGTCCGCGGATCGACGCGGCGATGTTGTCTGCCAGACAGCTGGCCTCGCGGATGGCGTGCTGAGCGGTGGGGGGACAGAAGCCGCCATCGGCGGCATTGGGAATGCGTGCGGCATCACCGACGGCCCAGAGCCCGTCTGTGCCCGGCGCCTGGAGGAAGGCATTGACGGTGATTCGTCCACCTTCCTTTTCGACCGGGAGTTTGTCGAGGATGGGGTTGGCGAAGGAGGGCACAGTGGAGACAAGGGTGCGGCAGAGAAGTCGTTCGCCGGAGGCGAGCACGGCAGCATCGGGAGTGGCGGTGCGGAGCCGTTGTCCGAGGAGCAGTTCGACGCCGCGGCGGCGGAGAATGTTCTGGGCGTAGAGGCTGAGTGATTCGCTGAGTTCGCGTTCAAGGATGCGGACACCGGAATGAACCAGGACCACACGGATATCGGCGGGGCCGAAATTATGAAAGCGTTTGGCAGCGGAACGAAGGAAGTCGTTGATTTCCGCCGCCACTTCGACACCAGAGAATCCGCCACCGGCAATGACGCAGGTCAGGAGCTGTCTGCGGCGTTCGGGATCGACTTCGATCTCGGCTTCATTGAGCACATGGATGAGATGATTTCTGAGCCGGACGGCATCGGCGAGGTTCTTGAACGGCATGGCGTGCTGCTGCAGGCCTGAAATTCCGCGGAAGTCGGTGACTGTCCCGAGAGCAACGACCAGATGGTCCCATTTGAGCGTGAGTGGCTGGGGGCGAAGTCCGGGGGCGAGCACCACTTCGCGGCGTTCGAGGTCGACGGATTCGATATCTCGGACGTAGATGCGGGTGCGGGGAATGAGTTTTTGCAGGGGGCTGACGGTGTCGAGCAGTCCGATATTCCCGGAGACCACTTCGGCGAGCAGGGGCTGGAAGACAAAGTAGTTCTCGCGGTTAACCAGTGCAATTTCGATGTTGCTGTGCCGTCGGAAGAGACGTTCGAGTCGGATGGCGGTGTAGACGCCGGCGAAACCGCCACCAAGGATCAGAATCCGTTTGGGCTCGGGCATGGGAGCTTTCCGTTGACCGGATCGGAGAATCAGGGCTGAATGGTGGCGGGCTTGCTGAGATTGGCGAGCAGGCTGAGTCCGGTGCCGTAGAGCAGAGCGATGTGATCCTGGGGCGGAGTGCGGCTGGAGGTGGCCCAGGCCCCGACAGCGGGGGCAAGTCCGCGTTCGGCGAGTGTTTTGCCGGCGATTTCAAAGCATTCTTCGCGCCAGAGTCCATTTTTGCAGGCTGCGATCGCAGGGAGCAGGGTGGGTGGATCGAGAGTTTTGGCGAGGCGGGCTGAGAATTCGGCGGCGAAGGCGGAGCGGACTGCGGGGAGCGTTTCGGTGCCCTGTTCGATCCAGCGGAGTGCGTCGGTGGGGTTGGTGGCATCGAGGGCTGCGGAGGCACCCACAACGCGCCCGAGCTCGACGAGCATCTGCGGAATCGTGGTGCGCGGCGTCGTGTTTTCTGCGGTGGCCGTGGTGATGGCAAGTTCCGGGAGGGGTTTGCCGCCGATGAGGGCTGAGAAGGCAACAAGTCCGCGGAGTTCATCCAGTTGGAGTTCGGCGATGAGTTCGGGGGCGTCATTGAGGGATTGTTTGAGCAGATCGGTGCCACCGGAGGCAGCGATGCGGCTGAGCAGGAGCACAAACTGGCTGCGACGGTCTTCGGCGACCTGTGCGATGCTGGTACTGCGTGAGACTGCGGTGCGGTAGAGTGCATCGAGCCGTCCGGCGTCGCTTTCCCGGAGTGCGGTCTGGATCTGGCGGCGAACGTTGGATTCGTCGCCTTTGATTTCAGCAAGCAGGCCGCGGGCTTCGCCGGTGGGCGGGGCGGCGGCAGCAAGATGTCTGCGGAGTTCTGCGAGCGCGGCTTTTGCGTGTTCGGGGTGATTCATGAGACAGGCGGCGCGGAGCGTTTCGGCGGCGGCGCTGGCCGCTGTCAGGCTGAGGGCGCGATCGGGGAGTTCTTTTTGCAGGAGTGAGGCGAGGTCAGGGAGCGCCCATGCGGGTGTTTCGGGGAGTTGTCGGAGCGCTTCGAGGCAGGTCTGGAGCGCGGTGGCGTCTCGTTTGGCGGCAGCAGTGGCAGCGAGCACTTTGAGGCGCAGCTGGGGGCTGGTGAGCTTTGCGGCAGCGGCTTCGATGAGCGGAGCGGCCTGGGTGGCTGCGGGGAGTCCGGAGGCGTGAACGCGGTCAGCGATGGCTGCCAGGGCATCGGCGGTCGCGCGACCGTCACCGGGAAGTACGGCCCAGTCGATGGCTGCCTGCCACTGTCCCCGTGCAGCAAGCACCGCGGCGACGGCGGTCGGCAGCGGATCTGCCCAAAGAAGACATTCGAGTGCCGGGGGGGCGGGAACGCCCTGGTCCCGACACTGGGCAGCGACAAACAGCCATGCGGTACCGCTCATCTGGTCGATGTTGGCCGGGATGGTGCGATCCAGCTGGCGGGAGGAGACCAGTCCGGCAGCGTCGGGCAGTCGTCCTTCGGCGGCGAGTGCCGTGGCGAGTGCCAGAGCGGCGTCGGTGGCGGCGCGACCGGTTCGCGGAAAGCTGCGCTGCCGGGCTTCGGTTTCGGCCAGCTGGAGCGATTCTGAGGCAAGCTGCGTTTCACCGGCCGCCCTGCTGCGCCAATAGCGTGCGAGCTGGGGCTGCATCCGATAAAAGCCGCGGGTCTTGTCCACGACAAGCAGCTGATTGAATTCGGTGGCCGCTTCTTCGCTGCGCCCCAGTCGCAGCCAGAGGTCGCCTGTCATGCGGCGGGCGAGCGCTTTGTCGCGCATTTCGGAACGGGCGAGGGCGATCATCCGGCGGATGTTGTCTTCGAGCTCTTTAGCTGGGTTTTCGGCAGCTTTCGCGGCGGCCGCCTGATCGGCAGCCTGCTGTGCTGCGGCTTTTGTCGCATCTTCTTCGGCGAGCCGCTGCAGTTCGGACAGATCCAGACTCTGGGCGAACTGTGTGGTGTCGGGTTTGCGATTGAGCTGAGTGACCACGAGTGCTGTGAGGGCCACAAGGACGACAGCGGCGACGGCGTAGAGCAGGATAGGGCTGCGGCGGCGTGGGAGCGTTTCTTCGGCGGCGCGGCGCTGGGCTTCGGCTTCGTCTGACAGCCGCGTGGGTTTGCGTTCTGCCTTCTGTTCCGCCGGATCCACCGCCGTGAATACCGGGACCATGCATTTGGGATTTGCACAGCGAACGCTTTTTCCGAGCGCCGTTTTGGGGATGAAATTGGCCTGTTCACACATGGGACAGACGGTTTTCTGCAGCCGACCTTTTTCGGGTTTGAGTGCGGCAGGGATGACCTGAGCACCCCCGGCGGCACCAATGCCGAACGGGTCGTCTTCGTCCACCACCATTTTGCTGCCGTAACGAGCCGGGGTCCCCGGTTTCGGGGACGCGGAGGCCGGGGCAGGAGCGGTGGGTTTGGCGGCAGCGGACGATCCGGGAGCCGGCGCCGCTGCGGCGGGCTTTTCCGGCAAGGCTCGCGCGCCCGGACGGTTCATCGCCGGATTTTTCTTCGGCTGCGGTGTATTGCGTGCCCCCCGCGAACCGTCCATTGCAGCACCGCAGAACGGGCAGTCGACAGCGTCGTCCTCGAGAACCGACTGGCCACAGGAAGGACAGGTGGGCAGAGACATACTGGGGGGCCCCGCGAGCGATGCAAAGAATGGAGTAGGGCTGGACTGGCGGACAGCGGCCTGGTGATGGAGTGCCGCAGCGGAAGTTTACTGCAATCTGCGGGGCAGGGCGAGAGATCCCGGGAAGATATTGTGCTAAACGTCGCTCTCAGCCGCCGCGGTGAATTCACGGCCCCGCCCGAGCAGCACAGCGGCCACCAGAAAGACGACTGTCAGGGCCACCACCCAGCTGATGTGCTGCCACGCAGGTTCCGCCCCGACAGCGTAACTGAATACCGGCTCGCCCTGCCGATTCATCGGGAGCGGCAGCCACTGCACAAGCAGTGATCGCAGACGATACTGCATCGTGAAGCGATTCACGACCGCCGGAAGCGAACCAAGCACTCCCTCCACCAGAAAGGCCCAGGCCATGCAGAGCACCATCGCCCGCCGCAGCATCACCGTGCCCAGAAACAAAAACACGGCCGCCGAAGACGTCGCCGACAAACCACTCAATACCAGCATCGCCCACCAGATCTTCAGCCGCGAATCGGCCGTACACAGCGGCACGGAAATGGAGATGCCAACCCACGCTGCCGTACATCCGAACACCACCGCCGCAAGGTACTTTCCCAGGAGCAGCCGCGGAATGCCGTGGGGGCGCGAGGCCAGATAAATCCAGCTCCGCTGCTCCAGTTCCGATGCGACCGCCGGACCGGCCGTCACGAGCACTCCAAGGGCTGTGCAGACGCCAGGCACCAGCATGTAGTACGCCAGCGACCAGGCAGCATCGATATCATTCGGGCCAGCCCCCGCCTGCCTCAGACTCCAGCGAATCAGCAGGGTAATGGCCACGGGGAAGCCCGTGATGGTCAGCCACCAGACGAGCCGTCCGGGGGTGAGCATGCGCCGGCATTCGTACAAAAAAACGGCTCCCACTTCCCTCACAGCTCACCCCGGTGAATCTTCATGAGCGAATGAAACAGGGATTGCAGCGAATCATCCGCAGATCGCAGCTCAGACACCACACACCGCTCGTCACAGACCCATTTCGCCAGCTGCCGTGAGAATTCGGCGGCGTTGCGAGTGGAAATCAGCACCAGATCGGCAGCGCCCGACGCATTCTGCAGCCGCACGGCATCCGCCACACCCTGTTCCAGTGCCCACGCAGACAGTCTGCGGCCTGCCGAACATCGCACCTGAATCTCCATCGGCACCTGATACAGGAGTTCATGCACCTCCGCCGCCGTTCCCGATGCCAGCAGTCGTCCACCCGACACGAGCAGAAATGACTGCGTTAAGGCTTCGATTTCGTGGAGCACGTGGCTGGCAATGAGCACGCTCCGGCCCACCGCAATCCAGTCCCTCAGGAGGCCCGTCATCTGTGCGCGGCCCACAGGGTCAAGGCCGCTGAGCGGTTCGTCGAGAATGAGCAGTTCAGGGTTGTGGCTGATGGCCTGGGCCAGCTTTGTCCGCTGCCGCATCCCCCGCGAATAACTGGAAATGGGACGCTGCATGCTTTCTGACATCCCCACGCGGTCCAGAGATTCCGCCGCCCGCTGCCGTGCCTGGTGCCCGCTGAAGCCCTGCAGCTGCAGCAGCCACGTCGTCCACTCCAGACCACTCACGCCCGCATACATGCCTTCAAACGCCGGACAGAAACCAATACGCCGCATCAGCCTCGCGTTATTGCGCGGGCGTTCACCCAGCACGCGCACCGCCCCGCGAGTCGGCCGAAGCTGGCCGATGAGCAGATTCAGCAGAGTGCTCTTGCCGGCCCCGTTGGGGCCCAGCAGTCCCCACGCTCCCGGTGACAGCTGCAGCGTCATGTCGTTGACCCCCAGCACCGTGCCATACAGCTTCGTCACGTGGTCAAGTTCGATCATCCAGGCCATGCCGTGCATTCCACTTCCCGTTTCACGCCTGCAGCGGCGCACACACCCGGCGATACAGCACCGCCAGCGACACCGCACACAACACGCCCAGCAGAACAACCTGCAACCCGAATCCGGGAACCAGAAAATTGGGGTCCAGTACCCTGCCGGCGACATCGGTGGTCACATGATAGAGCGACAGATTCCAGACCAGCGAATCGGGACCTGCTGCCGAAAACAGGCCGGCCGTCGACCGCAGCAGCCAGCCAAAGATCCACACGGCAAACCAGCCCGCCGCAGCAAATCGGGATTCGGTGGTGAGCGATGAGAGGGCGAGCGCCAGCAGGGTTCCAGGAACCGTCAGCACCGCCGCCGCCACAAGAATGCGCAGCGGCAAATCCCACGTCGCCGCCAGCACATCAAAGCCCGGAGACAGGAGCACTCCGGCCGTAAACAGCAATAACGCAGGAGCCAGCGTAATGAGCAGCGAATAAAACAGGACCACGCTGCACTTGCCAAGGATGTACTGCAGGGGCGAGAGCGGTCGCGAGAAATACAGCAGAAAGGCGCGCGAACGCATGTCCTGCGAAATCAGCGGCGGAGCGATCATGCCGACCACCTGCAGTAACAGCAGTGGCTGGGACCGCCGAAACAGATTCAGCAGCAGCAGCGACCAGAACACATGCCGCTGCTCACCCGGACTCAGATCACGCCGCGCCAACACCCCGCCAAAGTCCCGGAACTGCTCCCGCGCTGACTCAGGAACCTCCAGCACATTCAGCACCAACCCCTGAATGGCCCGCGCTGACAGGTCATCCTGCACCTGCATCTGCTCGTATAAAAATACAAGTAACCCGAGTGCGGCGCCAGGGAGCCAGGCGAGCAGTAGCAGACGCTTCAGCCACGAACTGCGCCACGCACGCTGAATTCCCGTGTGCGCAACCACCAGCCAACGCCCGCCAGCGGACGTCGTCTGACCGCGCCATGGGCGATAACCCGGGTCATGGATGGGCACGACGCACCTCCCCCACCGCATCCAGAAAAATCTGCTCCAGCGAATTCCGCGCCGGCTCAATGCCGCGAATCACACAGTCACTCGATACCGCCGCTTCCCAGAGCGACTGACCACTCTCTTCCGCCGCACCCGCCAGTCGCAGCGAACGACTGTCCTGAATTTCCACACTTCGTCCCCGTCGGGCAAGTTCCACGGCCAGAGACTGGATGGACCCGCCGGCCGTGACCGACAACGATGGTGACGCTGTCCGACACAACTCTTCGAGGCTTCCTGAAACGCGCACTGTCCCGCGGGCCAGAATCACCACCTGCGCACACACCGACTGCACATCCGGCAGAATGTGGGTACACAACAGAACCGATTTGCCGAAATCCCGGGCGAGGATGCGGATGCGGTTGAGCATCGCTGCACGCTCCTCAGGATCCAGGCCCGTCGTGGGTTCATCCAGAATGAGCAGTTGCGGGTCGTGCACTATGGCCATCGCAAATCGCAGCTTCTGTCGCATGCCGGTCGAATAGGTCTCCACCGGCCTGTAACGCTCCTGCCCCGCGCCGCAGAAATCCAGTATCTCGTGCCCACGGCGGAGCGCTTCGAGTGCTGGAATGCCGGACAGTCGCCCCGCCATCTGCAGCGTTTCAATGCCGGAAATGCCGTGCAGGTAACAGTCGTCTTCCGGCATGAATCCCACCAGCGAGCGCACCCGTGTGAGGTGATCACCGATTGGAATTCCCAGCACGTGGCCGGTGCCGGATGTGACTTTGGCAAGCCCCAGCAGAATCCGGATCAGCGTGGTTTTGCCAGCCCCGTTCGGCCCCAGCAGTCCCGTGACCCCGGGCTGGATACTGAGCGTCACGTCAGACAGAGCACGAAAGTTGCCGTAGTCTCTGGTGATGCCCTGAAATTCAATCAGCGGAGCCATCTGCCGGTCCCGGAGATCTGGGGGACTGATGCCGGTGCGGTTACTTCACACGCACAAGTTTGATCAGACGGCCGCTCACGTTCCAGTCCTGCACGTACAGATTCCCGTCCTTGTCCCAGTAAGACCCGTGTGTGCCGCTGAAAACACCTTCAACCCACTGTTCCTGGGGCACATTGAAGTTTCGTCCGAGTGCGGGGTCGGAATTGTGTCCGAGCACGGCCACGATGGTGTTGGTTTTATCGAGAATCACCAGGCGTCCCATCAGGTCGGGAACCGAGACGTAATCGCCCTGCACAGCCGCTGACGTGGGCATGCCCAGACCCGTGATCACCTCGTCGATGTAGTTTCCGTCGAGGTCATAGTGCAGAAGTCGTCCTTTGGGCTGGTGATTGCGGTCGCAGATGAGCAGTCGCGGGGGATCATAGCGGGTATCGAGCGTCATGCCGTGGGCCGTGTTGAACTGTTTGAGATCATTGCCCTTCTGTCCGAAGTGCCTGATGTATTTGCCCTGAGCGTCATAGACGAAGATGTGATTGCTCGCATAGCCATCGGACAGATAGATCTGTCCGTTGGGGGCCACGGTAATGGCGGTGGGTTTGAAGTCCTTGAGCCCCAGGCCGGATTCTTCGGGGTAGGCGAGCTTCAGCGCGATGGCTCCGGTTTCCGCGTTGAACTTAATGCCTTCTTTGGCGTTGTTGCGGGCGCCGTAGATGTATTCGCCGTCGGCTTCAGCGCGGATCTCGATGTCGTGGATGCTGGTGTATTCATCGCCCAGAAAACGCCGCACGAGCTGTCCTTCGGGGCTGAACACAAACACACCGATATTGGCGCTGGTGTAAATCAGGCCGGCTTTGTCGACGACGACGCCCCCGTGAGTAGAGCCCAGAACAGAACGGCCGTCGGTGCCCAGTCCCCAGCCCGGGACAGTTTCAAACGTCATGCTCCCGTTGCCCATGCGGACAGGTTTGGCAGGTTCTTTGGCGTTCGCAGAAAAGCCTGTGCAAAGGCACAGCAGAGCGATGGAGAGGGAAGCGAGCGACCGTGGCATGTGGAAGCTGTCTGGAAGGTGAGGGTGTGAAAGAGACGGGAACGTGGTGGAGCCGATTTCAGTATTCGTTGTGTTCTTCCTGGGTGTTTGCAGAGAACTGGCTGACGGTCGGTTTCGCAATTTGCCGGATGGTTCTGTGGTCACGTTCGCGAGTGAGTTTTTCGAGGGCGTCTGTGAAGGTCAGCACGCCGAGGTCACCATCGATGCGGCAGCGGAGGGCCACGGAGCCGGTTTCGGCCTCACGGGGGCCGACGACGAGCATGTAGGGGATGAGGTCCATCTGCGCGTCACGGATTTTGGCCTGAACACGAGCACTCTGCAGATCGGCGGTGACGCGAAAGCCCGCAGCGCGAAGCCTGGTGGCGATGTCGCTGGCGTAATCATCGGATTTTTCACTGAGCGGAAGCACGCGGATCTGTTCCGGGGCCAGCCACAGCGGGAAGGCGCCGGCGAAGTGTTCGATGAGCATTCCGCAGAAGCGTTCCATCGAGCCGAACGGGGCGCGGTGAATCATCACAGGACGATGCTGTTTATTGTCAGCGCCGGTGTATTCCAGCTGGAATCGCTGAGGCAGGTTATAGTCCAGCTGAACGGTACCCAGCTGCCATTCGCGGCCCAGGCAGTCGCGGACCATGAAGTCGGTCTTGGGGCCGTAGAAGGCGGCTTCGCCTTCGCATTCGCTGAAGTTCATACCTTCGGCAGTGAGCACTTTGCGGAGTGTGTCCTGCGCCTGATTCCAGAGTTCGTCACTGCCAACGTACTTGTCAGATTTGGGGTCGCGAGTGGAGAGCTGGACACGGTAATCTTCCAGACCCACGGCCTGCAGCACAAACTTGACCAGGCCGAGCGTGTCGCGGAATTCCTGTTCAACCTGTTCGGGTGTGCAGAAGAGATGGGCATCGTCCTGCGTCAGGCCACGGACGCGAAGCATGCCGTTGAGAGCTCCGGACTGCTCGTAGCGATACACGGTGCCGAATTCAGCCAGACGCACAGGCAGATCACGGTAACTGCGCGGTGCGGAACGATACATCTGCACGTGATGGGGACAGTTCATGGGCTTGAGCAGGAAGCGTTCGTGCTGGTGTTCCCAGCTGCGAAGAGCTGCGTGCTTCTGTTCGCTGCTGCCACTGACAGGGAAATCGGATGCGTCAAAACCGAGCAGTCGGGCGGCTTCGAGCAGTTTGGTTTCCGCTTCGGGCGAGGGGGGCTGGAGTTCTGTGTCGGCCGGGTCCAGGCAGCGAATCCAGTGGTCGACGAGCTGTCCGGCCGGGTGCCCGAAAATGGGCGCGAACTGGGAGTCGCGGTAATAGGGAAAGTGGCCACTGGTTTCATACATCTCCACGCGGCCGATATGCGGCGAATACACAGGCTGATAGCCCCGCCGCAACAGCTCGCTTTTTATGAACTCTTCCAGCGTCGCCCGGATCGTGGCACCTTTGGGGAGCCACAGGCAGAGCCCCTGTCCGACATCATTGGAGATACTGAACAGTCCGAGCCGTTTGCCGAGCACGCGATGATCGCGCTTGCGGGCCTCTTCCAGCTGATCCAGCCACGCCTTCAGATCCTTGCGGTCGAACCAGGCCGTGCCGTACAGACGCTGCAGTCGGGGGCCGGTGGAGTTGCCTTTCCAGAAGGCGGCAGCGACGCTGGTGACCTTGAACGCCTTGATTTTGCCGGCATGCGGAATGTGGGGGCCGCGGCACAGATCCAGAAATTCACCCTGACGGTAGAAGCTGAGCACGGAGTGTTCCGCAAGGCCGGTGCGGATGTGTTCCGTTTTGAGCGTCTGCTGCAGATCGGTGCACAGCGTTAACGCCTCTTCACGACTGGTCTCGAACCGCTCAAATGGCTCGGCCAAATCGATAATTCGCTGCATCTCAGCTTCGATTCGCGGAAAGTCATCCTCGCTGATCGGAGTCGCCAGATCGAAGTCGTAGTAGAAGCCATTGCCCGTCGTGGGACCAAAGGCCAGACCCGTGCCCGGGAACAATCGCATCACCGCACGGGCCATCACGTGAGCACAACTGTGACGGAGCACACCGAGGGCTTCAGGGTCACGCTCGGTGATCAGCCTGAGCGGCACAGGGCGGCTGGGGGTGAGCTCTGCGAGAGGCCGCATGCAGTCGACGATGGAGCCGTCGACGGACGCCGCGATGGTTGATTTTGCCAGACGTTCGCCGATCCCGGAGGCGACGTCGAGGGCGGTGGCGGATGAAGGGATATCGACGAGATTGCCGTTGGGCAGCTGGACCTGAAGCATGATGTGGTGGATTCGATCTGGAAAACACCCAGCCAAACGTGGGCGGCTGAAACGAGAAGTCGCGGTGTGGCGGGCGGAAGAAGAGAGTGGGATTCTAGGCACACCCCTACGGGAACTGCAAACCGAAACTCGGCGAAATTCAGTCCACGCAGGTTTGAAATCCCGGCCGGTGGTAGTTACGATGCAGGGGGCCGCTGTCCACACTTTTTCGGAACAACCAGGAAGATTCCGAAAAAAAACAGCCGGCAGAACGGAGTCACCAGGAGATCACAGGATGATGACACAAAGTCCTCAGCGTACCCCCACGTCCGCTGAAACGGCAGATGCGTGGCTGCAGCGCATTCAGCAAGTACTCGGCGAATACACCCGCTTCGCTCACCAGGTCGCAGACGCCCTGCAGCAAACCGTCGCTCAGGGACTGCCGTTCCCCGACGCCGGCTGGTACGCCGATTCCACCGCGCTGCTGACTCAGCACCGCACGGAACTGCTGGATGAAATCCACAGCCTGGCGTGGATGCCGGAATCGGCCGGCTGGGAGCCCCCCTCGACAGATGCTCCCTTCCAAACCTTCGTCGAATCGCTCACCGACCTGCACCAGGTGAGCTGCGAACTGGCGCGGCAACAGTCCGCACTGCTGCCGCGTTACACGGAACTGGCCACCACCGCCACAAGGCTCACCTCCCGCGATGAAGCCGTTATGCCACACCTCGAACCGCTCCGTCAGCAGGCACGCAAACTGCAGCAGACGTTCGAACAGCAGCCGTGGGTGGTGGCAGAGCGAGCGGTGCAGGATGAACTGGAGTCGCTGCAGTCCCTGTTTCAACTCCTGGCCGATGCCCAGCGTCCACTCTCCATCCTTCCCACTGCCAGACGCGAGGGTCTGACCGTCGCCGACCTTGAACGGCACTTCGCGGCAGTCGATGGTCACTGGGGCCGACGACTGGCCCTCGCGGCTCTCCGCGGATTGATATTCTCCGCCGCATTTCCCGGCTGCGAACCGCGTGACCCCGCCACAGGGAAAACGAATGAAGCAGCCATTGAACAGCCCCCGCTGAGGCCCGTCGCAGCCGCTCCCGCTCCCGTGTCCCCCCGAACAGTCGTCACGTCGCCCGGAAGCTCAACTGCCGCACCGGACACGACCGCTGCAGCCGCCGCCGTGACTGCTCCGGCAGCCACAGGCCCGTCGACCACAACCCAAATCGCTGCGGCTCCAGTGGCTGCCGCTCCAATCGCCACTGCTCCCGTCACGCTGTCGGCCCCCACCGAAGAGAAGAGTGATCGGGCAACCCATGCACAGGTGCAGTCGCTGCTGGAGAATTTTGGTCGCATCAGAACTTCAACAGTGACGCTGAAGGGAGTGGTGCCGGTGCCGATCATCGCTGCCCCCATCGCTCGCGGGACGTCCACCGCCGAACTGGCTGCGATTGCCGGGTCCGCCGCAACGCTTGCTCAGCGGGCAAGAACACTCTGGCCAGCCGTTGCTGACCCACAGCACCACTCCACCGCCACAACCGCTGAGCACTTTCGGGCCCTCGGGTGGCACAACCTCGCTCTCGCACTGGATCTCGCCGGTGAACTTCTGGCCGAACGCTCCCGCTCCACAGCAGGCTTCCGGAGCGAACTGGTGGAGCTGCTGAATCTGATCGCGGAATCACAGAATGCCGTTCGCGTGGAAGCCGAAGGACGGGAAATCATCGGTGAGCAGGAGCGGGTGTTCCAGTGGATGCGGGCGATCTGTCATGAGCAGTCAGAGGGCGTCAGGATCGATCGCTTTATGCGCCGCGATGACCGGGCCAATCCCGAAGCCAACGCCGATGTGTCCGCGCGGCTGCAGGTCCTGGCAAAGAAAATCCGCGATCGGATCCGCCAGGGACGCCTGCTGAGGGAACTGGAGGAACTGGTTGAGAATCTCAAACACAGTGCGGCCGATGGAGACTTGATCGGTAACGTCCGCCAAGCTCCGGTCGACTGGATACGAATCGACCGGACCGTGCGGGATCTGGTACGCACCGGGCTGCACGAAAACCATTGTGGCATGCGCGACATGCTGCTGCCCGTGGTGGAACTGATTCCTGAACCTGCAGGAGCTGGTGCGGAACAGATCACCGACGACCTGGCAGCGGAGACAAGGGAAACGGAGGCTGTTTCGGCGGAGGCAGCGTCGGGCGCTTCCAGCGAGGCTGGGGGCGATATCGAAGCTGTGGAGTTTTCACCGGAATTCAATCGCGTGCTCAACAGCATTTCCATGCACCTTGCCCGCAGTTCCGCCGTCGTGCAGCAGGAAGCGGAGGTGGAGACAGCCGATGTGCAGTATGTCCGCGAACGACTTGCCGGGCAGGCAATCGCGATCGTCGGCGGCGTCTGCAAGCCACACGCATCAGCACGGATCCAGAAAGCTCTGAAGCTTCGCGAAGTTCGCTGGCTCAGCGCGGGTAAAAACGACCGAGTCTGCCAGTTTGAAACCGACGTGCGAGGCATGTCGCTGGTGGTGCTCATCACCAAACTCATCGGACACAAACACAACGACATTCGTGAGTTCTGCCGGAATCAGGGGGTTCCATGGGTGCAGACGCGGATTCAGGGCGGCTACAGCGTGAACCAACTGGCCCGCCTGATTCGCGAGCAGGCCAGCGAGTACCTCGATGCACACTCCGCCGAACTCACAGCAACCGGCGGACGAGAAAAAGTGGCGTGCTGATGCCGCCGGAACAATGTTGTATTGAGACTGCAAAAGGAGTTCTTGATGCTGCTCATTCATTTCCCCGCCCTTTCACACCTGATCCTCTGCCTTCTGGCAGCGCTCACTGCCGCAGGAGTTGCTGCACAGGAGCCCATTTTTCCCGAGAATGCTGTGCTGGAGAAACTCTTCGAAGGCCGGGCGCTGACTGAGGGCGTTTCGGTCGCACCGGATGGCATGGTCTATTTCAGTGAGATCACGTTTTCGCACATCACCCGCGATGCTCAGGGAGTCATCGAAGCCGGGCATATCTGGAAGTTTGATCCGCGAACCCGCCAGACGTCCGTCTTCCGGTCACCCAGCGGCATGTCAAACGGTATTAAGTTCGATGCCATGGGACGCATGGTCGTCGCTGAAGGAGCTGATTACGGGGGACGCCGCGTGACTCGCACCGACATGGCCACCGGAAAGTCATTCATCCTCGCCGCCATGTTCGAAGGACGACAGCTCAATTCACCCAATGACATCACCATCGATGAACAGGGACGGATCTATTTCAGCGATCCCCGATATCTGGGGTTTGAGACCATTGATCAGCCAGTGGCGGCTGTCTATCGCATTGATCCGAACGGAACGCTTCAGCGAATCATTACCGACGCTGGAAAACCAAATGGCGTGTGCGTCTCACCGGATCAGAAAACCCTGTATGTTGTGAGCAACGACAATGGGGGGACCAGCATTGACCGGCTGGCAGCGGCCGCAGCTCAGGCAGACGGAAAGCCGATTCCGCTGAAAAAAGGAGCGATGACTCTGATGGCCTATGATCTCACAGCCAGCGGTTCTGCATCCTTTCGCAATACACTGGTCGATTACGCTCCCGAAGATGGCCCGGACGGGCTGGTCTGCGATCGCGATGGTAACCTCTACGTCGCTGTCCGCGCTGCATCACGCCCGGGAATCTGCGTCTACGCGCCGGACGGTCGGGAACTGGCCTGGCTGCCGACAGAGATTCCGACCAACGTCGGCTTCGGCCGTGGTGCCGATCGCAACGTCCTGTACATCACCGCCGGAACGTCCCTGTACCGCGTGAAAACCAACCGACAGGGGTATGAGCTGCCGCCGCGGTAGATGGGCAAGGAACGGTCAAAACCCGGCAGTCATCCCACGAAACTGCCCCCCTCCAGCAGTTTCAGCAAAATCGAAATCGACAGACCCCGGGTTTTGAGACGCAGCCAACTCCCCAGCCATCGCACTTTCCGCAACACAACGCCAGAACTGGTAACGACTTCCGCCGACACGCGAGATCTCAGACTCTCTGCCACCGCAGAAAACGCGAAATCACCATCCGCCCCGCCAAACACCTCCCGGTCCCCCCTTCCCCACACAACTCTCGCCCCTTCCGGACTCTCACATTGCCCGGGGTTATCATCCGTTCGGACCGCTGAGGATGAAAAACAAACAGTTGCGACCGCCAGGCAGTTTCGGCAAAAAACGAAATCCGACTGCGGAGTGATGGTGGTGCAAGAGTGG
>JBJTOM010000117.1:0-3337 GCA_046074585.1 Planctomycetota bacterium | reverse complement strand
CGAAACATTACCCTGACCGGTCATGAACAGCATTGGCGGGCTGGCACCAATCGGGAAATTCCGGAGCTGCTCGATCGTACGAGATTCCGTCTGTGCAGCGACCGCATGGGACGTGCGAACATTGTATTCCGACAGCATGTTGAGATCAGAGCCGACGCCGAAGTCCTGATCCCAGTCTCCCCCGGCATATTCCAGTCGGATGAACCGCACCTTTCCCTGTTTCCTGCCACCAGCGAACCCCGCTCCCTCACCGGCGCCGTAGCCAATTGTGTAGGAGTGCTTCGTTAGTTCTGTCAGCTGCAGCTTGATCTCATCAATCGGCGGAACTCTGAACAGGATCGCACTGAACGGGTTCACGACAAACTTCTTCTTGATGATCTTCTGCACCCGCACGGTCTGCGCAATCGTCTGCTGCTCGCCGCCACCAGCAGGCATTTCGTAAAGTTCCTGACAGCCGTTCATCTGCGAACACATCAGGAGCAGCAGCATGAACATGAAGGAATAGCTCATCAATCCGGCGAGCGATTGTCGCAGTTTTGGGCTGCGGCGACCATAATACCACGCATGCACGTCCAGCGGATGCCATGATCGCTGCGACGGCTCTTCAATGCCCTGCATCGCCCCCCGGTGGCCCGGCGGCACAGATGCCGCGTGAGCTTTCCTGAGCGCGTCGAACCGCTTCGCTGCGTTCTCCATGCCCCATACAAACCATGCGAGGCCGATGCAGAATAAGCCTCCGGTTCCCCAGCGCGCGATTTGGGCACTGGCCTCGCGGAACTCTATGACATCGAAACCCCAGACCAGAAACGTCCAGATCGCCACGAAGGCAAAAGAGATCCTGAGGTTCAGCTGAGGCAGCGTGCAATCCGGGAGTTTCGACATCTTCCATGCGACGTGACTGGAGTATGCCGCGGTGCCCGCAAAGATGATGGCAGTGATCCACGCCGGGGACTTTTGAGTGAGCAGCCAGTCTGCAATCGCAATCAACCAGGCGAGACACACTCCAGCCGCCACGCGATCAAGCTGCGTTCTGTATGGGATCAAACTGTGCTGTTTCAGGCTGTTCATAAGTGATGTATCGTTCTCAGACGACAGTCAGTTGCTACTTCACATCGTCGAGGAGACTATCGAGGTTATCCAGCGGATTCCTGTTGGGGTCGGCAGTTTTCGTTTCTCCCAGCCCCATCACATTGACGGCCTTTTGGGCGTCTTCGGCACTGATGGCACCGTCTGCTTTCGAAGGCATCGCGGCGGAAGCCGCGGTGTCTGCACTCGACGGCGGCTGCTCGCTGCTGGCTGCTGTCGCCGCGTTCGACGTGGGACTTTCTTTTTCATCTGCCATCATGAAGGGAACGATCGTCATGACTGCAATCAGGATCCCCAGAAAGACGGTTGATTCCAGCAACGCTCGGATCAGAGCGCTGCCGGAGACAATTCCCATCACTTCGCTCGGCTTTCGACCATGGAGCTGCCTGATAAACTCGCGCAGCTCGCCGAGTGACATGCCACCGTTTTTTTTCAGATGATGCAGGTCGCGGGCAATTCCCGACCGTTCTCGCTGTTCACTGAGAGCTGACTTGATGTGCTGTGTCATTTGGATGATTTCTTCTTCTCTTCAAGGATGTGAACCAGATCTCCTCCAGCCTCACTTACAGCTTCCAGAATCGGCTCAAACCTCTGAGCCAGAACTTCCTGATGAACCTTCAGCCACACCATTCGCTTGCCCGCCGGAGCACGGCCGAGCAGGTCCTCAATTCGGTCCGCCAACTGCGAGATCCCGATTTCCTGACCGTTGAGATAAAGTTTGTTGTCTGAATCCACCAGCACGCTGACCGATGCATTCCCCGCACTGTCCAGATTCTCTGCATTGGCCGGATCCCATTGCAGATGACTGTCATCCTGTGCTCGCGCGAGTATCACGAAAAAGATCAGCAGATTGAACGCAATATCTCCCATCGCTGTGTTCGGAATGTCTACTCGTGTTGGACGACGGGAGATTTTCATGACATCAATTGCAAAAACGGTGAATCCGGCTGTTGGTCCTGAATCAGTGGTCTGCCGTCCAGTCTCAGACGCGGACACTTGTCCGGTTCTGCCAACGCCTGTCGCCCGACGGTAAACGAACTCTGTGCCCGATGCTTCCTGCTCATTTCTCCGGCAGCTGCACCTGCCGTTCTTCTTCAAGCTGCAATGTGATCACGCCACCGGCGTCCTCAATCCGCGTTGTGACATCGATCCAGTGACGATAAGGGGTATCCTTCTGACTTTTCACGACAACAATCCTGTCCTCCGGACGCGTCCTGCTGCTGAATTGTGATCGAAGTTGGGTTGCAAGTTCCGGAATGGGCACAGCGGCTCCGTTGATCAGGACCGACGTTCGAGTCAGCTGGACTTCAATGTTTTGCGTATCGTTTTCTTTTTTTTCGTTCTGAGTTTCGCTGCGGGGAATTGTCTGCTTATGTCCGCGATCGGGCTGGATGGATGCGCAGACAAGAAAAAACACGATCAGATTGAACGCGATATCTCCCGTGGCCACTGCTGGCGGTTCTACCAGCAATTTATTTGTTCGCTTGAGCTTGAAAAGCATGACACATCACCAGCCTGAGACCCTGTTGATCTGATTCATCTACCTTGCTGAAGTCTCCACAGCAGCAGCCTGCTCTGCTTCCCGCTGCTGCAGCGCCATCTGCAGGGTGACTGTTTCAATGAGTTCGGTTGCTGATTCTTCGACTTCCAGCACAAACCGATTGATGACGCTGGTGAAATAGTTGAATGCCACGTAGGCCGGAATACCCACAATCAGACCGAGAGCTGTCGTCAGCAGCGCTTCGCTGATCCCGCCCGCGGCTGATTCCACAATATTGCTTTCGCCCATCCTGGCCACGATATCCTGAAACGAATTGACCATCCCGGATACCGTTCCGAGAAACCCGACCATCGGCGCGGCGCTGGAGACGGTGGCGAGTGTCGGCAGATGCTTCTCAAGGGCCGCAACAACGTGAATGCCATAGTCATCCATGGCCTTGACAACCTGCTCTTCAATCTTCGCAGGGTCGTAATCGAGTCGCTGCAGAACCAGGAATTTTCTCAATCCAGCCGACAGAATTGCCGGGACAGGGCCCTGAAGTCCATCGCACAACTGCAGGGCCTCATCGACTTTCTCCTGCTCCAGCAGACTTCGCACCTGTGTTCGCAGTGCCTGAGTGTCCGTGCCCAGCATTTTCAGGCTGCGATAGCGTTCAATGATGACGGCAAATGCGACGATGCCCATCAGCAGAATGGGCCACATGAAAATCCCGCCCTGAATCATCAGACCCATGGCTCCTGAATGGAGCAG
>JBJTOM010000116.1:0-9166 GCA_046074585.1 Planctomycetota bacterium | reverse complement strand
CTGGAGCAACTGGCGGGCGATCTGCTCCCTTATGAATCCATCAAGCAGCGGGACCGGCAGCGAATAGCAGCCGGATTTCTCGTTGTCGGCCCTAAGGTGCTGCTGGGGGTGAACCCGGACCGTCAGCGAATGGATGTGGCGGACGAGCAACTGGATACGATTGGCCGTGCGGTGCTGGGGCAGACCATCGGGTGTGCTCGCTGTCACGACCATAAGTTCGATGCCATTCCCACCCGCGATTACTACGCTCTGGCTGGCATTTTCACTTCGACGCGTGTGATGGAGCAGCGTTACATGCTGAATGAGCAGCGTGTGATGGAGCGTCTGCAGGGACTTGGTGAGGCTGGAGATGGACTCGATGATGCATACGAGGGTTACTGGCGTGGCCGCAGAGAGCTTGAACGTCGCCTGCGCGCTGCCCAGGCAGTGCTGACGGTGCTTCAGGAAGGAGCTGCGTCCGCCATTGCCGCGAAGTTCGCATCCGATCCGGACGCATTTGCCGCGCCTGCTCGCGATGCCGGCATCGAGATGCCTGCGAGGATTGCAGCACAGCAGGTGCTGGTTGGCGACCTGCGAAACCAGTTTGAAAAGCCACCTGCGATTCCGCCGCGGGCGATGATACCGTCTGAGGACGGCGAGGTGCGGGATGAGGCGATCCGGCTTTCAGGAAAGTTCGACGAAAAATCCGAAGTAGTTCCGCGTGGATTTCTGCGGGTACTCTGCGAGGGTTCCCCGCAGCCTCTCCCGGCCAATCGCAGTGGGCGTGAGGAGTTGGCTCGCTGGTTGACGGCCCGCGGCAGCCGAACAGCGGCGCTCAGTGCACGAGTGCTGGCCAATCGCATCTGGCATCACCTGCTGGGCTGTGGTCTTGTGCGGACGGTGGATAATTTTGGTCGCACGGGTGAGTTACCAAGTCATCCTGAGCTTCTGGATTACCTGGCCGCAGATCTTCAGCGGGACGGCTGGTCGCTCAAGTCCCTGATCCGCAAGGTGGTCCTGAGTCGCGTTTTCGCGCTGTCGAGTCGCGGTACCCGCGAGGGGCGGGAGCGAGACCCGGAGAATCGGTTGCTGGGACGATTCACCCGACGAAGGCTCGATCCCGAATCGCTCCGTGATGGAATGCTCTGGTCCGCTGGGGTGCTGGAGTCGGGGCAGCAGGAATCGACGGTTGGCTACCTGGGAGACCAGGCGACTGCGGTGGGTGCCAACCCTGTCAGGAGACGGACGGATTTCCGTTTTCGAAGTGTGTATCTGCCGATTGTGCGCAATGATCTGCCGGAGTTGTTTGAGGCCTTTGATTTCGCGAA
Organism: Planctomycetota bacterium; assembly: GCA_046074585.1. Lineage (GTDB taxonomy): Bacteria > Planctomycetota > Planctomycetia > Planctomycetales > Planctomycetaceae > SXXK01. Next base: position 7,859 of record JBJTOM010000116.1, on the reverse strand, counting down.
CCCGCACACGGTCACGGGGGCTCGGCCTGTGACCACGGTACCGGTTCAGGCGTTGTATCTGTTGAATGATCCGCGGGTGATGGAGATCTCCGCTGCAATGGCCCAAAGGGTCCTGCGGGAATCGACGGACACTTCGGCGGAGGGGCGGTTGCAGACGCTTTATGGTTTGCTGGGATCCGGGGAACCGACAGTCGCGGAGGTGTTGGCAGCGGCGGAGTATGTGCAGCGGATGGAGGGGGAGCAGCGATCCGTCGGGCAGAGTGAGGCGGACGCGGTGGCTGAAATATGGGCGCGGCTCTGTCAGGCGGTGTTTGCATCGAGTCGTTTTCAGTACCTGCAGTGATTTCAGAATGGGGAGTTGCTGAGATGTCCGGTTGCAACGTATTTGCTCAACCAGCAAGTCGCCGTGAAATGCTGCGGCGTGCAGCCTGCGGCTTTGGTGCGCTCCGTGCCGCGGCTGCGATGGCAGATGACTCAGGGCCGCATTTCGCGGCCCGTGCGAAGAGAGTGATCTTCCTGTTCATGTGGGGTGGTCCAAGCCATGTGGATTTGTTTGATCACAAGCCGCGTCTGAATGAGTTTGCCGGGCAGATGGTGAGTGCCGGAATCTGGAAGCGCGGGAGTCCTCCGGGCGGTGTACTGCTGGGTTCTCCGTTTCGCCATCATCGTCATGGCGAGAGCGGTGTGGAGGTCAGCGAGTTATTTCCTGAGCTGGCGCGGCACGCAGACCGGCTCTGTGTGATTCGATCACTGCACACGGATGGATCAGCTCACGGTGAGGCACTCCTGAATCTGCACACAGGAAGTGCGAGTCTGGTGCGTCCGAGTGTGGGAGCGTGGGTGAGTTATGGGCTTGGGCGGGAGAGCGAGAATCTGCCGGCCTTCATCACAATTTCACCGCCGCGGGGGCATGGTGGCGTGCAGAACTACGGGGCCGCGTTTTTGCCGGCCGTCCACCAGGCGACAGCTATTGGGTCTGCGGAAATTCCGGTTTCCAGAGCGAGTGTTGCGAATTTGAGCAATGGTCGGCTCAGCCGGGATGCTCAGCAGCAGCAGCTGGAGCTGATTCAGGCACTCAATCGAGCCCAGCTGGAGCAGGTGGAGGAAGACCGGGGAATTGAAGGGCTGATAGCCAGCTACGAGCTGGCATTCCGGATGCAGTCTGTGATTCCGCGGATTCTGGGGCTGGAAAATGAAACAGCGGCCACTCTGGACCTCTACGGAATCAATCACGAGCCGACGGACAACTTTGGCCGTCAGTGTCTGCTGGCGAGGAAGTTTGCTGAGGCGGGGGCGCGATACATTCAGGTGTCCACCGATTACACCTGGGACCATCACACGAAGAATAATGAAGGTTTGGTGAAGGAATGCCGGCAGGTGGATCGTCCGATAGCCGGTTTGCTTACGGACCTGCATCAGCGGGGGCTCCTTGAAGATACGCTGGTAGTTTGGGGGGCGGAGTTTGGTCGCACACCGACCGTAGAGAACGGAGATGGCCGGAATCATCATCCGGCCGCCTTCAGCATGTGGCTGGCGGGGGGCGGAGTGCGGGGCGGACTGACATGGGGAGCGACGGATGAGTTTGGCTTTCAGCCTGTGGAAAATGGGATGCACATGCATGACCTGCACGCCACGTTGCTGGCCGCGCTCGGGCTTGACCATGAACGGCTCACGTTCCGTCATGCGGGACGTGATTTTCGCCTGACGGATGTGCATGGAACTGTGGTGCGGGAATTGTTTGGCTGAGTTGACTGGGAATTATTCCGGGAGTGGCAGGATGTTGCGAACGTGTCAGGGAGTGTGGCTCTGGACCTGGCTGCTGGCAGGAGTTGCTGTGGCGGGAGGCGCTGGGCTGGGAGAGTCCGATACCAGTGCTGCTTCGGCAGAGAACTCTTCTGCAAGTCGACTGAACGTTCTGTTCATCGCGGTGGACGACCTGAATCACTGGGTCGGACATCTGGGTCGCAATCGCCAGGCTTTGACGCCCAATCTTGACCGCCTGGCGGCCCGTGGGGTGACGTTCAGCAACGCTCATTGTGCAGCACCCCTCTGCAACCCTTCTCGTGCAGCGCTCCTGTCGGGCATGCGTCCGGGAACGACCGGCGTGTATCAGAACTCCGACCCGTACAACACGGTGATTCAAAGTCAGCATTCACTGTTTACTCGCTTTCGTGAAGCCGGCTGGAAGACCCTGGCGAAGGGCAAGCTCTGGCATGGTGGCACGGGGTTTCAGGAGCAGTGGGTGGGTGAAGGGACCGGCGGGTTGCAGGATGTCAGGGCCGCCGCATTTCTGCAGGATCGCAGCGTCGGCGGCATTCAGTTCGGAGTCCTGGACGGCGGGGACGACCTGGTCCCGGATACGGCCACCACGGACTACGCCATCGCTCAGCTTGCACAAAAGCACGAAAGTCCCTTTGTTCTGGCTCTGGGTTTCCATAAGCCTCACATGCCGTGGAATGTGCCGAAGAAGTACTTCGACATGCATCCGCTGGCAGACATTGAATTGCCTCCGGTGAAGGACGGTGATCTGGCGGACATTCCGGACGTGGGGCGGCAGATGGCGAAACCGGAAGGAGACCACGCAGCGGTGCTCAGATCCGGTCGCTGGAAGGAAGCCGTACAGGCGTACCTTGCAGCCTGCAGTTACCTCGATGCCCAGGTTGGCCGCGTACTGGATGCTCTGGACTCCTCAACGCATCGCGACAACACAGTCATCTGTCTTTGGGGCGACCATGGCTGGCACCTGGGCGAAAAGGAGCACTGGCGCAAGTTTGCCTTATGGGAAGAAGCGACACGAGTGCCTCTGATCTGGGTTGTTCCCGGAGTCACGAAGGCTGGCGGTGTCTGCAGTCGTCCAGTGGACCTGATGTCCGTCTACCCCACTCTGTGCTCCCTCGCGGGAGTCCCGATTCCGGACCATGTGGAAGGTCAGGGAATTGAGAGTCTGCTGAGGGATCCGCAGGCGGAATGGAATGGGGCTGCAGTCACCACGTTCGGCAGGAATAACCATGCCGTGCGGGATTTGCGTTGGCGCTACATTCGCTATGCCGATGGCAGCGAAGAGTTGTACGATCATCAGTCTGACCCATACGAGTGGACGAATCTGGCGACTCGACCGGAATCAACGCCTGTGAAGACAGAATTGTCACGGCACCTGCCAAAGAAGAACGCCGAGGGGGTCCGAGCAGGGAAGGCTGGCACCGCGGCGGGAGGACCGGCGAAGAAAAAAGGCGCGGGCGGAAAGAAGAAGGCTGCCGAAAATCGCGGTCAGGGTGCGTCGGCAGGTCGTCAGTCCGGCGTGCAGTCGGACGTGGACAACTGTGCTGTTGCTCAGCTTGACGTTCAGCCACTGCCCTCGCAGCGACCGAATATTGTCTGGCTGATTGTAGAGGACATGTCGGCGGATTTTTCCTGTTATGGGCAGCGGGATATTCAAACCCCGAATGTGGATGCGCTGGCAGCGAGTGGCACGCGATTTACCCGGGCCTTTGTCACCGCCCCGATCTGCAGTATCTGTCGATCGGCTCTGATTACCGGGTGTTATCAAACCAGTCTGGGGGCCGAGAATCACCGTTCGAGCGTCCCGGGGCATTTGATTTCGCTGCCTGACGGAGTGCGGCTGGTGCCAGCCTTGTTTCGTGAAGCCGGATACCATGTGAATAATGTGACTGTTGAGGATTTCCTGAGGCCTGCAACCGAGGTTAAGGCAACGCCCAAAGTGAAGGTGGCAAAAACAGACTACAACTTCGTCTGGAATTCAGAAGCTACATACGACTCGAATCACTGGATGGCCCGCAGGGACGGACAGCCATTTTTCGTCCAGGTGCAGCTGCACGGCGGTAAGCATCGGGGTCAGGGGAACGGCAGGGAGTGGCCGGAGCGAGCCAGACGGTTACTGAGCTCGACGACGCCCGAAACTGGCTTGCATCTCCCAGCGTGGCTCCCCGGAGATCCGGTCATTGTGGAAGACTGGGCACAGTATCTGGACACCGTGCGCTGGACTGATGTTGAGGTGGGGCGAGTGGTGGAAAGGCTGAAGTCGGCGGGAGAGCTGGAGCGGACAATTATTTTCTTCATGACGGATCACGGAATCAGTCATGTGCGTGCCAAGCAGTTTCTGTATGACAGTGGCACGCATGTTCCTCTGATTGTGAGTGGCCCGGGGATTGTGGCCGGAAAGATTCGCGAAGATGTGGTGGAACACATCGATCTGGCCGCAACGTCGTTGGCGCTGGCAGGGATCGGTCTGCCGTCCCGCATGCAGTCGCGCGACATTCTTCAAAGCGACTATCAGCCGCGACAGTATGTCTTTGCAGCGCGGGATCGGGCGGATGAGACCGTGGATTTGATTCGGAGTGTGCGGGACGAGCGATGGAAGTACATCTGGAATGGATTTCCAAATCGGCCCTGGCTGCAGCCCAATCGATACAAGGACAGCAAGCCCATTCTGCAGGCGATGCGGCGGCTGCAGGATTCCGGCGGCCTGACAGACGAACAGTCGCTGATCATGGCGCAAACTCGCCCGGTGGAAGAGCTTTATGACACGCAGTCAGATCCATGGGAGTTCCGCAATCTGGCTGCCGTGCCTGAACACCAGGCACGATTGCTGATCATGCGAGGTGCATTGATGCAGTGGCAGCGGGACACTGGTGATCGCTGTGAACCGGAATCTGCAGACGTCTACGCGATCGAAACGGAAGCGGCCGGAGGAGGCCGGAAGCAGAACGGTGACGACTATGAACGGAATGTGCAATTGATGCAGCGGTGGCGACACGAGCGACCACCGCTGCGCGGGCCGGGGACATTGAACGCCAGCGGGAATTAGATTCCGCTCAGCAGTTCCGAAATGTTGCTGAAGATAACGAAATCGGCATCCGGTGGTGCTGCATCCCTGAATGCGGTGACGCCGTTGTTTGTTGCCGGCGCGGTTGCGGTGAGGGTGACCTGGGTGTCGGACTGGATCGAGCTGACGAAGTGGATTCGATTGCCGATTCGCAGCGACTGTCCGGGCTGGAGTTGAGTGGTGAAGCTGGTCCCGGTGCCCAGTACCAGGTTGCTGCCGAACTGAGTTGAAACCGTGCCTGTGATCTGTGTGCCGGCGGGAGGCGGATTGTCGAGAGGAACTTCGCCAAGGGCGCCGTTGTTGTAGAGCGTGGAAATGTTGCGACTGGGGATATCGTTGATGGCATCGACAACCTGCATTCCAGTGCCGATGATTCGTCCGAAGACGGTGAAATTGCCGGCGTCAAGAGATGTATTGTCAACAACGTTGATGAACCACTGGCTGGTCCCGCTGTTGATGTTGCCGGACACCATGGCCATGGCGATGGTTCCGCGGACATTGGAATTGGCAGCGTTGAATTCGTTGGTAATCGGTGGGTTGGTGGGGACGCTGGCGATCTGACTGTTGGAAACGGTGAAGCCTCCGGCCTGAATAACAAAATCGGGGACGTTTCGGTGCACGATCAGATTCTGCCAGACACTGGATTCCTGGTAGAACTGGAAATTGGCGACGGTAATCGGAGCCGCTGCATCGAGGAGTTCTGCGTCGAAGGTGCCCGACGTGGTGGCAAAGCGGATAACTGTCCCGACCGCGTAGTGCACGTTAAGAACTGTGTCCGCGCTGTTCGGCCCGGAAACAGCTCGGAGAATAAGCCGGTTTGCACCTTTATTGGCCGTGGTATGTGTCAGTGTCGTGGAGATGGAGTAATCGCCGGATGAATCAGCAGTGGTGGAGGATTCGAATGTGCCGTCACCATCGGCATCAAGTCCGATGAGTGCAAACGGGTCGGTCGTTCCCGTAACGGTGAAGCCTGGGACTTTGGTGATCAGGGTACCGCTGGAAGTGACGACGGGATTGGAGTCGCCGCTGGCGGGCAGAGGCATGGTGTCATTGTCGAGGACGCTGATGCTGGCCGTGGCTGGGCTTAGTCCGGGAATGTTGCCCGTGACGGTTGCGGATTGCGGAGTATCGATGACAACATTGCCCGCGATGCTGAGAGGCAGGTTCACCGAGGACTGGCCGGCGGGGATGGTGACGGACGCGGGGCCGCTGACAAGCAGCGAGTTGGAGTAGCTGAGAGTGACAACGCGATCTGTGATTGTGGTTTTTCCGATTGAGACCACGACGGTTGTTGTTCCGATCGTTTCCGGAACGCTGGATGTGGCCGGAGTGATGGAAAGCACCGGGACATCGTCGTCGCTGACGGTCAGCGTGGTGGTCGCGGTAGTGAAGGCAGCGGAGGAAGCGGAGATCACCGCAGAGGCGGTGCCATCCAGAAGTTCGTTCTGCACGGCACTGGCTGTGAAAGTCGTCGAGGACTGATTGATGGGAATGGTAATCTGAGTCGGCACAGAGATGCGGCTGGAGTCTGAAGAAAGCTGGACTGTGAGTGGAGAAGAGAGATCTGCGGCATTGCGGGAGACGGTCAGGGTCACGCCACTTGTTGAACTTTCACTGAGGGATGCTGTGCCAGGGGCGATGGAAAGCAGCGGAGATTCGTCGTCGACGAGTGAGATGGTGGATTGTGAACTTGTAAAGCCATCTGCTGTGGCAGTAAGCTGGATGTTGAGCGGCTGGTCGAAAAGCTGGTTGTCGACGATGATCAAGGTCAAGTCAGCGGAGCTTTGGCCGGCGGGGATCACGATTGTCGCGGGGGCAGTCAGTCTGGACTGTGAGCCGGCAGACAGGTTGACGGTCAGGCTGGCGGTCGTGCGTGCGGCACTGCGAGTCACTGTGAATGTTCGTTCGGTGGCAGTAGCATTTTCGGAGATCGTTGGAGCTGCCGGGGTGAGACTGAGAGCCGCGACGTCATCTTCCACGACAGACACGGACAGGCTGCCGGACGTGAACGTGTCTGCAGACGCTGTGATTTGAACGAGTTGATCATTATCGTCGAAGGCGTCATTGACGGGCACCGCTGTGACGGTGGCTGATGCCGCATCTGCAGGGATGGTCACGGTGGCTGGTACGGTAAGTCGAGTGCTGTTGGACAGCAGGCTGACGGTGAGCGGAGCGGTCAGTGGAAAGCCACTGCGGGTCACGGTGAGCTGCAGCCCGCTTCCGGCGCTTTCGTTGACGGACGTGGCAGGTGCCGTGACGGCAAGTGTTCCACTGCTGGTGTCATCATCCACGATGCTTACTGTCACAGTTGAATTGGTCAGGCCTGTGGCGGAAGTGGTAATCTGTACGGACGCATCGCCGTCATCGAGGGTATTCTGAACAGTTGCGACGAACGTGGCGGACGCTGCGTTGGCGGGGATGATGACTGTGGCGGGCACTGCAGCCCGACCGGGGATGGACGATGCGAGGGTTACTGTGAGTGGCTGTGTGTTGTCGGTTGTATTTCGAGCGACGGTAAACGTTCGGGCCGATTCTGCGGCGGACTCAGAAATGGAACTGGCGGGTGGCGTGAGTGTCAGCGCTGCGGTTTCCTGCCCGGTCACTGTGAGCGAGTCGGTGCCGGTTTTGAGGCCAGTGGCGGTGGCGGTAATGGTTACGGTGGCGTCGGGTTCGGCAGTGGAGTTATCGATTGCGGCGACTGCGACGGATGCAGACAGGGAGCCCGCGGGGATGGTGATGGTGGCCGGCACCGTGGCGCGGCCGGTGTTGGACGAAGTCAGTGTGACAGTGAGCGCTGTGGCGGTGGATCCGGAGCGGGCGACTGATGCGGTTGCGGCGCTGGCACCGGCGTTTTCGCCGACGGTGGCTGGTGACACGTCGACAGTGAGGGTCGGAGTGAGCAGATCGATCGCTGCTGCGGCGCGGCCGAGTGCTCCGGTGGTGCCGTTGGTCACTTTGGCGTCGATAACAGCAGCATCGGCGACGGCGGCAGGGCGCCCCAGTCGTGTGAGTCCGG
>JBJTOM010000115.1:0-17403 GCA_046074585.1 Planctomycetota bacterium | reverse complement strand
CAGCAGCACTTGGTATTCGGCTCAGCAGTTCCGGCCCTGCGCTGTATCGTGCGCGGAGAATTGGCTGTGGCGGGCGTGAATTTGTGATGTTCAAATTCAGAACCATGCATGTGGCTGCTCGTCCCGGAAGCGCGATCACGGCAGCTTCAGATTCCCGTGTCTTCCCTCTGGGACGCGTCCTGCGAGCGCTCAAGATTGATGAGCTCCCGCAGCTCTGGAATGTTGTCCGGGGAGACATGTCGCTGGTGGGTCCACGACCGGAGGATCCGCGGATTGTCCGGCAGCATTTCGGCCCTCTTGCCCTTGAAACACTCACTGTTCGCCCCGGGCTGGCAAGTCCGGGCAGTCTGTTTAACTACACGCACGGGAACGCGCTGATTGATGAGCAGGATCCGGAGGGCACTTACATTCGGGATCTGCTGCCTGTCAAGCTGGCACTGGAGCTGGTGTCGGTCAGGCGACAGTCATTTCCAGGCGACCTGCTGATCATTCTGCGAACCGCGGTGAGCATTGCGTGGATAGGACTTGGCCGAAAGGTTTTTCCGGAGCCTCCGGAAATGGCAGACGCCCGCGTTCTTCTCAGGGATTCCGCAGCACTGCTTGTGGGGGACGCGACTTCAGGACAGAGTTCGGGTTTGTCAGGGCCGGACGCGGGGACTGTTTGCACGGCCCCGGACAACTCTGCCGGTGGCTGAATGCTGCGGAGTGTGGTCTGCCGGGGTCCTACGAATTTACGGGGCGACCTGGCAGGGTGATCTTTGGGGGTGGAGGCCTGGGAATCAGGCGTTCGGCTTCGTCCAGCAGTTCGCGGAGCTGTTGCCCGAGGAACGCGGCGGCGATCGCGCATTGCTGGAAGTTGGTGTGCGTGGATGCGTGCCATGCATCCTTGCGGAACTGTTCGGCCGCTTCCTGAAGTTTTCCAATCTTCTTGCGGATGGTGCGGAAGTAGGCAACAGGGTCATGGATCTGAGTTTCCACGGCGCGGAAGACATCGAAGATGGTGCGTGCCATTTCGTTGAGTTCCGGGAAATCTTCGACCTCGTCACAGTGCTTGATGAATGTGCGGATCATCCAGCCATGGGCCATGACGTTCTGGCTGCGTTGCACGAGTGCGTTGAGGCGGGTGAGATCGGCGGCAGGGGCTGTGGTGGCGGGGTTGGCGACGGGTTCGAGGTTGCTGGTGGCGGGTTCGGGAGTGGACATGGCGTTTTGTGGTTGGCAGGAGGAATGGGGCAGGGGACGGGTGACAGGAACTATCCGGGGCCTGGCGGGCACGGTCGGACGACGATGCGATTGCCGGCGACTTCGACGACTTCGACCGGGACGTCGGCATTGACCCAGCCACCTTCGCTGACCACGTTCACATAACGGTCACCGAAGCGGACTCGGCCTGCCGGGCGGAGGCTGGAGAGAGTCACGCCGGATTCGCCTGGCTGCACGGGACCGCCGATTCCGTGGCTGGCGAGCAGGGCGGGGTTGAGTCGTGGGCCGTCGTAGCCAGGGCTGCCGGGCGGTGCGAGGATCAGGCGATTGAAGAAGGGGATGGAGGGCAGGAAGCGGTTGAGCAGGATGGCGGCGACAACAACGGTCATCAGGGCTCCAAGGATTGAGGTGAGGCTGGTGACGGTTTCGTCGAAGGCGCGGGTGGTTGAGATGCCGGAGAAGGTTTGGCTGGCCATCACGAGTGACGCCAGTGTGAGCAGAATGCCGGAGACTCCGAAGACACCAAATCCGGGGATCAGGAAGATCTCGACGGCGAGCAGTGCGAGGCCGAGGAGGAAGAGGACGAGTTCGAGAGTGCCGGCAGTTCCTCCGAGGAAACGGCTCCAGAAAAACAGTGAGAAGCAGATGATGGAGGGAATGGCAAACAGTCCTGACGGCATGTGGGCTTCGATGTAGATGCAAAGAATTCCGGCGGCGACGAGCAGGAAGGCGCCAAAGCCGGAATTCAGGAAGGCCACAAGTCCGTCGACCCAGGTTTTCCGGATGGGTGGCAGGAGCACTTCGGGGGGCAGCCCAAGTCGTTGGCGAAGTTCGGTGAGATCCTGGCAGGGGGGGGCTGCGAGCCGGAGTTCGTTTGCGCGGCGGCCACCCAGTGTGAGGAGCAGTCCTTTGCGGGTTTCGGGGACGAGTGGCCCTTTGACCCATTCTTCCGGCTGATTACCGATTTCCGGTTCACTCATCCATGTCACCGCGCCGGTTTTTGTGCTGGTGACCTGAAAGACTTCCAGATCCCGATCGATCATGGCCTGGAGGAGAGCGGGGGGGCGTCCGCGTTTGCGTGCGAGTGTGGCGGCGAATTCGAGGAAGGGGCTGACGATCTTTTCCGGTGCGCGTTCGAACTGGCCGCCAGGCTCGATCTGCCCGATGACTCCGATGTCACCAATCTGTGCGTCGGGGTGGAGCACCACCTGTTCGCAGCCAAAGGCAATCAGGGCACCTCCGCTGAGGGCGCGGCGCGGAATCCAGGCGATGGTCTGCATGTCTTCGGGAGGGATATCTGACAGCAGGAGTGCGAGGTCTTCGGCGATGTCCTTGGAACCACCGGGGGAATCGATCTCGACGATCAGGACACCGACTTTTTCGGCGCGGGCTCGGCGAATTTCGCGGCGGGCAAAATCTCCCATTGCCATGCCGATGGCGCCATGGATCTGGAGCAGGCGCGCGGATCGCGGGGCGACCGTGGAGTCTTCGCGGAGCGATTCCTGAGGCAGGCGAAGCAGTTCGGCCACTTCAGGACGGTTTTTTGCCGTTTGGCGGGACAGGATGCCGAATCGCTGGCAGTCTTCTGCGGTGAATTGTGTGGGGTTGCCGGCTTCTCGGATGATGACTGTGTCGAGAATTTCGAGGGGCTGCTGTCGGAGTGTCTGGAGTTCGTCGGCGGCGAGCAGTCGCGTTTGTTCAAGCCCGGCGACGTCCCGAATGCGGACGCGATACAGCCCGGAGGAATTCTCCAGCATGGCACGAATCACGCCGCGAGACAGCCCAGGGTTACGCCGACTGTCACCCAGAGTCTGATAGAACTGCTGGTCGTCAGCCGCAGTTGGCTGACCGCGGCCGATGTTCCCCAGTGACGCCTGAGGGTGAAGGATGATTTCGTGGCAGGCCAGTGCGAGCACGGTTTGGTTGCCGTTGAGTGGTGCCGGGACCCAGGCTGCGAGGCGAACGCTGGAGTATTCGGCGGACATCAGCAGGTTCAGGGTATCACGAATCAGTCCTGGTCGGCTGGAGCCTGGGGCGATTTCGAGGACCAGGACGGCGGGACGCGATTCGGCGGTGGCCCGGTCGCGGAGGGCCACGAGGGAATTTTGCAGGGTGGCAAGGGCAGTTTCTGTGAGAGGAGAGGGCAGGGTGAGGAACCGTCCCAGGGGTGCTTGGGGGACAGTTGCGGGGGGGACGGTTTCGTCTGCGTGGGAGGCCGGTGAAAGCAGCAGGAACAATGTGGCCATCAGTGTGAACAGAATGGCCACAGGCGGGCTGCGGCGTGGATGGCGACCGTTTGACACAGCGGTGGTTCCTTTGGCGATGATGGCAAAAGGAGTGGAATGTTTGGGACAGCAGAGGTGATCGGTTCATTAAGCGAATTGCGGGCCCATTTCAACGAAGATTCTGTCCGAGCAGATGACTGGATTTGTGAAAAATGGGTCGGAGATATTGAAATTTGCGAGGTTGCAGGCGAAAAATTCCGTGTAGGCTGCTGGCTGCTGGTCAAAAAGGTATGCTTTTTGCTCAAAAAGGTGGGGTTTACCCTGTTATTCGGGGCGGTTCATGCCTGAAAAGTTTGGTGTGGCCGGTGGATTTGTGTGGAATCTGCGGCGGGTTGGTTTGGGAATTCCGCGAATTTCCCGGCAGATGGTAAGCTGCGCGACGGGTTCCGGGGGAACCTGCATAGAGGAGCACGATTGGCGTGCGAAGGGGTGGTGAGTGCTGTGTGCGATTCCCGATGAGAGTCAAAACGTTCTGCTGGTTGACAGGAGTCTCTGAATGCGCAGGTTTTCACATGGCGAAAGAACGACGGGCAGGCGTGGATTCACGCTGATTGAACTGCTTGTGGTGATCGCGATTGTGGCGGTGCTTGTGGCATTGCTGCTTCCGGCGGTTCAGCAGGCGCGGTCGGCAGCCCGGATGTCGTCCTGCAGCAACAATCTCAGGCAGATTGCGATCGCGTTGCACAATTTCCATGACGCTCACCAGCGATTTCCCCCGGCTCGCCTGGTGCTCTATCGCAGCGACCCGGTGCTCAACAACCGCGGCAGCGAACCCGGACTGGATGAGCCCTCCTGGCTGGCACATATTCTGCCGTACGTGGAGCAGGACAACCTGGCTCAGCAGTGGAACCTCTACGAACCCTACAGCGCGCATCCCCTGCGGGCGCGAGCGACTGTGGTGCCGACCTACACTTGTCCGGAGCGACGGAGTGCATCGAAGGCGGTGACTGCAGACCTGACCCGCGAGATTGTGGCTCCCTGTGGCTGTGTGATTGGTCGCCAGCAGGTTCCGGGTGGCATGGTGGCCGACTATGTGGGCAATCACGGTGATCCGTCGCCAGGTTCGTTCGGTCGTGATACCGACTTTTTCTGGGGTGGCCGTGGCACCGGTGTGCTCATTTCCAGTCGTCCAAAGGTTGCCGTGTCCAGAGACCCCGGTAACAGTTCAGAAAAGCCAAAGATTCTGGAAGGCTGGGAAGACTCTGTGACGCTCAACGATGTGCGGGACGGGACCAGCAGCACATTGATGGTCGGTGAATCGCACATTCCGGCGGGTGAAGAGCTGCAGGCACCCTGGAACGGTCCTGCCTTTCTCGGTCGCTATCTCACGCACTTTACCCGTCTGGGCGGACCCGGAATTCCACTGGCTCATCATTCTCGGGACAGCCGGGCCGGGATGTATTCGTTTGGCAGCGCCCATCGAGGGGTTGTGAACTTCGCCTGGGTCGATGGCAGCGTCAAGCCACTTTCCACTGCCATCAATACGCAGGTGCTCGCCAGCCTTTGCAACCGCGCTGATGGGATGGCGGTTTCGGGCTATTGATTGTTGACTGTCTTCGCCAGGGATTGTCTGACCATGCGTCTTTCGCGAGCATTTTTCAGCAGACTGCTCATTCCCCTGCTTGCGGGCCTGTTCGTGTCTGCCGGCTGTGGCGAGAGTGGTCCGCGAATGTACCCGGCTCGGGGACGGGTCGTGTTTTCAGATGGCGATCCTGTCAGGCTGGGAACAGTTGAACTGCTGTCGGATGAGCATGGCACGACAGCAACGGGAAAGATCGAGGAAGATGGTACGTTTGTCCTCGGTACGCTCACGGACGCAGACGGTGCGGCGGCTGGCAGTCATCGGGCGATTGTTGCGCAGGTTGCTGTGTTTGACGGGACGCTTCAGCACCAGCGTGATCATGGTGATATGGTGGATCCGCTGTTTGCCAGCTACATGTCTTCACCGCTGAAGGTGACCATCCGCAAGGCGGAGCGGAATGACATTGAACTGCGAGTGGAAAAGGCGCGCAGGTCGAAACCAGAGAAACGTTGATCCGCTGTGGATAGCGCGTTGATAACCTGTTGATAACCTGTTGATAATTGGTGCAAGCAATGAATCTGCAGATCGAACTCAGGGAAGGGGTGAACATTTTATTTCAGGGGCTGATTTCCGGGGGGCTGGAATGTGGGCGTCAGGCTCAGGGTGAACCCTCGACCGGTGCCCTGATTCCTTACCCCCCGCTTGGGCAGCGACTGGTGGTGGCGGACGCGGATACGAATCGGATTGGGCGTCGTCAGCTGCAGCTTGAAAAGCTGAGTCCGGGGCTGGTGCAGCTGAAGAACATCAGTTCCACGGTGGACCTGCGAATTCATTCCGACCATCCGCTGGAGGCCGGAAAGACGCGTTCCTGCAAGCTGCCTGTCTCTGTTGCCTTTACACCGACGAGGATGCTGACTGTATCCGAGTCTCCTTCGGAGCAGTCAAACGACCCGGAGCTTGATTCAGCACTGGAAAGTCTTAACTTCGCTCCACGCGCTCCCGGCAGCCGTACTGATTTTCAGGAGACATTTGCTTTTTCTCCGGAAGTATTTCATCGGCAGGGCGACGACCCTGTGGAGTCTGTGCTCCGGATTCTGCAGGAGGTCATGGAAGTTTTCAGAAACGCCCCTTCTGAGGATGTGCTTTTCAAGTCGGCCGTGAGCGGCGCGGTGCGAATTGTCCGGTTTGATGCTGCGAGGCTCCTGCTTTACGACGGTCGCGACTGGAACCAGGTTCAGGAGTTGCACGCTGGCACCAACACCTTCAGTCGACATGTCCTCCAGCAGGTGCTCAGAGACCGCAGAACGTTCTGGAGTGGCGGTTCATTCAACGCCACTGCCAGCCTCGCGATGGTGGATGCCGTAGTTGCCGCTCCGATCCTCGACCGTGATGGCGACGTTATTGGAGCCCTTTATGCGGAGCGACAGCAGGATCTGCAAATGCCTGATAGGCAGATCACTCGCATCGACGCACAGAAGCTGGAACTGCTTGCCTGTGGCGTTGCTTCAGAACTTGCGAGGCAGTCGCAGGAAAGAGAATCGCGTCGGCACGAGAAGCGGTTTGAACAGTTCTTCTCCCCCAAGCTCGCCCATGAGCTGAACTGTCAGCCGGACCTCCTTGAAGGTCGAGACGTGGATGTCTCCGTTCTCTTCTGTGATATCCGACGCTTCAGCCGGATCAGCGAAAACGTGGATACCAGGACAGTGTTCTCGTTCATCAATGACGTCATCGGCGTGATATCACAGTGCATAGAGAAGTATGATGGAGTTGTGGTCGATTATGTGGGTGATGCGGTGATGGGCATGTTTGGGGCTCCGCGACCGCAGCCCGATCATCACACCCGCGCCGCCCGCGCTGCCCTCGAAATGCTTCGCGAGCTGCCGCGGCTGAATGCCGACTGGAAAAGCCGCATCCCTGCGGATCTGGATGTTGATTTCGCCATCGGGATCAATTCGGGGCGGGCTCGGGCCGGCAACAGCGGCTGTGAATCCAAATATAAATACGGACCCCTTGGAAACACGGTCAATCTGGCCAGCCGTATTCAGGGGGTCACAAAACACCTGCAGTCGCGGATTCTGATTTCCCGCGCGACGGCCGATCATCTGGACGCGAATTTCGTCCATCGCAAAGTCTGCGATGCTCGTGTTGTCAACATCCGCGAACCTGTCTCCCTGCACGAACTCTGCGACCTGAACGCGGGGGCCGGCGAACTTAATGCCGGCTATCAGCAGGCGCTGAAGCAGTTTGAAGCCTCAGACTTCGCTGCGGCTGCCCGCTCACTCACCGAACTCCTTGTGCGTTTCCCCAAGGATGGCCCCACACTCGTCCTCCTTTCGCGCGTCGTCAATGCCCTTGTTGATGGCAGGCCGGAAGAACATCCGGTCTGGAACCTGACGAGAAAGTAAGGGGCTGCGGAAGGATTGTGCGAGACAGCGTTCCGTTTACCCGGAACTTACGAACGCTGGTGCGTCCGTCTGCAGTGACGCCTCGTGCGCGAAACGGTTTGCAGTGTTTCCGGCCGACCAGCTTCGGTCAGAAATCGCCGACGAAAGTTCTTCACAAGGTCAAACCACGTTTCAAGGCTGCAGTCCAGTCGGGTCAGTATGGGGTCGAGGTGTGAAGGAATCAGCCCGGGTTTGTTCTGCCGCAGCTGACGGCCAGTCCAGTCCACCAGTTGCAGGTACTGATCGAGCGACATCCACAGGCAGCCACGATTGGTGAGCCGGCGAGTGCCGGGAACGTCAGCGGGAGCCTCGCGAGGTTCAAGGGCGATGGGCGCCAGCCAGCCGGCTTCCCGGCCATGTTCGTCCCGAGTGTTTTCGTCGCTGGCTCTGGGCGTTGAACCCGCCTCTGAGGACTTGCATGTGATGCCCTGGCGGTCGGCAATCCGGTCCTGAATGCTCGTGAATTCACTCGTTTCGGGTGTTGGGGAAACGCCAGCGCGGATCGGATTGAGGTCCACATAGGCCATACAGGCCGCGATGGCAGTTTCATCGAGCAGTGGCTGAGCCTTGAAACGCGCTTCCCAGAAATGTCCGGTGACCTTGTCTTCCCGGTTGGCACGTTTGGCGACAGGTTCAGAAATGCACTTCATAAACCATGAGACGCTGCTGAGCCGACGGCGCTTTTCGGCAAGACCGACAGCGTTGTTTCTGATGTGATTCAGCTCCTCAGCCGTGGGTGGCTCGGGAAGGCCGTCAAGTGAGCGGCGTTTCGGAAAAAGCGTCCACCAGCGGAGTGCGACTTCGTCATCGGACCAGGTGACAGCAATGTCCGGCCGGGTACGAATGACCAGATGCATATGGTTTGCCATCAACGCGTAGCTCAGCGTTTCAATGGCAAAGATGCCGGATAACTCTTCAAGCCGAATTCGAATCCACTCGCGACGGTGCGAATAGTCACGGCCCGAACTGCGGTCACGCCCGCACAAATGATTGCGACGCACACAGCGACTGATGGTGTGAAACACCTGCACGTCGGATTCTGAGAAGATTTCACGGCGATTGATGCGAGGCATAGCTGACCCTTTTGCTTGCAGGACGACTTCAACACCCCAGTAACTGCCAAAGCCTTGCACAAAGGTGCACACAAAGGTGCATGGCACCGCAAGCTGGCACCGCAAGCACAAAGGTGCATGGCACCGCAGGCAGCCGCAAGCAGATTCGTTACAAAAAAGTGCATGGCACTAAAGGAAAAACCCAGCGATCGGAAACGTCTGGTTATTGCTGATGGTGGTTGCAGAGCAGACTTGCCGGTCTGTGGTGTTTTGGCAACAGGTTTGATGCGATTTGGCACAGTCGGCGTTAGAAGTGGTGCGACCGGGGTGTAGCAAGGGCTGGCAGGGGCCCTGTGGGATGTAATGGTTTGCAATCGTGCTCTCAGGGCGTATGAGAGGCAGTTTGGAAAGTTGAAGGATATTGTGTTTGAGCACTGGCGGAGAGAGCTGTGGTTGCACGTTCCCGAATCCTTGGCCGCGTTGTGGCTCTGTTCTTCGCTCTGGCGGTTTGCTTTTGCGTGGCCGGGTTTTACCGGCTGACGACCGATCGGCACTTTTCCCGAGTGCACGTTCGCATTCTTTCCGGTGCTGCCCATGAGGGCGGCACGGCGACTGAGGGCGAGAGGCGCTTTGAGGTTTTTGTCCGTACTCCATTCAGTTCGGCGTTGCGTCTGGAACCTGTGGCCGGTCACGGGAGTGACTGGCGACATGCAGGTGCGGTCGGGCCTTTGAAGTCGGTTCTGATCTGCAGCCGAAGTCCTGTCTTGCTGAGTGAGGAACAGGTCGAGATCCGCTGTGGCGAGCATTGGTCGAGGCCGAACTGGACTTACAGCGGTGCGGAGCTGAGTTTGGCGGAACCTGAAGAGAGAATTCGCAGGGGGCTGAAAACAAACGGGTTTCAGTATGTTCTGGAGGTGCAGCTCAGGAATCCCCCAATGCATTTGTTGAGCCACACGCGCGGAATGCTGAACTGGCAGGGAGACCTTTCGCTGCAGTTGCTGTGTCTGCTGCAGGCTGCTGTCGTCGTGTTCACGTGCCTGCAGATTTGTCGGCGGGCCTTCCGTGCGGTGGATGTCGGAGATGCAGTCACACCGGAGGAGAATGTTGCGTTGTTTGGCGCAGCGTCATGCACTCAGGTGTTCCTGATGCTGCTGCTGATCTGCCAGCTAGTGTTCTTCTTTGGCGTCTCGGCCGGTCTGCGGTCGGCCATAGAGACGGCCTGCGGGCTGGTCGGTGCGGTACTGCTGGCAACAGTGGGGATGAGGGTAATTCGGAAGATTGCGGGTACTGCGAGTCGGCAGCAGCTGGTTTACGGTGGCCTGTTGCTGGTGCTGATCACAAGTGGCGGCGTCTTCTGGCTGCGGGAATCTTTGGACTGCAGGCCTGGCGCAGATGCTCTCAGGTGCTTACAGGCGGGTGAGCTGCTGGCAGCAGAGGGCTGGCGTGGGCTGCCGAAGCTGCCGCAGGCGGTTTCGCTCGATTCTGTTCGGCAGGCAATTGTGTTTTCACTGCCTGCCGTCTGGCTGTTTGGCCCCGGTACTGCGTCCGTGCAGGCGGCAGGGTTGATTCTGCAGAGCTGTTGCGGGCTGTTGTTTTTCCTGCTCACCAGTCGCATGGTGGGTTTACGCGGGGCATTCGGAGGCCTGATTCTGCTGATTTTGGTGGAACCGGAGTTTCGGCTTCTGGGTGCCACCGCATCACCTCGCATTGCCGAATGCTTTTGTATCCTGCTGGTGTTTGGCTGTTTCGAATTGGGGCGGTCGTGGTTGGGCACTATTGCTGCCAGCGGGAAAGATTTTCCGACTCTCTGGTGGCTGTCAGGGTGCGTGGTGTTTGGTTTCGTGCTGACGTTGCTGGAGCTGTCTTCATCATTGGGCTGGCTGGCCCTCGTCGCACTTCTGCCTGCGGCCTTACTGCTGAGGGGCCTGCCGGAGCGTGATTCGAATGCCAGTGCTGGCGCCAGTGGCCTGGCGTTGCTGCCCGCGGCAGTTCCCGCTGGCTTGATACTGGCGGCGGGTTTCAGTTGGTTGATTTCGAGCGGCGTGGACCGCCAGATTCGGAACCATCTGCCAGCGTCGCTGATCACTGAGGTCAGTGCGGATGCCGAGCTGACGAGCGTGGAATCCGGAACAGAGGGGGCCGGGCGAAGCGTGTCGATCTGGCAGGAAGACTACTTCCCGATGATTCCTGAAGCCGATCAGAAGGAATTCATCAGCCGCAAACTGCTGCAGGAGAAAGTTGCAGCCGGATCGGCACTGTTTGGCACGATGCTTCGCAAAGCCATGGTGTATGCGCGGAGCGACGGTGCTTTCGATGCGGATCCCAATGAGGCGGTTCTGCCCTATCCTGTCTTCAGGCAGGTTTTGAAATATGGTGTATCAGGCTGGATTGTGCTGCTGGTGCTCATGCGACTCTGGAACCCGGCACGTCGCGGGATTTCGCCTGCGGAGGCATTTCCAATTTGTTTTGTGGTCTGTGTTCTTGCAAAACTGCTGTTGGTGAGTGAGGCAAGGCCTGAGGATTCGCTGACATGGCTGATGCCGATGTGCTGGAGCGCGGGGGCGGTTCTGTGGCCGCGTCCGCTGCCCGGGGCTGCTCAGAGCAACTGGTTCGCAGGTTTGCCCCATCACGTGCTGCCCGGCGGGGTCCTGCTGTCTGCTGTCATCCTGCTGCATGCCGCTCTGGGTATGGTGGTGGATCGCAGTGGACGCACATTTGCCCGCATCACGCCGGTGCAGACTGACGGGGAAGCTCCGGCGATCAAGTCCGCCACAGACATCACCCGCGTTTCCTTCACAGTCCGATTTCCAGGTGGCCTGAAAACTCTGAAGGCTGGTGATCGGATTTCGGATGAGGTCCGCATTCTGTGTGAGAGAAGCGACATGCCGTCTCTGAAGTTCTTCCTCACAGGTGCTCAGCGACAGTCACGTATCACGAGACTGAAATGGGCGGAGCTTCCGGTGAAGTACCAAATCTACATCGATGATCAGCTCTGGAAGTCCGGACCTGTTCGTGATCTGGAACAACCGCAGTTCTGCAAGGTGGATTCCGGCTTCTGGATTCCTCCGGGTGGTACAGTTGGCAACGCTGTCTATCTGAAGCTGGAGCTTGTGTGTACGGCGGACACCAGACTCGACACTGCAATTGTTCGCCCCGCCGTGTCAATCGAGTATCCGTGGCCCGGGACAGTCGCACGCTGACGATGGGTGCAGAGCGCAGGACGCACCCTGAAAATCACTCCTCCCTGGCTTTGTTGCGCGCTGTCCAGCCGTTACACTCACGCCACGTGCGGGCCTCGATGTCGGGTGGCTGATCCGGATAAATGTTTTGCACCTCGGAGTGTGCGATGCGGTTGATTGCATTTCTGGCGATGGCTCTTTCCGTGCTGCCTTTTTCCGCTGCAGCTGACGAGGGCATGTGGCTTTTCAGCGACTTACCCCGTCAGCTGCTCCAGCAGAAGTACGGCTTTGACGCGCCGCAGGAATGGACTCAGCATCTGATGAAGTCCTGCGTGCGTTTCAACGTAGGTGGTTCGGGTTCCTTTATTTCCTCCACCGGGCTGGTGCTCACCAATCACCACGTTGGATCTGATACACTGGGAAAACTTTCGACTGCGGACCGTAACATACTTGAAAAGGGGTACCTGGCTGCCGATCTGTCTCAGGAGCTGAAAGCGCCGGATCTGGAGCTCAATCAGCTGCTGCAGATTCGCGATGTCACGGCAGAGGTGCAGGCCGCCGTGACTGCAGAAATGACTCCGGAGCAGGCTTTGGGAGCACGACGGGCGGTGATCGCTCGAATTGAAAAAGTCGCTCAGGAAGCCACCGGCCTCAAATGCACCGTCACCACGCTCTATGGCGGTGGCCGTTATCACTTGTATCATTACCGAAAGTACACTGATGTTCGGCTGGTATGGGCACCAGAGACGGCGATCGCGTTTTTTGGCGGAGATGCTGACAATTTTGAATATCCAAGGTTCTGTCTGGATGCCTGTATCTTTCGGGTTTATGAAAACGACAAACCTGCCGAAATCCAGCATTTCCTGAAGTGGTCGGTCAATGGCCCGGCGGAAGGAGAAGTGGTGTTTGTGTCCGGGCATCCCGGGCGCACCAGTCGCTCCTTCACAATGGACGCGCTGCGTTACCAGCGAGACGTCGCCCAGCCCGCCAGCCTCACAGGCCTGCGACGTCAGGAAATCCTCCTGCAGCAGTACTCTCTCCGCGGTCTCGAAAACGCCCGCCGCGCCCGCGAACTGCTCTTCGGCGTCCAGAATTCCAGAAAAGCCCGTCTGGGCATGCTCGCCGGACTCCTGGACCCCGATGTGATGGCCGGAAAGGCTGCGGCCGAAAAGCAACTGCTCGATCGCCTCAGCGCTGATGAGAAGCTCCGGCCACTGGTCGATGCCTGGTCTGCCATTTCGAAAACGACGGCCCGCCGCCGTGAACTACAGAATGCCGGAATATCGCTCAGCTCTCGACTCTTCAATTTCGCTTTGCAGCTTGTTCAGATGGCGGAAGAGGATCAGAAGCCCTCAGAACAGCGGCTGCCGGAGTTTTCAGATGCCGGTCGTGAGTCATTCCTGCAGCAACTGTATTCCCCTGCGCCGATCTATCCTGATCTCGAAAAGGTATTGCTGGCTGATTCCATATCCAAAACGCTCGAAGCCCGCGGTTTTGATGATCCGCTCTGCCAGCAGATTCTTGCCGGAAAGGCTCCTGCAGATCGTGCCACAGAACTCATCAACGGAACGGCTCTCACTGACGTCAAAGCTCGCAGAGCCTTGGGAGAATCCGGGATGAAAGGCATCGAATCCAGCGAAGATCCTCTGATCCGGCTCGCCCGAATTGTGAACCCTGAACTTCGCAGAATGAGGAGACTCACGGATGAACTTGATGAACAGGACCGGCAGGCTTACGCAAAAATCGCAGAGGCTCGTTTTGCTGTGCTTGGAACATCCGTCTATCCCGACGCCACCTTCACACTCCGTCTGGCCTTCGGGCCTGTTCTCAGTTACGAGCAGGGTGGAGTGACTGTCCCGGCCATGACCACTCTGGGTGGCGCCTTCAGGCACGAAGCGGACCACTCCGGGCAAACCGAATATGTGCTGCCCGAATCCTGGAAACTGGCCCGCGAAAAGCTCAATCCACAAACTCCATTCAACTTCGTCTGCACCGCTGACATCATCGGCGGTAACTCTGGTAGTCCCGTCGTCAATCGGGCAGGAGAACTCGTCGGGCTCATCTTCGATGGCAACATTCAGTCGCTGTCTGGAAATTACGTCTACACAGATCGCCAGAGTCGATCTGTATCGGTGCATTCAAGTGCACTCCGGGAGGCACTGCAGGTTGTGTACGGAGCCACTTCGCTCGTGCAGGAACTCGGTCACTGAAACTCGGAAATCCCAACCACTTATACGGATGCGTCGACAGACAACAGGGCGAATTCATGATTCAGAATGTGCTGGATTTTCTTCGTGGGCGCCAGGCGACGGCATTGGCAGAACTTTGTGAACTTCTGCGTATTCCCAGTGTCAGTGCAGATAGTGCGTTCGCTCCGCACATGCAGACGTGCGCCGCGTGGGTTCGCCAGGCTCTCGAAACGGCAGGGCTTGAGTCGAATATTTTCCCGACAGCAGGCCACCCGATTGTCTATGGTCAGCGCCTGCGGGATCCAGCGTTGCCCACCGTTCTGATTTATGGACACTATGATGTACAGCCTCCAGACCCCCTCAATCTCTGGACGACCCCTGCCTTTGAGCCATCAATCCGTGGTGGAAGGCTCTATGCTCGGGGCGCCACGGACGATAAAGGGCAGTTATTCACGCATATTAAGTCGCTCGAAGCCTGGATGCAGACGACAGGCGAACTGCCACTCAATGTCAAGGTCCTGATTGAGGGCGAAGAAGAGTGCGGTGGTCTGCATCTCGAACAGTTTCTTCGGAATCACCAGGATCTGCTCAAGGCTGACGTCGCTGTGATCAGTGATACCAGCCAGTACGGTGATGGTATTCCGGCGATCACCTGCGGTCTGCGAGGCATCGTGGCGGCGGAAGTGCGTCTCCGAGGTCCCGGAAAGGACCTGCATAGCGGCATCTACGGAGGAAGTATCGCCAATCCCGTCAATGCTCTGGCCCGCATGTGCGGAGCTCTGGTCGGGCCCGATGGACGCGTTCAGATCCCCGGCTTTTATGATGATGTTGAGGAACTGACAGTGTCTGAGCGGGCAGAGTATGCGGGATTGCCGTTCTCTGAGGCGGACTTCCTCCGGGAGGTGGGCAGCAGCGCTGTCTTTGGTGAGGCCGGCTGGTCCACTCTGGAACGTCGAACGGCTCGCCCCACCTGTGACATCAATGGCGTCGTCGGTGGCTACTCAGGTGAAGGCCCCAAGACCATCATTCCCTCAAAGGCACTCGCCAAAATCACCTGCCGGCTTGTGCCCGTGATGAACCCCACCCGCGTCCTCGATGCACTCGAAGCCTTCCTGCGGTCACTCTGCCCGCCCGGGATCGAATTTGAATTCCATCGTTTTCACGGCTGTGAGGCGTTCGTGTTCGACCCCACAAGCGAATGGCTGGCGGCGGCCAAACGGGCTGTTCAAACGGCTTTCGGACAGGCTCCGGTGCTCTTTCGGGAAGGAGGATCCATACCCGTTGTGCTCAGCTTCAAACAAATCCTCGGACTCGATACCCTGCTCCTTGGCTGGGGACGGAATTCCGACAACCTGCACAGTCCGGATGAGCACATTCATCTTGAAGATTTTCATCGCGGTACTCTTGCCAGTGCCTGTCTGTGGGCCGAACTGTCCAAAGTGAAAAATCGCTGATCTGAACACACCCTCGTTCCGGCCGAAAAGGGCCGGGAAGACTCAGGAGAATATCAATGCTGGATCTGCAGTTCATCTGCGATCACCGGGACGAAGTTGTCGAAAACTGTCGCAAACGCGGTGTCCATGCGGACGTTGACGCCGTGCTGCGCCTGCGACAGGAACGTAACGAACTGATCACCCGTGGTGATGAACTCAGACGTCAGCAAAAGGAGATCTCCGCGCAGATTCCACGGGCGTCGTCGGCTGATCGCCCGGCACTGGTCGAGCAGGGCAGGGTGCTCCGCGATCAGGTGGCCGCAGCCGATGAACTGCTGCGAGCGGTGGAACTGCATCTGAGAGACGAGCAGGCGCGGATTCCAAACATGACTCACCCGGATGCCCCGGTGGGTGGCGAGGAAGATGCCAGAGAACTCCGCGTTGTCGGCCCGAAACCCGTGTTCTCCTTCCGACCCAAAGATCATGTGGAAATTGCAGCCCACCTCGATTTGATCGACTTCGAGGCCGGTGCTCGAGTCGCTGGTTCCGGCTTCTACTTCCTCAAAAACGACGGCGTAATGCTCGAAATGGCCCTCGTGCAGTTCGCTCTGTCGAAACTTCGCAAAGAAGGCTTTACCCTCTTCACGACTCCCGACCTTGCTCGCGATTCTGTGCTTGAAGGCATCGGCTTCAGCCCTCGCGGCAATGAAACTCAGATCTATTCCATCGCCGAAACCGATTTGAGCCTCGTTGCCACTGCAGAAATCACTCTGGGTGGAATCCAAAAGGACCAAACCCTCGATATCACCTCACTGCCGCTCCGATATGCCGGCCTCTCACACTGTTTCCGCACCGAAGCCGGAGCAGCCGGGCGAGCAACACGCGGAATCTATCGCGTACACCAGTTCACGAAAGTGGAAATGTTCGGGTATGCAGGCCCGGACAATGCCGCCAGCAACGCCCTGCACCTTGAGATTCTGCGAATTGAAGAGGAGATCTTTCAGACTCTCGGCATTCACTACCGCGTAATCGATACCGCCTCCGGAGATCTCGGTGGACCCGCATACCGGAAATTCGATATCGAGGCCTGGATGCCAGGTCGGGGTGATGGTGGCGAATATGGAGAAGTCACAAGCGCCTCCAACTGCACTGACTATCAGGCTCGCCGACTCAATATCCGCTGCAAGAGCCCTGACAGGAAAGGCACTCAGTTCGCGCATACGCTCAATGGTACTGCCATCTCCTGTGCCCGCGCCATCATTGCTGTCCTCGAAAACTACCAGCAGGAGGATGGAAGTGTCATTGTCCCGGAGGTTCTGCGACCATGGGTTGGCAAGGATCGACTGACGAAGGCCTGATGTCCCGCCGCTGGATGCTCC
Source organism: Planctomycetota bacterium (assembly GCA_046074585.1). Lineage (GTDB taxonomy): Bacteria > Planctomycetota > Planctomycetia > Planctomycetales > Planctomycetaceae > SXXK01. The sequence goes on along the minus strand of JBJTOM010000115.1, from coordinate 717 downwards.
AGGCTGCCATCGCCACAGGAAATACCCTGGCGGCAACATCGACGGCAGGCAGCGGTTCTCAGGATGCTGGCGATCCCTCAGATCCCTCAGTTGCCACTGCAGACGACTGGATCTGGCTCGGAAACCGGTCGCTTCGCGTCGGACTCCTGCAGTCGTCGGGCGGGGCGATTGGTTGGCTCGGTACGCCTGCGTCAGGCCAGAACCTCATTAATCACTTTGATCGTGGCCGACTGGTGCAGCAGTCGTGGTACGGCCGTGAAGACGGATCCGACTGGAACGGTCGGCCATGGCGATGGAATCCGGTACAGGGCGGAGACTGGAAGGGAAAATCGGCAAGGATCACCGCACGCCAGACATCCGAAACGACGGCATTCATCAGAACACAGCCACTCCACTGGGCCACTGGCACTCCGGTGCCAACCGCTGCCATGGAACAGACACTGAAGCTCGACCGGGATATTCTTCATATTCGCTTTCGTTTTCACTACTCAGGCGACATTGCGCACCCTCCTCGGCATCAGGAACTGCCAGCTGTATTCGTGAACCCGCGACTGCGTCATCTTGTCATCGCGAAAGGGGACTCTCCCTGGACAGGCGCGAAGCTCACTCGTTCTCAGCCCGGCTGGCCAAATGAATACCTTGAACTTGTGGAACCGTGGGCTGCATGGGTGGATGATACGGACTGGGGACTGGGGTGCTGCGTTCCCCGGATTCGCC
>JBJTOM010000114.1:0-5168 GCA_046074585.1 Planctomycetota bacterium | reverse complement strand
CCGTCACGCCACTCCATGTCCCCACGATCGCTCCCCGCGTTCCCGTCAGCCTGATCGTCTGATGACGCTCAAACGCCGCCAGCGTCTGGCTGATCACTGCGTAGGCACCATTCGGGAAGTCCAGAAATGCACTGAAATTGTCGCTCAGCAGCGGACGCGCGTCATCTATCGAATTGGCCCGCGCCGTGATCGCTGTCGGTTCCCCATGACCACTCAGGTACCACCTCGCCAAATCAAAAAAGTGAATCGGCTCTTCCAGAATCCAGCTGCCAACCCGATCCCGGTCATACCTCCAGCCGTCAGCCCCCCCCCAGTACGGACTCCGACACAACTCAATCAGACAGTACAGCAGCGTTCCGATCGCGTCGTCCCGCACGAGCTCCTCGATACGCCCCCACAGACGCGATAATCGCAGCTGAAAACCTGTTGCCAGCAGTCGCCGAGCCGTTTTTGCGGCCCCAAGGATCTGACGACAGTCCTCCAGTGTGGCGGCCATCGGCTTTTCCAGCAGAACATGACGCCCCGATGACAACGCGGCACACGCTGCCTCCGCATGCCGGTGCGTAGGCACCACGATGTCAATTACGTCCAAATCATCCCGCTCCAGAAGCTTGCGGTAATCCCCCGTCACAGCCACATCCGGAAACGCCTCCTGAGCTGCCTGCTGACCGGCCACCGATCGCGCAGCAATGGCTGACAATACGGCTCCTGGTGTCTCCGCAATGGCTCGCGCATGATGCGCACCCCACAACCCAAACCCAATCAACCCAAACCTAATCTCAGCCATCCGCAATCGTCACTTCCTGAGTTTCAGGCCCCCGTCACGCAACTCTGCCGGAAATGTTATCGGCGATCCGTCATCTGTGGTCAAAAGCGCCCGCCGGATTCTCAACGCACATCAGCTTCTGAGCAAATCCAAAACCCATTGGGAGAACATTGTTTGAAAATGACGATGGGAATCATCCAAAAAACAACTCAGCATGCCTCGGCAGATGATCCGCAATTGAGGATGCTGAGTCGTGCGTGTGTTCTCATGCTGTTGTTCTCTTCACGAAAGCAATCAGACAGCATACCTGCGGCTCACCACTGTCAGCGGATGGGCGGCAGCCCCCGGCTGTGATTCCGCACCGAAGGTGCGCACGCTGCCATAAACTCTGCCATCGCGTCTGCAGAGCCCTTCGCCCGCGGACTGCCGTCCTGCGGCTCACCACTGTCAGGCGATTCACTCCTCACCCCCCAGTCCTTTTCTGCTTCAGGGGGAGAGGGGGGTATGCGTGGGCGAACTGGCTGCACTGCGGACGCTGGCAACGGGATCTTTCTGCAGCTTCTGCAGCAGAGCCCGTGCTTCGGGGTTGTTGCCGGCTGCAGCGGTCAGGGCGTGAGCTGCTTCTTCACGGATCCACGGATCCGGATGTTCAGCCGCTCGCTGCATCCATGGCAGAGCGACCTTCAGACTGGCTGGTTGCGGCACGGCCTGCATGAGTGCCCATGCACAGAGCACTCGGTGGCGTTCATCACCGCTTTGCAGGCCATCCCGCAGCAGCATCTCTGCGGCGGCTGCTTCGCCCTGCATTCGTCCCGCCAGATAACAGGCTGCCTCCCGGACCTGGATGGCCGGATCCTGCAGAGATGTGAGCATCAGTGCGGCGAGGTCACTATTGACGATCGGCCGCTGCGGCGCATTCCATGGTCGGATCTCTGCGAGTGCGTGCAACGCGGCAGCTCGCACAACCGGATCGACGTCCAGAGTGGCCAGCCGCATCAGCGCCGGAACAGCTGCCAACGCATCAGGTCCCATAACGGCCAGTGCTGCCAGTGCCTCGCGCCGTACAAACGGCAGGCTGTTGTCACAGGCTGTCAGCAGCAGCGGGACGGCTTTGTGTTTGAGCACCTCATCATCGGCATGCAGCATCACGAGTGCCCAGGCGGCGGCCGCCTGTGTTCGCTGATCGGTCGAATCAGCAGCCTGCTGCAGGGCGGGAATGGCGTCGCTGCTGCCGATCCTCCCGAGCACCCAGGCGGCTGCGGGATGCAGCTCGCGCTGCGCGGGATTCCGAAGCAGAGCAATGACCTCCGGCCCTGCCTCAGCCGCGTGTGATCCCATCGCCCCGATTGCCCGGAGTGCCAGTCTGCGTGAAATGGGATTTCGATATCCATCTGAGACGCCGCGGAGCAGTTCGGGAAGCGCGGCGTCGGCGGCCGGCCCCATCTCGACGAAGATCTCGAGCACCGCATTCCGCAGCCGGTCATTCTGCAGGAGCGGGAGCAGTGATGGCACGGCCTGGCGGCCCTGAGCTGCCAGTGCCGCTGCGGCGTGCGCAGCGGTGTGCACATGCGGATCGCTGAGTACCGGCAGGAGGGCAGCAATTGCATCCTCATGACCGCCGCCGATGCCCTGCAGCGCTTCCGCTGCGGCAATCCGTTCCATCGGTGACGGGGCTTTGAGAAACGGTGTCAGCTGATGAATGTGGCCGGCCGCCTGAGGTCCGAACCGCCCCATCGCGCGCAGTGCGGTGACTCGCAACGCCATGGAATCCCGTTCCAGCAGTTCAGCAAGGAGCGGCAGCGAACCGACCGCATCCCCATCGATCTCGCCAAGCGCCTCCGCTGCCGCTCGCACCACAAGATCCACACGATCGTGCATGAGCACCTGCAGTGCGGGGACGGCACCGACAGAATCAGCATTAAAGTGGGCCAGGATCCGGCAGGCTTCGATCCGCACCGGCCAGCGGTCAGATGAGAGCAGTGGCTGCACCAGCGGAATCACTCGCGGCCCTGCTTCCATCAGCCCCAGCGCCGACTCGCTCCGCACATCCGGCCGCGACTGCTGAAGTGTCTTCACCAGCGTCTGCAGCAGCGATTCTGCGGCGGCATCGGGTGCGTCGACCGCAGAAATCAGGCACCGTGCGGCCGCAGTGGAAATCGCCGGATCAGCAGCCTCCACCAATACCCGAATTCGCGGCACCTGATCAGTCGGAACCCGTCCGATCTGCCGCAGGCTGTCAAGCGCCGCTATCTGCAGAAAGGCAGCATCCGAATTGATGAACCGAGCAACGGCCGGTGCCGATTCCCGAGCGAGCGGTCCGATGGCCCCCAGTGCCGTCAGACATTCCAGCTGCAGAATGCGGTTGGAATTGTCCAGCAGCTGCTCCAGTCGCTTTCGCGCCGGAGCGGCCCGGGCACCCATTCCGGCCAGTTCCGCTGCCGACGACAACTGATCCATCTCGTCCTGCGAATCCAGCTGCCGCAAATGACGATCAAGATCAGGATCATCCCAGCGAAGGTCCTCAGAATACGTCGGCTGACAGCAGCGGCTCAGCACCAGCCAGACCAGGACTGAAACGCAGATACCGGCCGGAGACAGCGTCATCAGCCGCTGACCAAAACCGCACCAGCCACCACATGGATTCACCAGCAAATGGTTCATCGCAGAACTCCCGGAGAAAATTCACCTTCAAGCATTAAACTTTTCAGAAATCGGCGGCAGGCAAGATGCTCCTGAGAATCCAGTCGCCGCATGGACGGGGCACTGTGTGCGAGCATGCGCCACGCGGCATCGTGCAGAATGGAGCTGGTGCGTTCGTCCGGGCCTGTCTCGGCCCGCGTTCGCAGCGCCCCTTCAACAATCGTGCGATCAGCCGCGTACTCCGCGTCCAGCAGACACGGCGGCCAGTGGATCTCTCCGGTTAGTCGGTCCAGCTGATCTGGTGCGAGTGGTGGGTAGAGGTCCGTGGGGGCGCGGGGCGCAGGACGGCTGGCCGCCTTCGCTCGCATCGCTGCATGCCGCGCCGCTCGCCGTTCTTCCGTGATCCACTGCTGCTGCCGACGCCATTCGACATACCGCGCCTGATTCTCCAGAAACCGGGCCCGTGCCTGTTCGGCCACCGTGGCAGCCCGCGCATAACTTTCTGCCGCCTGCCCCTCCGCCGCCACCAGATTCGCGTGCGCCTTCACTGCGCTGGAATACGGCGTCGAACCTTCGCCCGACCAGCCGCCATACCAGCCGGTGTACCACTGCGCCTCACACCGCGGCGCGGTCAGCAGCAGCACGAGCAGGCAGAGAACGGGAACAAGCCCAATGGCCTTGACTTTCCGGCAGGAGGCGGTGCCGGGAGGGCGAAGCTCCTGCTGAGCCCAATCCTTAACGCGAGCGCTGTACCGATCCCCGCTGCTTCGCAAAATCGCTGGCAATCGCTCACAGGGCGGACCAGCGTTCGGTGGCTCGGCAGGAGCCTCGCCCTCACGGGATTTCGGCCGCTCATCCCGGCCGGAGGAGCGGAGGCCCGTGGGCGTTGGATGCCGTGGTTTCTGAAAAATCCAGCGTCTGACGACCGTCGGAAACTGCGTCGTTCCCATCGCTCAATCCCTCCCCAGGAATCCGGACACACCAAATGCTGCCCCGTGGCGGCACGGCACAGCGTCTGAAACTTTCTGCGGCATCCGGCGTGCCAAAGTGGCCGGGGAGTTGCCAGCGGAGGTGTTTCAGTGATACGCTGCGGCCCATTCGCTTCCCGGTTTTCTCGAAGGGTGTGCTGCATGCAACCGCACTTCAGCTCTGGATGCCTGAGCTCCGTGTTTCTCCGTCTGCTCGTACTGACTGTCTGTTGTCTGTCAATTGTGGGCGAGGCGTCCGGTGCGATTCTGATCCACGCAGCACGGCTCATCGACGGCATCAGCCCTCAGCCGCAGACAAACGTCACCATCAAAATCGACGCGGGCCGCATCATTGAAATCGTCCCCGGGTTTGTGCCGCCCGGTGAGGGTGATCGCCTGATCGATCTGCGCCATCTCACCGTGCTCCCGGGACTCATGGACATGCACACTCATCTCATGTCCCAGCATTCAAAGGACTCGTACACCGAAAAGTTCTTTCTCGACGAAGCCGACTACGCGCTGCGTTCCACGGTGTACGCCCGCGCGACGCTCATGGCAGGCTTCACCACCGTGCGTGAACTGGGTGATAACGGCGTCAATTCCGTGGCGCTGCGGAAGGCGATCAGCGAAGGCTGGGTCGTGGGACCACGGATCTTCACTGCCGGAAAATCACTGGCCACCACGGGCGGACACGCAGATCCGTCCAATGGACTGCGGGGGCGATTTCGCGAAGATCCCGGTCCTGTCGAAGGCGTGATCAACGGCCCGGATGAAGCCCGCAAGGCGGTGCGTCA
>JBJTOM010000113.1:0-1812 GCA_046074585.1 Planctomycetota bacterium | reverse complement strand
TCGGTGGCTGGGATCATCACGCGAAAATCTGGGACGGCCTCGAAAAGAAACTCCCGGATTTTGATCGTGGCTTTTCAGCCCTCGTTACGGACATGGACCACCGCGGCCTGCTCAAGGATGTCCTCGTGGTGGCCATGGGAGAATTCGGCCGAACGCCGAAGATCAATAAGGACGCGGGCCGCGATCACTGGGGACCAGCCGCCTCTCTGCTCTTCTGCGGTGCCGGCGTTGTGCCCGGCAAAGTGCTGGGGCAAACCGATCCTCAGGGGGCACAGGTGGTCGATTCGCCAATCGGACCTGCTGACGTCGCCTTCACGATCTATCAATCACTCGGAATTGATCCGCACAAACACCTCTACACTCCGGACGGCCGACCTGTGCCCATCCTGCAGGAAGGCCAGGCAATCGAGGCACTCTATGGCTGAGAGTTCTGTTTCCTGGCAAACGGTGAGCACTCGTCCATGCCGGACCGCCAGCGCTGCACGGCTGCTGCAGATGGCCGCCGCACTTCTGCCACTGCTCTCTGTGACAGGTGGCCTGTGGGCCGAGGATCCGCCTGCAAAACCACCCCGGATCGCCCTGATGATTCCGCCTGGCATTCCAGTCGGACAGAAAACCCGCGTGGTACTCCGCGGCTGGGCACTGAAAGATTCCACGGCAGTATCCAGCGACCGCCCTGAACTGCAGATCAGCGTCGTCTCTCATGCGACTGCCGCTGTTCCGGGAAAGCAAAAAGCGGAGCAGATTGGCGATGAGCAGCTGGAACTGGATGTGCAGGTGCCTGAGGGGATGGCAGCAGGTGCCGCGCAGATCTCGGTTCGCACAGCCGTCGGCGAATCCGCTCCCCGACCACTGCTCATCGGCAGCGACGTGCCTGAAGTCTCTGAAATAGAGCCAAATGACGGTTTTCGACAGGCCCAGCGAGTGTCCTTCCCGCAGCTCATCGCGGGCAGTATCCATGCGGACGCCAATGTGGATGTGTTTATGTTCGAGCTGGCACAGCCCGAACGGGTAAAGATCCGCGCTGATGCCGCAACCCTCGGGTCGGGACTGGATCCTGTCCTGATACTCTGGACGGACACCGGAGCCGTTATCCAGAGCAGCGACGACCAGGCTGACACAAAAGATGCCGAGATCACAGCCGAACTTCCCGCAGGCCGCTATCTCATCACGCTGCAGGATGCTCACGACCGCGGCGGCCCGGCACATCCTTACAGACTGACCCTCCGCGCCGCCAGCTCAGCCGAAGCGAAGAACGGCCATGCATTTTGAACCGCCGCGAGCGCGAAACTGGTGTGGCGAAACGATGTTGAGGACACCCGATTTCGTCCTTTTCATCAGCCCCGCAATCACAAGGCGTGCGGGGATGTCAATCCCCCTGTCACGCGCTGCTGAGCCGTCGGACGGCAGTCCGCGGGCAAAGGACCCCGCAAATGCGACCAGCGAGCCGCGCCCGTGAGGAAGCGGAGTACCAAGCCAAACCCTATGACGCTTCGAAGTGAGAAGTGAAACGCGTTGCTGAGCCGCCGGACGGCAGTCCGCGGGCAACAGCACAGCCACGGCCCTCGTGGGAATCCGGGCAGGGGCTGGGGCGTGCGAGTGAGCAAGTAGAAAGTGGAGAGGAGACCGCAGAAGCATAAAGAAAGTCGAGAGTCTCCTCTCTCCCTTCTCGATGCTCGTGCTCTATTTTTTGACGGCAGGTGCCGTCAAAAAATGGATGTCAATCCCCCGGTAACAGTACGTGCGCGCGTGCCCAGCGCCCCACCACGGACGTGACCGGCCGATTAACATCGACCGCACGCCTTGCGTCAG
>JBJTOM010000112.1:0-5260 GCA_046074585.1 Planctomycetota bacterium | reverse complement strand
ATGTCAAGTGGCAGGCGGAACTGAATTATCCCGGTGAGCCCATGTTCGCGCCGTTTCGCCATCCCAGCTTCGCACCCCCCGGTGGTGCAGGGTGCATGGCACCACAACGTAATGAACTGGCTTATTTGACTGTGGCGGAGGCTGTATTTAGCATATCAGGAGACCGCCCCTGCCCTTCAATTCCGGAGCCCCCCGCATGGCCCAGTCATTTGTATCCAGCCGTCGTCAGTTTTTGCAGCAGTCCGGTTCCATGCTGGCAGCTGCCACCGCAGCGCCGGCTTTCGTTTCCGCAGCCGTTCGGCGAAAGGAGCTGCATGTTGCGGCTATTGGTGTCAACGGCATGGGCTGGGCTGATTTGTCCAACATCGGCAGTCACGCGGCGGTGAAGTTTGTAGGGTTTTGTGACATTGACGCCAGCCGTTTCGACAAGGCGGACGCGGCGTATCCCGGCGTAAAGCACTGGCAGGACTACCGCGAGCTGCTGGCTGATCTTGGTGGTGGTCTCGACGCAGTCATCGTCTCGACTCCGGACCACATGCATGCTCCGGTCGCCATGGCAGCGATGCGAGCTGGCAAGCACGTCTATTGTCAGAAACCGCTCACACACACTGTCTGGGAGGCTCGCCAGCTGCGACTGCAGGCGGAAAAGTCCGGCGTAACGACTCAGATGGGCAATCAGATTCATTCCGCCGCGGAATATCGCCTTGGCGTGCGGCTCATTCGTGAGGGCGTGATCGGGAAGGTTCGTGAAGTGCATTCGTGGGTGGGAGTGCAGGGGCGTCAGTACTGCAATCGCACTGACCGCCCTGCAGCTGCTCCTGTACCGGCCGGCGTCAGCTGGGATCTCTGGCTCGGGGCTGCTCCTGAACGGCCGTTTGCCCCGGAGGTGTACCATCCGTTCAAGTGGCGTGACTGGCAGGACTTTGGCTCAGGTGCACTGGGGGACTTTGGCTGTCATATTCTCGACCCCGTCTTTACCGCTCTGGGCATTCGCCATCCGCAGCGGATTCAGGCGACAAATGACGGTACCACCCGTGAAGTCTGGCCTGGACCGGAGACGGTGGTGTTTGAGTTTCCCGGAACCGAGTTTACGGCCGGAACGATCACTCTGACCTGGCGTGACGGAGGCCTCAAGCCCCCGAAGGAGCTGGCCGGGATGCCAGAGGGGCGTGATCTTCCGGGAGGCGGTTCGCTGTTCATCGGTGAAGGCGGCACGATGGTGCTCCCGCACGTCGGCATGCCGCAGCTCTATCCCGCCGACAGGTTTGCCAGCTTCACCATGCCAAAAGTGCAGGGAACCAGCCACTGGCACGACTGGGTCGATGCCGTGCTGGCCGGGAAGAAAACAACCGACGGTTTCGATTACGCCGGCCCCCTGACCGAAACGGTGCAGCTGGGGAATGTGGCGGCACGGCTGCCGGGCCAGTCGATCGCGTGGGATGCAGCGGCGTTTCGCACCAGTCTGCCGGCTGCTGATCAGCTGTTGACAAAATCCTATCGCAGCGGTTTCGAGGTGACGGAAACCCGATAATCGACGATGTACTGGCGCTTGTTCGGTGGAGGTTTCGGCCGGCAGGATCAGCCCTGTTGTGATCGGCGAAGTCGGCTGTTATCTGCGCAGCCGTGTGAGAGCCTTCTGCAGGGCTCGCAGAAACACTTCCACGTCATCGACCGTGTTGTAGGCACCAAAGCTGACGCGGGTACTGGCAGAAACATTCAGTGCCGTGTGGAGCGGCATGGTGCAGTGATGACCATGCCGCGTGAAGACATCGTGCTGATCGAGGATGGCAGCGAGATCTTCGGGGTGAACGCCTTCGATGCGGAAGCTGATGATGCCTCCGCGGAATTCCGGTGCTGGCCCGAAGATGCGGAGTCCTTGAATCTGAGACAGCCGATCATACAGCAGGCCTGTCAGGTGCATCTCCCAGGCATGGATGTCGTCCACACCGGTCGATTCCATCCAGCGGATGGCGGCGCCCAGGCCGATCACCTGTACGATGGGCATGGTGCCGGCTTCAAATCGTGCGGGTGGAGCGGACCAGGTGGACCTGTCGAGGGCTACCTGAGCGATCATATGTCCACCGAAGTGGATTGGCTGCATTTCCTCCAGTCGCTCAGGGCGACCATAGAGCACCCCGACGCCGGTGGGTCCGTAGACTTTATGTCCGCTGAAGACGAGAAAGTCGATATTGTCTGCGATCACGTTGGTGGGCAGGTGTGGAACACTTTGGGCGCCATCGACGACGATGCAGGCACCGACAGCGCGAGCGCGTCGAGCCAGTTCGCGAATGGGGTTGATCGTGCCCAGCATATTGGACATGGCAGTGATGGCGACGACTCGGGTGCGAGGCGTGAACGCGGAGTCGAACTGTGCGGAATCGAGTCGCCCATCGGAAGTGAGCGGGAGGAATTTGAGGACAGCGCCGGTCCGCAGAGCAGCCTGCTGCCAGGGGACAAAGTTGGCATGGTGCTCCATGACGGTGGTGAGGATTTCATCGCCGGGCTGGAGTCTGGGAACGGCCCAGCCTGCTGCGATCAGATTCAGGCCGATGGTTGTGCCCGGGGTGAAGATGACGCATTCCGGTGAGGGCGCATGAATGAAGCGAGCGACATCGGCTCGCGCTCCCTCGAAGGCTTCGTCGATGCGAACGCCAAACTGATAAGTGCCCCGGTGTGCGTTTGCAAAGTACTGTTCTTCGACGTCTCTTTGGGCATCGATGACGGAGCGTGGTTTCTGGGCAGAGGCACCGCTGTCGAGATAGACAGGGAATCCACCGGAGGGCAGTCGGCGATTGAGTACGGGGAACTGGCTGCGGATTTTGAGCACATCAAAGGCGGCTCCGGGAATCGTTCGCGGCAGGAGTGGCTGTGGGGGTTCCGGCACGGGGATAGCGCCCGGAAGAGACAGCGGAACGGCCGGAGCGACGGAGCCGGCAAGGCGACCGGCAAGCAGCTGGATGCGTTCCACCATGCCACGCAGTCCATTGCGGCGTTGGGGGGAAATGTGCTGCTGCAGGTTGAGCTGTCGGAAGACGGCCTGGATGTCGTAGCGGAGGATTTCGGCGGCAGTGAGTCCCTGGTAAGCGGCCTGCAGGATGGCAATCAATCCGCGAACGATGGTGGAATCGCTGTCGGCAAGGATCTGGAGGTGCGCGTCCGGGCCATTTCCGCGGTGGTGAGCGATGAGCCAGACCTGACTTTGGCAGCCGTGCACACGATTGGATTCGGTGCGCTGATCGACGGGAAAGCCAGGGAGCTCATCACCCAGTTCGAGGAGAAACTGGGACTGGTCCTGCTGGTCCAGATCCGCAAATTCCTCGAAGATTTCCGCCAGAGTTGCAGGCATGTTCAGAGAATTTCCAGGACGGGGCCAGCCGGGGAACGGATGATTTCCCTGAACACCTGCATGGCGACGTTCTGACAGACTTTTCGCAGGGGTTCACGGGACGGGTTGTCATCGGTGAGCAGTTGCATCATGTGACCACGGTCGCCGAATTCGCGAATGCAGGCATTGAGCGGGATTTCGCCGAGGAAGGGCAGTTTGAGTTCCTGAGCGACTTTCTGCACACCGCCACGGCCGAAAATGTCACCAGTCATGTTTTCCACGAAACCAAGGATTGGCACGTTGACTTTCTGGTACATGTCGACGGCTTTGATGGCATCCAGCAGCGCGACCTGCTGAGGAGTGCAGACCACGACGGCACCGGCCAGTCCAACCTGCTGAGCAAGAGTCAGGCTGACGTCCCCGGTGCCTGGGGGGAGGTCAATGATGAGGTAGTCAAGTTCACCCCAGTTGGTGTCCTTGAGGAATTGCGTGAGGGCCTTGTGGAGCATGGGACCGCGCCAGACGACTGACTGGCCCTGATCGATGAAGAAACCCATGGACATCAGTTTCACACCGCCGGCATCAATCGGCTCGATTCGCATGATGCGGTTGCCCTGAGCATCGGTGAGTTCTTCGGCACCGGGTCGGCCTTCCGCGTGCATCAGGTGCGGAATGCTGGGCCCGTAGACGTCGGCGTCCATAAGTCCGACGCGGCAGCCGAACGAGTGGAGACCGCAGGCAAGACCGGCCGCCACGGTGCTTTTGCCAACGCCCCCTTTTCCGCTGCCGACGGCGATAATATTATGGACATTGAGCCCGATTCGGCCGCCGGTGTCCTTACCACGGACGGTGCTGTGGATTTCAATGCGGGGCTGGAGTTCCGGGGCAGCGAACTGAATCCGCTGGCGGATGGCGGCTTCAAGCTGTTTGGTTTCGGGGTAGGCCGGGGTGGGTAATTCAATGCGGACGCGAGCGTCTGTGCCGTTGACGAACGTATCGCGAATCATGCGCAGGTCACCCAGTGGCCTTTGGGTGCAGGGTTCGACGACGTTTGAGACGAGGATCTGCAGTTGTTCGGCTGTGGGCATGGGAGCGGACTTTTGGAGGAGGTCTCGGGTTGCGATCTGAGCGGGAATGCTGTGAAGGATCCTAGGAGAGAATTGAGCGGGATCAACCACAGGCGGGGTGGGTTGGGGCTGGAATTTGACAAAGCCAGGCTGAATTCCACAAATGACACGACCCGCGGGTTGAGGCCGCGGGTCGGAATCGGGTGAGCATTGGGCGCCTGTGAGGCGAAGGGATCAGTTCTTTTCCGGGAGCGCAAACGGGTCCTGAGCGACGGGCTTGGTGATGGCTCCGGATCGGATGAGTCGTACGGGAATGCGGCGTGATACAACGGCCCCATTTTCGACCACCTGAACCTTTTTCAGGTTGCGACGATAGACGCGTTTGGAGATCCCGGTGGTTTTACGGCCGTTGCCACCGAGGTATTTTGCTTTACCGCGTTCAGTCTTCTTATTGCCGCGACCGGGTTTGAGGTCGCCGTAGAGTTCGACCAGAGCGGCGCGTTTGATGCGTTTGTTCTTTTTCAGAGTGCTCATGAATGTGCGCTTTGACGGAAAAGAAAAGCGGGGTCTGCGGGATAAGAACGGGCCAGGAACGGGCCAGGAATCAGTGTGATTCGGAAAAAACCAGGGCGAATTTGAGTTTGAATGCCCGAAACAGGACAGATTTGGGCGTCTGGTGGAAAATTTTCGAGCGTTGCAGGGTAGCAGGTGTGGGTGGCCGATTCAATGTCAAAAGCAAGGAGACACCGGGATTTTCCAAGGTGGCAAACGCAATCAGGCTTCGGCGAACACCGAAGCCTGATGTTGTCTGGCGAGTTTCTGAGTGTGATTACTTGGCGGCTTCGGCGGTTCCGGGGAGTTCCAGAGC
>JBJTOM010000111.1:0-17636 GCA_046074585.1 Planctomycetota bacterium | reverse complement strand
GGCCAGCGGCAGGCTTTGCAGCCATCCAGTGCTCCCCTGACTGGTCCCATACCGCTCCTTGAGAAACACCGGCAGACTGGTCACCAGAAAGGCCCAGCCGAGGTTGGCCGCAAACTGCACCACACAGTTCATCCACATCGGCAGTGACCTGATCATCGCCCACACCGGCGGCAGCTCCAGCGATCGTGACGGGCGAACGGCTGCCACAGCCCGGTCCGGCTCGATCAGTCGCCGCTCTGGCTCATTCACCAGCGGATGTTCTTCCGGCCAGTCCCGAAAAAAGATCACAAACACGCCTGCAATGAGCACCCCTGCGCCACCGTAAAGCATCATCACCGGACGCCAGCTGCGAATGTCGGCTTCCGCGTCCTGAGGCAGATCGCTCCAGTCAGCGCCGAAGGTCCACCAGAGCATCAGCTGGATTGTGAAGACCGGGGCGAGTGCCCCGCCAAGGCGACCGCCGACAGCGATCAAAGAACTGGCCACTCCCCGCGAATGCAGCGGCACCCACCGCCGCACAATACCGGCTGCGAGCGGATACGCGCCGGCCTCGAACAAACCGCAGGAAAGCCGCAGCCACCACACACTGGCAAGCGTCGTTGCAAACCCCAGCAGCCCGGTACTCACCGACCACAGCAGGATAAACAGTCCCAGCATCCAGCGAGCGCCGTAGCGATCACCCAGCCAGCCCGCCGGGAGCTGACCCAGAGCGTAGCTCCAGAAAAACGCGCCCAGCAGCAGATCACGCTGGTCACGCGAAATCCCCAGATCCTGCTCAACAGATGCAATTGCAGTGCTGAGGCAGATGCGGTCCAGATACAGAAGCACAGCAACCAGTGTTCCCATGAGAATCATGAGGTACCGCATGCGCGTCGGGGATGTTGTCAGTTCCGCCATCTCGCTACTCCGCCTGCCAGCTGACTGCCGGCTCAAAGGGATACATAGGTACTCGTCGCCGGGCAAATGTTAAACGTCCCAAATCCGCCGTCGTGACGCCATCCGTGTTCACGCGAATCAGGCGGCTGCACACGGATCGCCACGCCGCCACGGGTGCGTGGACGCCTTTGAGCACCACAGCGGCAAACTGTTCCGGACGGATGCCTGCTGATAACACCTGCTGAAGACTTAATGGCGCCATTCGCAGCGTGGTGACCTGCACGATCAGACCCCGACGTCCCCGCAGCACGGCTGTGAGCCCCTGATCAAACCGCGAATATCCTCCGTGCCGGGCTTCCGTCTCATGAAATTTGCCATCCGCCAGCCCCAAGACGGTCCATTCGTCTTCGAGCGGTGGTCCATGTCTGAGCGGATCCACGCGTGCGCCGATCGGGCCGGACCAGCTGTTGCCGATCCCGGCCGCCTCGGATCGCGACACCGCGGCAGCGTCCGCCAGCACTGTCAGACAGGGGCCCTGGCCGTGCTGCAGCCATGCGTGAGCGATCCAGGTGCCGTCGCCGGGACTGCCACCGCCGACATTGTCGCCCATGTCCAGCAGGCCCACCGGACCGTCTGAGTGCCCCTGCCGGACCGCCTCCGCAATCGCCTGCTCCACTGAAACAAGATGCCCGGCAAAGTCTTCGCGGTGCGACCACCAGAAATTTGCCAGATCGGTCGCCAGACCGTGTGCCACGTCGGCAGAGTCTGCGACTGCCAGCACGGATGCGCCCATTTCCGGCACGTCCGAATAAGGAAATCCAAACAGGTATGACAGACCATGCACGTGGTCGGCCGTGGCTGCCAGCTGATCGGCCCGTTCACGCAGCTGCAGCCCCTGAGGCTCTTCGGTCGCCTGACGCTCGATATTCACGCACAGCGGCAGCTGAACGAGCGACATTTGTGGGCGAATTCCGGTGGACAGGGCGCGAATCAGGCAGCGTCCGGCCTGGAGTCCCCGCGCAAACTGATCCAGATGCGGATTGCTGCGATAGCCGAACAGAGCATCGCAGGCGCTGGCCATCTTCGCTGAAACGTTGGCGTGCAGATCAAGTGTGCCCACGATGGGCAGTTCCGGGCCGACGATCTGTCGCACGCGCGACAGCCAGTCACCATCGGCATCCGCGGCATTTTCGGCCACCGTGGCACCGTGCGGGGCCACCAGCAGACCGTCCAGCGGCAGCGCTGCCTGGAGGGCTGTCTGCAGCCGGGCACACAGCTGGTCCCAGCAGTCCGCGGAAATCGGGCCGTACGGCATCGCGCGGGCGGCGAAGATCCCGACAGCCTTCACTTCGGGGGTTTCGTCGATCGCCTGCAGGAAACCACCGACTTCGTGGGGCGTGTTGCGAAATGCCGCACACACCGCGTCTCCGGACGTGAGCAGATTGAGTTGGAAATGGGTCAGATCTGTCGGTTCATGCAGAAATGTGTTGCTCTCATGCAGCAGAGCCAGAATCCCGATCCGTTTCGTCATGCGATTTTCCGTTCCCGGAGTCTTCAAAGGACCATCGCCCGGCTGGGCCCGTTCCCCGGTAGTCTCGCTAAATTCGTCACGGACAACAATTGCAGGCGGTGAAATCCGGAAACTTCCGACCGCCGGGCCGGGAATTCCGGGAGTACACTTCGTCCACGGCTGGCAGCGCATTTCAGGGGAAGTGCGTTGCAGACTGCCGCAGGAAAGCTGCACCATGATCCAGTCCGCCTGGCGATTCCTTTCCAGCGAAGACGGTGTGATTGTCTCCGCCGAGATCGTGCTGATCACGACCGTCATTGAGATCGGCTGCATCGCAGGTCTGGCCACGCTCGGCCACGCCGTCAATACGGAACTCGTGCACTGCGCCGAATCGTGCCAGAGCATGTCCGGCTACTATCTGCAGCCGCCGGTGAACCCCTATCCCGGCCAGACGACGCCGACGTATCCGGCCTCTCCGACCTATCCGGCTCCCCCCGCCCCCTATGATCAGGGTGATCTTCTGGGGAGCGGTACACTCCCGTAGATCCGGTGGGGCGTGGCAGCCCTGAAGAGGTCAGGGGTCCGGGTGCATGCACGGGCATTCGACGGGCGTTGGTTCAAGGCATCGGGCGTACTGAACCTGCGGGATGGCGTGTTTTGAAGAAAATCATGGCCAATTCACCCTGGACAGACGGTTTTGCTGTACAATTCCGCGTTCCGCCACCAGCGTGCCCTGCACAGCCAGGCGGTATTCCCGGAACCGCCATCGCCATCAGTCGAATTTTTCTGCAATGACACTTTCCGATCCTGTGGTCGCCCGCGAAGCCTCACGCCGGCGAACATTTGCCATCATTTCGCACCCTGACGCCGGCAAAACGACGCTGACTGAAAAGCTGCTGCTGTACGGCGGCTGTATCGAAGCGGCCGGCGCGGTTCGCGGCCGCAAAAATCAGCGGGGTGCCACATCCGACTGGATGGAGCTGGAGCGTCAGCGCGGGATTTCAGTCAGCTCCACAGTGCTTGCCTTCGAATTCGACGGTGTGCAGATCAACCTGCTGGATACGCCCGGGCACAAGGATTTCAGTGAGGACACCTACCGCACTCTGGTGGCGGCCGACTGCGCCGTGATGGTGCTGGACCTTGCCAACGGTGTCGAAAGCCAGACCGAAAAGCTCTTCAATGTCTGTCGCCTGCGCAAAATCCCCGTGATCACCTTCGTTAATAAGGTTGATCGTCCCGGCAAAGCCACCCTCGAAGTGCTGGAAGATATCGAAAGCAGGCTGGGAATCGTCCCGGTCCCGGTGAACTGGCCGCTGGGAACAGGATTCGACTTTCGCGGCGTGATCCAGCTGGACACCAACCAGGCCTGCATCTTTGAGACGCGGGACAACGTCCATCGCATTGCCGCCCGCATTCAGCCACTCGCTCAGGTGTCTGCCGAATCCATGCCCGACGGCATCGTTGCCCAGGCCCAGGAAGAAGTCGAACTGCTGGCGGTCGCCGGCGCCAGCTGGGATCAGGCCCGGTTTCTGAAAGGCGAAATCACTCCCGTATTCTTCGGCAGTGCGCTGACAAACTACGGTGTCGAACAGTTTCTCAGAGGGTTCCTCAAATTCTGCCCGCCCCCTCGAGACCGTCTCAGCGAAACCGGGCCGATTTCCGCCACGCGGCCGGAATTTTCGGGCTTTGTCTTTAAAATTCAGGCCAATCTGGATCCGCGGCACCGCGACCGTATTGCCTTTGTCCGCGTCTGTTCAGGGCTCTTTCGTCGCGATATGGAAGTCTTTCATCCGCGTACCGGGCGACGGATTCGCATCAAACGGGCCCATAAACTGTTTGGTCAGGAACGAGAGACGATGGATGAAGCGTTCCCCGGCGACATTATCGGACTGGTCAACCCCGGCGAATTTCTGCTGGGTGACACCATCTGCGAAGGCCCGGCCATCGCCTACGAACCGCTCCCGCAGTTCTCTCCGGAATTCTTCGCCACCATGGTCTGTACCGATACCGGTCGCCGCAAACAGTTCGAACGCGGACTCACACAGCTGCTCGAAGAAGGCGCCATTCAGGTCTTTCAAACCCCCAACACAGCCGTTCGCCAGACCGTGCTGGCAGCCGTCGGAGAACTCCAGTTCGATGTCGTCCGCTTTCGGCTCAAATCCGAATACGATACCGACACCGAAGTCCGCTGGCTGAACTACAAAGTCGCCCGCTGGATCGTCCCGAAAACCAGCTCCCCCCGCGACCTGCAACTGCTCTCATCCGCTCGCGAAGTCATCGACCAGTACGATCAGCGTGCGGTGCTCTTTCAGTCCGAATGGGAAGCCCTCCACTGTCAGAAACAAAACCCGGACTGGGACTTTCTGACCATGCGTTTCCGCACCACTCAGGCCTGACCCGGAATCACCGAAAATCCGCCCTCGGAACCCGAAGCATGTCCTCTGAACTCTACGAAAATCCGCTCATCACCCGCTACGCGTCGCGTGACATGGCCCGCATCTGGTCCGCCCAGAACCGCCACTCCATCTGGCGAACACTCTGGATCGCCCTCGCCGACTGCCAGCGCGAACTCGGCCTTGCAATCTCCACCGATCAGATTCAGCAGATGCAGGCCACGCGGGAGCAGATTGATTTCGCGGCTGCTGACCGCTACGAACGTCAGCTCAGGCATGATGTGATGGCCCACGTCTACTCCTGGGGAGACCAGATTCCCGCCGCCCGCCCCATCATTCACCTCGGTGCCACCAGCTGCTTCGTCACCGACAACTCCGAACTGATTCTCATGCGCGACAGTCTCCAACTGCTCCGCAAACGACTCGTCCAGGTCATCGATCAGCTGGCCCGCTTCGCCAGCACCTGGCGCAGCCTGCCTTGTCTTGGGTTCACCCACCTGCAGCCCGCTCAGCCCACAACCGTCGGCAAACGAGCGGCCCTGTGGTGCTGGGACCTGCTCCTGGACCTCGAAGAACTCGAACACCGCCTGCAGACGCTCCGCTTCCGCGGCGTCAAGGGCACAACCGGCACCCAGGCATCCTTTCTGACACTCTTCCACGGCGATCATGCCAAAGTCGAAGAACTCGACCGCATGGTCACCGCCCGCATGGGCTTCAGCTCTTCTCACGCCGTCACCGGACAGACCTATTCCCGCAAGTCCGACTCGCAGGTCATGAGCGCCCTCAATGGACTCGCCCAATCCTGCCACAAGGCCGGCAGCGACATTCGCATCCTCCAGCACCGCAAGGAAATCGAAGAGCCGTTCGAGAAATCCCAGATCGGTTCTTCCGCCATGGCCTACAAACGCAACCCCATGCGCAGCGAACGCATGTGCTCCCTTGCCCGCTTCGTTATCAGCCAGCAGTCCGGTGTCGATGCCACCATGGCCACCCAGTGGCTCGAACGCTCGCTCGATGACAGCGCCATCCGCCGACTCGCACTCCCCCAGGCATTCCTTGCCACCGACGCCTGCCTGATCCTCTATCGCAACATCACCGATGGCATGGTTGTCTACCCCAAAGTCATCGCCGCTCACCTGCAGGCCGAACTCCCGTTCATGGCCACCGAAGAAATCCTCATGGCCGGCGTTCAGGCCGGCGGCGACCGCCAGGAACTCCACGAAGTAATCCGCTCCCACAGTCAGGCAGCCGCCGAACAGGTCAAACGCGAAGGTCGTCCCAACGACCTGCTCGAACGACTTCAGTCCGACAACGCCTTCCGCGCAGTCAATCTCAGCGGAACACTCGACGCCGCCCGCTTCGTCGGCCGCGCCCCCGAACAGGTCGATGCCCTGATTGCTGAATACATCGAACCCCTGCGAAAAAAACACCCCGAACTGCTCGCCGAAACCGCCGAAGCTGTGCGCGTCTGAACCCAACCCCAACCCCAACCCCAGCCCCAGCCTCAGCCGTGCCCCCGGTTCAACCCCGACTCAGCCCCGCAGCACACCACACCACTTCCCCGATTTCCGGGGCTTTTGGAGTTGTCCCGATGCAGACCGTCAGGTAGCCTGACACTCCCCAGCCCACTCCGCCCGCCTGAAAAGGAACCCGCCATGCAACGCCGTCGATTCCTCATCGCCTCCGCTGCTGGTGTTTCGGGGTACAGCTTTGCCGATCCCCGTGTCGCCGATAACCGTGTCACCGCCGCTACGTCTGCTCGCTCCGATAACCCCGCCGGCGGCACCGCTCGTTCCACCATTCTGTTCTTCCTCAGCGGTGGCGCCTCCCACATCGACACGTGGGACATGAAGCCCCACGCACCGCTCGAATATCGCGGCCCGTTCCATCCCATCAGCACCTCAGCCCCGGGCGTGCGGCTCTGCGAACACCTGCCAATGCTGGCCCAGCAGGCCCATCACCTGGCAGTCGTCAACAGCATCGGTGGCTCCGTCAGCACCAACGATCATCATGCCGGCTACTACTACAATCTCACCGGCCACGTGCCCGATTCCACCTTTCTAAGCCTCGGCAATAACCGCACGCCGTACGCATCCGACTGGCCCTACATGGGAGCGGTCGTGGCGTCCCGGCGACAGGCCCACCCGGAACTCACCAACGCGATCACAGTGCCCCACATGGAAGGTGCACCGGCCTATACCCGCCCCGGCCAGTTCTCTGCACGGCTGGGCACCCAGTTTGATCCGCTCTACGTCAACGGCAGCCGCGAAAAACCACTCCACTTCCAGGCCCCCGCCATTACCCTCGAAGGCGACGTCTCTCCGCAACGGCTCACCAGCCGCAACGCCATGCTCAAAGCCATCGACTCCGCTCGCCGCGGACTGGATGAATCCAGCCGAATCGCAGCCTGGTCCGCACAGCAGCAACGCGCATTCTCGCTGCTGGCCTCCTCACGTACTACCTCCGCCTTCAACCTCGCCGACGAATCCCCGGAAGTCCTCGACCGCTACGGACGGTCCATCAACGGGACCAGCCTGATTCTCGCCAGACGACTTGTCGAAGCCGAAGTGCCGTTCATCACTGTCTTCTGGATGGGTGACGAAAAGGAATCCAACAAACGCAAATGTGCCAGCGGCGGTGGCTGGGATACCCACGGCAATAACTTCGCGTGCCTTCAGGACTGGCTCCTTCCGGAATTCGACCGCGGTTTTTCAGCACTCATTGCCGATCTGCACGAGCGCGGGCTGCTGGATCAGACTCTGCTGCTTGTCACCAGCGAAATGGGACGCAAGCCCCGTATCGGCGATCCACGCTCCGGCGGACCGTCCGGAGCCGGTCGCGATCACTGGACACACTGCCTGACAGATCTGCTGGCCGGCGGCGGAATTCGTGGAGGGCAGGTGTGGGGCAGCAGCGACCGCTATGGCGAATATCCCCAGGATCGCCCGCTCACACCCGCCGATATCACCAAAACTGTTTACCACGCTATGGGTGTCAGTGATCTCACGGCCTATGACAACCAGAATCGCCCCTACAACCTCCTCGATGTCGGTGAACCGCTCACGGCACTCTTCTGACAGTCCACAGCACTCGCCCGTCCACCCGCGCATTCCCTCAGGAAAGTCTCCGATGAACGCCCTGAATCGTCGCAAGTTTCTCAGTCTCGCCGGGACGTCCGCTGCCGCCCTGACGCTCATACCCGCGAACACTCAGGCCAACCCGTCACCTCTGTCGCGGCCGCCCGCATCCACCAGCGATTCGCTCCCGATGCAGCTCTGGAAAAGCCTCACCGATGAACAACGCTCCAAAGTCTGCCTGCCAGCCAATCACCCGCGCCGCCAGTATGTCAGTAACTGGTGGTATATTCACCCAAATCACCGTATCCCCTCAACCTTCAATCCCGACCAGCAGGAACTCATTCGCCGCATCTTCGACTCCCTGCACAGCCCCGAATATCTGGCCGATGTCCGCAAACAGGTTCAGATTGATCAGTACGGCCAGGCCAAAAACGCGCCGGCAGCCGGCTTCTTCGGAACCCCGGACGATGCAGATTTTGAGTTTCTCTTTACCGGCCACCATGTCACTCGCCGCTGCAATGCGCACACCGATACTGGTCAGGGGTTCGGCGGCGCGCCGATCTTCTACGGCCACTATCCGCATGCCGAAGAGAACATGCGGGATAACTTCAATGAAGCGCCCGATCACCCCGGCAACCCCTACTGGTATCAGGGCCGCATTTTCAATCAGTTCGTGCAGGGACTGGATGCTTCACAGCAAAGTCAGGGACTCGTCTCCGCAGAGCCTCGCAGCGAAAACCCCGAATCCGTCATCAGCACTCCCGTGACCGCTCAGGGCCTGTCGCTCGCCTTACTCAGCACCGATCAGAAACAGCTCTTCATCGAGACCATGCGAAAGATGCTGGCCATGTTTCGCGCGGACGATGCTGCGGCCACGATTTCAACGATCGAACGGAAAGCCATCGTCGAACGACTGCACGTGTCGTGGTTCGCAGACAAGTACGACATCGGTGGCGACAGGGTCTGGGATACCTGGCAGATCGAGGGACCGGACATGGTTTGGTATTTCCGCGGCCAGCCACACATTCACTGCTATCTGCACCTGAAGGGATAAGCGTCCTCCCGTCCTCACAACAGACATGCTCAGCCCCCCGAGCAGGTCCTCAGCTTTCGCCATTTTCCGAAATCCGCTCGAATATCATGAACTGCCAGGCAATTGCCCCGTTGTTTGTGGCATGATTTGAGATTGGGAAAACGGCAGGCTAAGGTGACCAGCGGGAGTCAGCTGATGTCGGAATCAGAAATTGTGCGGTATTCGCGTCGCGGGAACACAGGTAATGGAATTCCCCCTTTAACGACTGTCCTGAAACTGGGCGGCCCGATTTTTCTGGTGCTGCTGGCGATTGTCGCTTACAACGTCAGTCTGATCGATGTGGGCAGCGGTCAGATTGCCGTGCTCACTCGAAAAATCGGACGTGATCTGGCCAACAGCGACGAAGTCGCTCCAACCCCTGAACACAAGGGAATTCAGCGCACGGTGCTCACCGAAGGCCGCTATTTCCGCAGTCCCTACGCGTGGTCCTGGGAAGTCGTGCCACAGGTGGAAATCGCCTCCGGTGAAATGGGAATCAAGGTCAGCCTGACCGGCGATGATCCCGGTTACGGAGAATTCCTCGCCAAAGTCGACGCTCAGGGCGAAGCCACCACAAAGGGCATCGTCCCCGGAGTGCTCAACCCGGGCCGCTACCCCATCAACCCCTACCTCTACAAAGTTGAAAAGCACCAGCCCACGACAATCCCGGCGGGCTACCAGGGAGTGGTCACGAACCTGGCCGGACCGCTGGCCAAAGAACCCAATACACTGCTGGTGGCTCCCGACGAACGCGGTGTTCAAAAGCTGACGCTGGAGCCCGGTACGCATTATCTGAATCCCTATGTCATGCGAGTCGATCTGGTGGACTGTCGAAGTCAGCGTTTCAATCTGGGACAGGAAGACGACATGGGCTTTCCATCCAAGGACGGGTTCTGGGTGAGTCTGGACGGTGTGATTGAATTTCGCGTCAATCCGCAGAAGGCGGCTGACGTGTACGTGCTCTTCAACCGTTCCGATAACGGTCCGCAGATCGATGAAGAGATTGTGCAGACCGTGATCATGCCCAACGCTCGCAGTTTCTGCCGCCTGCAGGGTTCCAATTCCTCGGGCCGCGAGTTCATCCAGGGCGAGACGCGGGCCGCCTTTCAGAAAGCATTTGAGGCCGAAATGCAGATGGCCTGCGAACCTCTGGGAATCGAAATCATTCAGGCGCTGATCACGACCATTCGCCCGCCCGAGAAGATTGCTGAACCGGTACGGATGCGGGAGATTGCCAAACAGGAAGAACTGCAGTACCGGCAGCAGACGCTCCAGCAGGAATCCGAGCAGAAGCTGGCGATTGAGAAGTCCATGGTCTCGCAGAAACAGGAGCTGGTCACAGCCGATCAGTCGATTGTGAAGCCCACAACCAAAGCGGCGGAAGAACAGCAGGTGGCGCTCACGCTGGCCAACCAGCAGCTGGCCGTGGCCCAGCTGAAGCTGGAAGCCTCGATGGATGAAGCCAAAGCCATTGCCGCTCGCGGTCAGGCCGCTGCAGACGTCGTGCGATTTGAAAACGAAGCGGAAGCAGCTGGCTGGCAGAAGGCGGTCCAGGCCTTCAGTGGCAACGGCCACGCCTATGCACGCTATGTACTCTACCAGAAGCTCAGCGGCGCCTGGCGCCGGATGATGGTCAACACCGCAGACAGCCCGATGATGAAGATCCTCGATGCTTTCACGGACGAAACCGGGGTCGCTCGGGAAACCGGGGGCGCCAACGCCGCTCAGGACATCCCGGCGGCCCCAACGCAGCCTGCCGCCACTCCGCCTGCCACAGGCCCGTCGGAAACCACTTCGCCAGCTCCGGCCCCAGCTGCCGGCGGCCAGGACTAAACTCAGCAGATCCACGATGTCGGTACCCTTTGGGAGTCATGTCGGATGAATCTTTCAGAACGCACCAGTGAAGGACTGCGCGGACGACTCAAAGCTGCCACCGTTGCAGTCATCACGCTCGCTGCAGCCGTGACAACTCTTGAGTGGACGGTCAACCGGCACTATGTCCCGGAAGGGCACAGTCTGGTGCTCCGCTACAAAGGGCCACCACTGCCCTTCCTGCCCGGAGATCGCCCGGTCTCAGCCCCCGGCCAGTTCGCGAAGGTTGACGAGCGTGGCAGACCCCTGGAAAAGGGAGTCCTCAAGGATATGCTCGGCCCAGGTCGTCACTTCCTCTGGTATGGCTGGTGGGAAACAGACATCGTTCAGGACACACTGGTCAACCCCGGCGAAGTGGCCGTGGTCACCAGTCGCATGGGCAAAGATCTGCCGAACGGTCGCTTCCTTGTCGACGGTGATCTGTACCAGACCACCGAAAAAGGCATTCTCCGCAAAGTGCTGGGACCAGGTCGCTATCGCATCAACGAATACGCCTACACCGTGAAAATCGTCAAGCAGGAAGTGATTCAGAATGGCCTGCAGGAAAAGCATGTCGGCTGGGTCTCCATCCCGGCAGGCTACGCCGGTGTGGTCACAAACCTGGCTGACAATCCTCAGGCTGGCCTTCTGGCTGGCATTCAGACAACCGTGCTGCAGCCCGGGCTGTATCCCATCAATCCAAACGAACAGCATGTGGATATTATCGGGATCGGCTATGAGCCCCTGTCCGTGCGGTCAAACTTTGTCAGCCAGGACGGCAAACCCTTGCTGGATGAAAGCGGTGAGCCACTGGTGGCAGACGACGAAAGCGGGATCACCTTTCCATCCACCGATGGCTTCCGCATTCACATGGACTTCACAGCTGTCTGGGGCATCATGCCGGATCAGGCGGCCGATGTGATTCGCAAGTTCGGCAGCCTTGAAGCGGTCCAGACCAAAGTGGTGGTGCCGCAGATTGAAAGTATCTGCCGCAACGAAGGTTCGTCACTGGGTGCCGTTGACCTGCTGGTGGGCGATACGCGACAGAAGTTCCAGGACGCAGTGTCCGCATCGTTTCAGACCATCCTTGAAACCAAAGGACTGACGCTGCTCCACGGATTCGTCCGCAACATCCACATTCCTCAGAACGTCCGCAAGCCGATTCAGGAGAAGTTCGTGGCGGACGAACTGAAGCTGACACGCGATCAGGAACAGCTCACCGCCCGTACCGAAGCTGAACTCCGCGAAGCCGAAAAGAAAGTGGAACTCGAGACCGAACGCATCGGGGCTGAAACGAAGAAACTTGTCGCCGAGGCCATCGCAGAAGGTCAGAAGACAGCCGAAGAGACACGCGCTGAAACGGTGAAACTCGTGGCCGCCATCGAACGGGAAACGGCGGAGCTGGAAGCCCAGGCAACTGTCAACCTCGGCCGCGCAAAGGCGGATTCCAAAAAGCTGGAGGCGGAAGCAAAGTCCGAACTCTTCGGACTGGCCGTCGAAGCCTTCGGGTCCGGAGAAGCCTACAACCAGTGGATCTTCGCCACAGGACTTCCGCAGGATATTCGGCTGGATCTGTTCTATGCCGGCTCCGGGACCCTCTGGACAGACCTGTCCAGATTCACCGACGTCGCCGTGGGTTCAGAGTTGCAGGAACGTCTGCAGCCACCGCCGGCGAAGACGGCAAAATAACAGGCTGTCGCCGCATCGGTCAGGTTCCGCCTTCACGCATCATCGTCATCATCCAGACCCGCAAACAGCCCACCCAGCCGTTCCGGGGGTGGGCTCGACGGTCGTTCCGGATCAGAACCCGGTGACTTTTTTTTCCGGATTCTTGTTGCTTTGGGTGGCAATGCCTGCGGCTGTTCCTGCGGCCGTGGCAGACTGGCCGCCAAAGTCTTCAGAGTCTCAAGCGTATCAATCTGCTGTGCTGTCTTGTCGCGTCGCCAGCGCGTGATGCGGGGAAATCGCACGGCAATCCCGCTTCGATGACGCGAAGAGATCTGAATGCCCTCGAATGCCAGCTCAAACACCAGCTGAGGCTGCACACTGGTCACCGGCCCGAAACGCTCGATGGTGTGTTCCCGGATGAATCGATCAACCTCCTCAATCTCGTCCTTTGTCAGTCCGCTGTAAGCCTTGGCAAATGGCACGAACTGATCGCCATCACGAACGGCAAACGTAAAGTCTGTATATCGCCCAGCACGACGCCCGTGTCCGCGCTGAGCGTACAGCAGCACAGCATCGCAATGCAGCGGTTCAGATTTCCACTTCCACCAGACCCCGACCGGACGCCCCGGTTCACAGGCGGCGTCGCTGCGTTTGAGCATCAGCCCCTCGACGTGACGCTCCCGTGCCGAACGGAACTGATCCGCACAATCCGACCACGAACGACAACTCACCTGCGGCGCCTGACGAATCGCGTTTTCTGCGCCTGCCACGCTCAGCAGCCTCGCCAGCCGTCCGCGACGCTCTGCCGTTCCCAATATCCGTATGTCCTGACCATGCTCCTCGAGCAGGTCGAAAGCCAGAAACTGCACCGGAATCTGCGCCACCAGCCTGCGACTCACACGGCGGCGGCTGATGCGTTTCTGCAGCTCGCTGAACGGCTGCACCCGCCCGTCTTTCCATGCGAGGACTTCTCCGTCCAGCACGCAGCCGTCCGGAAGGTCGGCTGCAGACTGCTCAATTTCCGGAAAACGACCTTCCATGAGTTCTTCGCCGCGGGACCAGAGAAATGTCTGGCCACTGCGACGAATCAGCTGTGCGCGGATCCCGTCCCACTTCCATTCCACAACCCAGTCGTCAATCGCTCCCAGACGCAGAGATCTGTCCGCAGAGGCCAGGCCGGACAACTCCGTCGAGACGTCCGGCGGGAGCGGATTTGCCAGACAGAAGGGGTAGGGGCGGCTGATATCGGTGTCCGCTGTCTCTGCTGAGAGCAGACCCGTGAAGAATGCCGGAGTCGGCTGCCAGCTGCCCATCAGACGGTGAGTCAGTACTTCAGCGGGAACGCCGCTGCAGCGGCTTAAGGATCTCACCACAAGCTTTCGTGACACACCAATGCGAAAGCCACCGGTCAAAAGTTTGTTGAATACGAAACGCTGCCGCTGTGTGAGTGCCTGCCAGGCTCCGCAGATCATCCGCCGGCGTTCGTCTGCGGATTGAGTCGCCAGCGGCAGCAGTCGTTCTTCGACCCAGAAACGAAGCGGTTCCGGGGAGGGGCTGGCGGGCACGGGGAGCAGCAGAGCCAGCGTCTCGGCGAGGTCGCCGACAAACTCGCGACAGGTCTCCAGCAGCCATTCCGGGAGCCCGACAAGCTCCGCACACCACTGCTGCAACTGCCGCACACTCACCACTCGACGCGGACGATTCCCGCAAAGAAACCACACTGCCCAGGCCGCATCGGCGGGATCAGCCGTCTGGAAATACCTCGCCAGCGCCTCGACGTGGTCCGTCGTACGCGTGGAACTGTCGAGCTCTTCACAAAGTCTGGCGAAGGACTGCATTGCGGATGGACAACGAAAGACAAAAGGAACTCAGTGGCCTGGTCTCAGCGGATGGCTGACCGCTGCTGCACTGCTGTAGTCTCGCCTGCGGATCGGCGAAAAGAAACTCCAGCTGCCGATTCCCTGGAATGCAATCGGTACTCAGATTCGAAACCGGTGTCCGAGCTTGCCTGCATGGAGTGCCGACGCCACAAGGACCCCCGTGACGCCCGCCGCTGCGGCTGCCACCACACACTGCTCAGAATACACTCCGCCCCCGGTGATCAGGTCCGCGTCCGGAAATCGATTCCGCAGCGTGCGACACAGAGGCAAGGTTGGAATCCCCTGCCCGGTTCCCACTGACGCCGTATCGAGCACAATCCAGCTTCTGCAGCCGGCCGTCCACAGCCGCAGTGCCAGCTCTTCAGCAGTGACGTCAGCTGCCATGAGGCTCCGATCAGCCACGCGCAGTCGTTCAGCATGCAGATCAAGACTGCAGACCACATCCGGTGATGGCTGTGAGAGCAGCTCATCGATCTGCATAAAGGATTCGGTCCCCGCGACAGGCCGCACATTGGGCCCCAGTCGCACGGCGTCGAGATCTTCGACTCGGCGGGCCCCCGCGTCAATCAGCAACTGAGCTCCGGTCGCGGTGAGTCGCTCAAGCATGTTCCAATCCGGCTGACCGCTGATAATGCCATCCAGATCGGCGATGTAGAATGTCTGCAGACCGGTGGCATCCTGCAGCTGCAGCAGCACTTCAACCGGTTCGATGGCACCCGTGAGCCGACTCTGCAGGGGGCGATAGTCGCTGCGTTTTCCGGCAATCGCATGCACCACCTGACCACCGCGCAGATCGATCACGGGAATCAGCAGCGGTTTCAATGGAAAAACTCCACTGCGAGCGACGGTGGCCAGACAAGTCGCCGGACATTGACGTCCTCCCGGCACCTGAGCCTCAGGGTGATCACCACGGACTTAGGATCCCCGGAAGCATCCTGCGTCGCCTGCCTCCAGAATTCCGCGGGACGTTCCACAAAGTGATTGAACGCGAGGTTTTCCAGAGCCCCCTGACTGACCACCTGACCTCCCAGCAGCACCTCATAATCGACAGGCAGCCCTTTCCACGCTGCTGCCAGCGCCCCAACGTAGTCGTTGGTCCCTTCCGGCATGAATTTTCTTACATTTCCCGTGACAAAGAATCGCACGCCCCTCAGCGGCGCTGTCGCGGTCACAACAAACTGACGCTCGACCGTGTCTCCACGGTTCAATTTCCCATCCTTTGGTTTGAGTCGTATGCCGGCATGGACACGACTCTCGACTGGAAGGACATCCTCTCCTGACAGACCTGTGGTTTGCTCCGGTGTCGGGGCCAGGGCCACGATCCTGTGAAAAGTCAGCCCGGAAATATCCACAAGCCACCCCAGACCGAGATGCACCAGTGCGAGCCCCAGCCAGCACAATCCCGGGATCAGCAGATGTCCAGGATTCAGGCTTGCCCGCAACTGTTGCCAACGGGCAGTCTTCACAAGGGAACTGGATCCTGTCTCACGAAGACCCTGCACCAGAATCCCCGCCGTCCAGCAGAGTGGATACGCATAATTCTGCCCCGTGTACGGGTGGCCCTCTGACAACAAAAATGCGGCTACCAGAGTCAGGACTGCAGATAAGAGTGGAAAAACTTCGCCCGCACTCACAGCGAAGACTCGCACAAGCAGCAACCTCAGCACTCCAGCGACGACCAGCGCCAGACTGATGAGCGACGCCAGAGTGAACTGCGGGGTGATATTCGAGATCAGTCGTGACGAACGCCAGACCCTGACTGGCGTCAATTCATCCAGAACCTGAGTCATGGCATTTGTTGATGATGACATTGAAGCATTTTTCAGGAGCAGATGCGAGTAAACCTGGGTACCAGCAGCAAGCTGTTCATGCAGTATCTTGCGAAAGGTCAATACACGTCGGCGAGACTCGGGCGCGGCACGGTAAAAGCCGCGACTCCACGTGGCGGCGGATTTCCCAAGTGCTGTTGAGTCCGTTTCGAGACAGGCCAGCAGTGAGAGAGTCTCTTCGAGTTTCAATGGCTGCACCTGAGACTTCGCTGAAATGAACGACGTGACGCTGCTCGAAACAGCCCAGCTTGTGAAAGTCACCACCAACAGAAAGATCAGGCGCGACGACAATCGAGGAATGTTTACGGAGGCCGAAAATCGCTGTCGGAAGATCAGGAAACATGCAAGGGCCAGCAGGAAAAAAGGCCCGTATCGTTTGAGCATATCAATGAAGGCAATGCAGAAACCTGTCGCCACTCCCAGACTGACGGCCACCATCAGGGATTTTACAAAACCGACCATCCGCCCCCCCGATGGCCTGCTTAGCGTCCGATCAAACACATCCACCAGCAGCCACGAAAGTGGAATCCAGAAATAGGCGGCCACATTCGGAGCGACCATCCCCGCGGAATACCAGAATTCCGAATAAACCACCGTGAGTGGCATGCAGACAGCCGCGGTCACTAAACCGGACACCCTCGCCACAAGCAGGCTGAAGACAAGCACACTCAGGACCTGAAACCCGACGTTCGCAGATTCAAAGGCTGAGATATCCGACCCGAGGACGGCACAGACCGGATAGCTGTAACACCAGCTTCGGTGAAGAAAGGGAAACGGAAACGAAGTTTTCGCTGCCTCGATTGCCTTCCATTCACCCGCTGCCATCTGCTGCCCGTAGTTATAGAACTGCAGGTAATCACTGCTCGGCCGATAGTTTACAGTGCTCAGCCAATACACCTTGGCCAGCAGCAACAACAGTCCGGCGGCAAGCATCCTGAGAATCAGTCCGCGAGCGGAATTTGCGGCCCAGACCCACCGCAGCCAGACCAGATACAGACCCAGCAGCAACGCAAACAGGATGACTCCCTCAAGGAACCCCAGCGGACTACGCATCGACCTCAGCGACTGAATCCCGACCCAGCACTGATGCACCAGCCACACCAGTAACATCAGCCGCAGCATCTGCGCGGGAATCCAGCGCCAGCCTGCTGACGTGCCGATGGACTCTGACGCCATCAAAAGGTGTAGACCGCAGCCTTGACGCCTCCGGTCAGCGACTTCACACCCTCCGCACCCGGCAACCAGGTGCGCCACTGCGCCCCGAGCAACTGCCCGACGACCGCGATCGCCGAGAAGAGCACGAAGCTCAACGTGAAGATGGTGATGAAGGACACCGAGTTCGTCTCCACCGCGTGGCGCGGTGAACTGCGTTGGACGTCGGCCATGGCCTGCTCCTTCCAGTTATCGCGTCAACTCAGAACCAGGGCCGCCAGATCCAGACCAGCAGGTGTGCGACCACGGCCACAGCCGCGAATCCCAC
>JBJTOM010000110.1:0-10836 GCA_046074585.1 Planctomycetota bacterium | reverse complement strand
GCCCCACTGCCCGAACGAACCACAAAAAACCTCCTGTGGCGTGCGGTCGATGTCAATCGGCCAGTCAGGCTTTGGTGCGTTCCTGATGCGGTTCCAGCCGCGCGGGCACGCACCGCTACCAGGGGATTGACATCCATTTTTTGACGGCACCTGCCGTCAAAAAATAGAGCAGGAGAAAAGAGAAAGGAGAGAGGATACTCTCGACTTTCTCCATTCTCCTGCGGTCTCCTCTCCACTTTCTACTCTCTTGCCCTCCTGCCCTCGCCACTTCTCACTTCCCCGCTTCCCACTGCGAACTCTCTTAAAGGTCGTCCGGGTAGCCCGCTTCCTCACGGGCGCGGCTCGGTGATTGTGTTTTGCGTGGTTGTGTGATGGGACACATGGGACGTAGAGGACTCATGAAACGGCTGGCCCGCGTGACGAAACAGGGGTGAGTTCCTGGTTCCTCGTCGGAGCGTCCCCAGTCCGCCGGAGGTTCCCACGAAGTCCGTGGCAGAGTTGTTGCCCGCGGACTGCCGTCCGGCGGCTCATTGGCTTTTCACCGGGGGATTGACATCCCCCGCATGCTCTGTCACGTGGGGTGGCGTCGGAAAGACGACGTCCGGTGTTCTTCACACGGTTTCGTGATCCCAGCGGCGCCCTCCAGAGTCCCACCCTGTCCACTGCTGATCGACCGCGATGAATGACTGGGTGCTTTGGAGAACCACACGAAAATCTCCCGGTTTATCTGTTTTACGCAGTCCAAACGGGATTGTGCATTGATCCGCCGCGACAGCGTGGTTGAATTGAATTCGTGGAGGGGAACGAGTAATTTCTGCAGCAGATCGGTCTCAGGAGCATCATTTTTTCGGAAGGGTGGCGAGTTTCATGCTGTTCAAGAGTCTGGGAGACCTGACAGCCAGACATGCGTGGCTCATCCTTGCAGCGTGGGTTGCAGTGGTGGTCGCCAGCATCGCCGCTGCGCCGTCGTGGGATTCGGTGGTTGAAAACGGAGAATTCGCGTTCCTGCCACTGGATTCTCCAAGCCGTGTCGCCAATGCGGCTTTTCGCGAGGCCTTTCCGGGGGACCAGATGCGCAGCACACTGGTGCTGGTTGCGCGTCGCGAAAGCGGCGAGGAAGGGCTCCTCGAAGAAGACTTTGAATATCTGTCCCGGCATGTTATTCCCGGGTTGCATCGCATGGCCGGGATCGCGCAGGACCGCGATGACGACGAGACGGAAGAGTCGTCGTCGGAACCTGCAGACGGGGCATCCGGCGACACCGCGACCAGTCTGGATTCAGCGCCTGCCAGTGTGCCGGTGGCGACCGGGTCTCCCGTTGCGGACGCCCCGGCCCGCAAGGATGAGCCACGCCAACTGGTTCAGGAGATCATGACGTTTGAAGACCGCAGGGTCGGCGACCTGCTGATCAGTGAAGACGGGCAGGCGACGTCCATCGTGCTGTCGATGACCACAGAATTTCTTGATCAGGCGAATCGCCCGCTGGTGGACAGTGTGGAAACCTTTGTGCGTGATCTGTCGCGGATTCCTTCGGGGCAGCCGAATTCGCTCCCTGCCGGACTCGAGATTTCCATCAGTGGCAGTGCGACATTTGGCCGTGACATGATGGTGGAGTCAGCGAAAAGTGCCAAATCCACGGAGCACTGGACCGTGATTCTGGTGGTGGTGCTGCTGATTGCCATCTACCGGGCTCCCATGCTGGCCATTATTCCGCTGGTGACGGTGGCAGTGGCGACGGCCGTTTCGCGGTCGCTGCTGGCCATCGGCGCTCAGCATGGCATTGTGAGTCTGTTCAACGGCATTGAAACGTACGTCACGGTGCTGGTGTACGGGGCCGGAGTGGATTACTGCCTGTTCCTGATCGCGCGGTATCGTGAGGAGATGGATGGCGGTCAGACGATCGAAGAAGCGATCTCGGGCACGATGGAGCGAATTGGTGCGGCGCTCACGGCCAGCGCCTGCACGGTGATGTGCGGCATCGGCATGATGTACTTCGCCGAGTTTGGGAAGTTCAGTCAGGCTGGGATTGCCATTACGTTCGGGCTTTCCGTCTGTCTGCTTGCATCGCTCACACTCACCCCTGCCATCCTGCGAATCTCAGGACGCTGGGCCTTCTGGCCCGCGCGCATGACCCAGTCACGCGACACATTTCCAACCGGCAACAGCCTGTTTATGCGACTTCAGAAAGCCCAGGTGCTTACCGCTGGCTGGAGTACCATGGGACGGCTGCTGGAACAGCGTCCCTGGACGGCATTTCTCGCCAGCATGCTGCTCCTGCTGCCCTTTTCTGTCGCTGGCATCGCCTGGTTTGGCAACCTCAGTTACGGCCTGCTCTCGGAATTACCAGAGTCATCCGCCAGCGTTTACGGAGCCGCGGCCGCAGCGCGGCATTTTCCACCCGGCGAAGTGTCCCCTGTGACGGTGATGATCGAAGCGGAAGAACTCGACTTCAGCCTCGCCCGTGGACCTTCCTGGAACGCCATTAAGGATCTCACCGATCGACTGCTCCGACAGAAAGACCAGCTGGGACTCCAGTCGGTCCGCTCACTGTCGCGTCCTAAAGGGCGTGCGGAGTCCACCAGCACCAGTCTTGCCGTGAGGTCTGCCATCAAGCGACATGCCCGCGACTATTTCGTCAGCCCCGGCAATCGCTCCATCACACGTATCAGCCTGATCCCGAAGAATGACCCCTTCGCGCGCAGCAGCATCGCTGAATTTCGCAGGCTCCGCAGCGAACTCCCCGCACTGCTTCCGGACTCCCTGCGGAATGCCCGCGTCTGGTTCGTCGGCAACACGGCTGAAATCAGCGATCTCAAGGATGTCACCGACCGCGACCAGATTCGGATTGATGCGCTCGTGATGCTGGGTGTTTACCTGATTCTTGTGGCCCTGCTTCGCAAACCAGGCATCTGTGCCTATCTCATGTTCACAGTGCTCTACAGCTACTTCGCCACGCTGGGTTTTACCTTCCTGGTCTTCCGCGGCATGAATCCTGAAAGCTTCACCGGACTGGACTGGAAAGTGCCCATGTTCCTCTTCACGATTCTCATCGCAGTGGGTGAGGACTACAACATCTTCCTGATGGCGCGGATTGAAGAAGAACAGAAAATCCACGGGCCACTCAAAGGCATCACCGTCGCTCTGGAACGCACCGGCAGCATCATCTCCAGCTGCGGCATCATTATGGCCGGCACGTTTTCGTCCTTGCTGGCCGGCAGCCTCGTCGGGATGGACCAGCTGGGACTGGCACTCGCCACCGGTGTCATTCTGGATACATTCGTCATTCGACCGATTATGGTTCCGTCCTTCCTGATTCTGCTCACCACACGTCGGCTGGGTCCCATTTCCCGCCTTGCCGGCTACGGTCAGGCAGAAACGGTGGCTCGCGCTGCCTGACCACAGTCTTCGGTCGCGTTCCATGGTTCCGGCAGCGCCTCCCCGCCGGTGTTTCAGAAAGCCCCGCCATGCACGTCCAACGGTTTCTCTGCAGTGCTCTGTTCACCCCCATCCTGCTCGCCTGCTTGCTCTGCAGCCGATCCGTCACGCTTGCAGAAGATCCACCGGCCGGATTGACGCCGGGTGAAGTCCGCGGTGGCTGGAAGCCACTCTTCGATGGCAAAACCACAGCAGGCTGGCGCAGCTTCCGCGGTACAACACTCAGCGAGGGCTGGAAAGTTCACGACGGCATCCTCGAACGCGCCGACAAAGGTGCTGGTGATATCATCACCAGCGCCCAGTACCGCTGGTTCGAACTGGCACTCGAATACCGCATCTCAAAAGGCGGCAACAGTGGCCTGATGTTCCGCGTCACGGAAGATGATGGCCGTCCCTGGGCGTCCGGCCCTGAGGTTCAGATTCAGGATAATGTCGACGGTCGCGATCCTCAGAAGGCCGGCTGGCTTTATCAGCTCTACAAACCCGTCAAACCCGAATGGGCCACTCGCTTCGAACAGCAGGTAGGTTTCAAAGGCACCGACGTCGACGACGCCACTCGCCCCGTCGGCGAATGGAACCACGTGTATCTTCGCGTGTCACCTCAGCAGTGCGAAGTTGCCGTGAATGGGGTCAGCTACTATTACTTTCGGCTGGGGACAGACGAATGGAACCAGCGGGTGGCGGCCAGCAAGTTCGCTGCCTTCCCGCAGTTTGCCAAAGCTGAAAAGGGTCACATCTGTCTGCAGGATCACGGCGATGTGGTCGCTTTTCGCAACATCCGCATTCGCGAATTGTCTGAAGACGGCAGCATTACAGATCCGGTGGATGGCGATGTGGCTGTCCGCGGTGTCCCGGCCTTCCCCAAACTCCGCTGGGAAGCCTTCGAAGGTGCAGACGAAGACGGAAAAATCACGACCCTGCGCCCCCTCGCACTGACTCATGCAAATGACTCCAGCAATCGCTGTTTTGTCCTCTCGCAGGCCGGTCGCATCTACGTCTTTGCCAATTCGCCCGAGGCTGAACTGGCCAGCGTGTATCTGGATATCACCGATCGCGTCCAGGACTTCCGAAAAGACAGCGAAGAAGGACTGCTGGGGCTGGCGTTTCACCCGAATTACCGCAGCAACGGTTTCTTCTACGTCTGCTACAGCTCTTCGAAGGAACCACGCACGTCCATCATCTCCAGATTCACGGTCTCCGCTGATGATCCGGGCAAAGCAGATCCGGCCAGCGAACAGGTGATCATGAAGATTCCTCAGCCCTTCTCCAACCACAATGGTGGCTCCATTGCCTTCGGACACGACGGTTACCTGTACATCGCCCTCGGCGATGGCGGTGGCCGAAATGATCCGCTCGGCCACGGCCAGAATCTCAGCACACTGATGGGATCGCTCCTGCGAATTGACGTGGATCACCGGTCTCCCGACCGACCTTATGCCATTCCCCCCGACAATCCGTTTGTAAACCGCACCGGTGCCTGCCCCGAAATCTACGCCTACGGATTCCGCAATCTCTGGCGACTGTCCGTGGACCGTAAAACCGGTGAGATCTGGGCGCCGGATGTCGGCCAGGATTTCTGGGAAGAAATCAATCTGGTGCAGGCTGGCGGGAACTATGGCTGGAGCGTGCGTGAAGGTGCACACCCCTTCAGCAGTGCTGCAACGACTGCCATGGATCCACCGCTCGCGCCCGTCTGGGAGTACGATCATCAGCTCGGCAAGTCCATCACCGGCGGTTTTGTGTACCGCGGCACCCGTCTGCCGGAACTCGAAGGCATGTACGTCTATGCAGACTTCATCAGCGGTCGCATCTGGGCCCTCAAATATGACGCGGCGTTAAAGAAGGTCACCGGCAACTACCGCATCGCCTCCACCGGATTCCCGGTGCTGGCCTTCGGTGAAGACGAACAGGGCGAACTGTTCTACATGCTCGAAACTGTTAACGGCCAGGGCGTCTATCGTCTGGAATCCGCAAAGTAGCCGAAAGCACATCATGGCCAGAACACTCAAGGGCGTGCTGCCCATTCTGCAGACGCCCTTTACCGCCGATGACCGGATTGATCTGCCGGTCCTGAAGGCCGAAATCGACTGGGCGTATTCGCTCGGCGCAGACGGAATTGGCACCGGTATGGTTTCTGAAACCTACCGGCTCACGCAGTCAGAACGGCTGGAACTCACGGAACGCCTGGCTGAATTTTCCGGTGGTCGCGGAGCAGTTTTCGCCTCTGTGAGCGCAGAAAGCAGCCGCCAGGCAGTGGAATACGCCATCGCAGCCGCTCAAGCGGGCTGTGATGCTGTCATGGCCGTCCCCCCCATGACCACACGGCTCGGTCCCGCCGCACTGGAAGGCTATTTTAAAGCTATCGCGGATGCCATTCCCATCCCCCTGATCGTGCAGGATGCCTCAGGCTACACCGGTCAGCCCGTGAGCCTCGAACTGTGTCGACGACTGCTGGAGACCTATGGTCCCGAAAAGATGCTGTTCAAGCCCGAAGCGTCACCGATCGGACCCAATCTGTCGGCGCTCCGTGATGCCACGGCCGGTCAGGCGCGAATCTTTGAAGGCTCCGGCGGGATTCTGCTGATCGACAGTTATCGTCGCGGCATTGCCGGAACCATGCCTGGCATGGATCTCCTCGATGGCATCATCGCCCTCTGGAACGCCCTGCAACGAGGCGACGACGCCACCGCGTATCAGCTCTGGTTCCCCATCTGCGGGCTGGTCACGCTGCAACTGCAGGCCGGACTGGACGGATTCCTCGCCATCGAAAAGTACCTGCTGGTTCACCGCGGCCTGTTCGCCTCCGCCCGACGCCGCAACCCCAATTCCTGGGAAGCCGATCCGGAAACACTCGCCGAAGTGGATCGCCTGTACGTGCTGCTGCAGGAGGCCGTCAATACCTGACTCCCCGCTCGCGCGGATAGTCAGAGGTGTCAGGTCGCCGGACGGCAGTCCGTGGGCGACAGGGGACAACGCAAGAGGGGGGCGGAATGTGTTTCAGCGGTCGTTTGCCAGTGCGGTGGCTGACGGTGCGGTGGCTGACGGGGGGGTGAGCGCTGCAAGTTCGCGGGGCATGGCAAAGTGCACATGTTCTTCGCGGAGTGTGACCTGTTCGACGCTGGCTGCGAATTCTTTTTCCAGCCATGCGAGGCATTCCTGAACGACGACTTCCGGTGCGCTGGCGCCCGCGGTGATCAGCACGGTGCTGGATGAATTGAACCAGGCGTGCTGAAGTTCGTGGGCGCCGTCTATGAGATGGGCGGGGATGCCGCTGGTGATGCCGATTTCCATGAGTCGGCGGCTGTTGGAGCTGTTCTGGCTGCCGAGAACCAGCAGCACATCGGCTCTGGGAACAAGGAGTTTGACGGCTTCCTGGCGATTGGTAGTGGCGTAGCAGATGTCTTCTTTTTTGGGGCATTCGATCTGCGGATAGCGGGCACGCAGGGCAGAAATAACAGCGGCTGCTTCATCGATGCTGAGGGTGGTCTGGGTGAGATAGGCGAGTCGATCGGTGGTGGAGAATGGGAGTTGTGCCACATCGGCGGGCGATTCGACAAGCGTGATGCTTTGCGGAGCTTCGCCCATGGTGCCGATGACTTCGTCGTGTCCTTCATGTCCGATAAGCAGGATATGGTAGCCCTCATTGGCATACCGAATGGCTTCGAGGTGGACTTTGGTAACCAGCGGGCAGGTGGCGTCGACGGTTTGCAGTTTCCGTTCGCGGGCAATTTTGCGGATTTCGGGGCTGACACCGTGAGCGCTGAAGAGCAGGATGGAGCCGTGCGGGACTTCTTCGAGGGAGTCGACGAAGCGGACACCCTGACGGGTGAAACGGTCGACGACGTATTTGTTGTGGACAATTTCGTGATACACGTAGATGCCGGGACCGACACGTCGGATGGCTTCATCGAGGCATTCGATAGCCATGTTGACCCCGGCACAGAAGCCTCGGGGATTGGCCAGCAGGATCTTCATGAGTGTGTCCTGTTGAAGTGGTCAATGATCGCGACCGGAGGCCAGGCGGTTTCGTTCGAGCAGTTCGGTGATCTGATCGACGACTCCGGCGAGAAACCGGTCGAGATGACTTCCGGCAGTGATGGCGCGGTTGCGCCATTCGCGGAGTTCCTTAGCGGCCTGGAGTCCTTTGAAGAGGCTGCCGAGAGCTCCGCCCCAGGCCTGGCTGTCTGCTCGGAGCAGCATGTTGGCGGCCACCTCGGGGATCTCGTCATCACATTCATCGATGATGGCCCGGATAGCGAGGAATCTGACGTTGCGCTCGTAGCAGATCTGAGCGGCAGCGAGACTGGTGGTGTCTGCTGCGAGGGCGTTGCCGGACTGAGCCAGACTGAGTTTGGCGGCGCGGTCGAAGGGATGCTTGTCGGCGACCACCAGTCGCCCGACATGCACGCGTTTCTGAGGCTTGAGCGTACAGCGGACGGGCATGGTGTTGCCATGGGTATCGACGATTTCGTCGGCGAGGACGAGATCTCCGGAGTGGACGTCGGGGGACAGGGAGGAACTGAAGCCGACGGAGAGCATCCAGGGCACGTGATGGGTTTCGACGAGCCATTCCGCGGCGGCACGGTGCCTGGGGTAGCTGGTGCCGGCTTCGGCCACGACGATGCGGGTGGTTTCGCCGAGAAATCCGCCGAGAAAGCGGGACCGGTCGTGAACGTAGCTTTTCTGGCGGTCGAGGCGTTTGAGGAACGGACGCAGTTCGCCACGGTGAATGCAGCAGAGTCCGATGTGGGCGGACGCCTTATCCGGGGGAGGTGCGGGGGCACCGGAGCTGGCTTTTTTTTCCGGACTGGAACTCACGATGCAGCCTCGAAATCCCTGAGGAACTGGACGAGCGCACGAACACCGTCCGACGGGAAGGCATTGTAGATGCTGGCACGCATTCCGCCAACACTGCGATGCCCCTTCAGTCCGCTGAAGCCAGCCCCTTCCGCCTTTTTCACAAAGGCATTGTCCCGTTCTTCGCTGCCCGTCACGAACGTCACATTCATCAGCGACCGACTGTCGGGACGCGCGGTGGGACGGAAGAGAGTGCTGTTATCCAGGAAGTCATAAAGGAGTCCGGCTTTGGACTCATTGTGGGCAGCCATAGCCGCCAGCCCGCCGTGGCTGCGAATCCAGCGAAACACCAGCATCATCAGGTAAATCCCGAATGTTGGCGGAGTGTTGTACATGGATTCGTTCTCGGCATGCGTGCGGTACTGCAGCATGGTGGGCAGATTGCGGTTGCCCGCTTCCACCAGATCCTTGCGAACGATCACGAGCGTTACGCCGCTGGGACCCAGGTTTTTCTGAGCTCCGGCATAGATCAGACCGTAACGGCGAATATCGAGGGGCCGACTGAAAATATCGCTGCTGGCGTCGCACACCAAAAACGAATCTGCGGGTAAACCAGCGGGTTCTGTCCGGAATTGTGTTCCAAAGATCGTGTTATTGGACGTGAAGTGCACGTACACCGGTTTTTCGCTGTAACGGCATGCGTCGGGGATGTAAGAGAAATTCAGGTCTTTGCTGCTGCAGGCGGAGTGGACGTGACCGCTGGATTTGGCTTCTTTGAGGGCTTTTTCGGCCCACATGCCAGTCACCAGGTAGTCGGCAGTGCGATCGGCGCTCAGAAAATTCATCGGCACCATGGAGAATTGCAGCGACGCTCCGCCCTGCAGAAACAGCACGGCGTAGTCATCGGGAATTCCGGCCAGTTCGCGGCAGAGCGATTCGGCTTCGGCGGCGACCGCCATGAATGGCTTGCCGCGATGAGAATGTTCGCAGATACCGATGCCGGTGCTGCCCAGAGAAAGCAGGTTCGCCTGAGCTTCCTGGAGGACGCTTTCGGGGAGCACGGCGGGACCGGCAGAAAAATTCCAGATGCGGCTGGTCATCGGTTTTCCATGGATTCGGGCAGAGACGAAGGAAGTTTGCCTGGTGCGGTCGATTTTAGGGAGGATTGGCAGGCTTCACAATTGCGCGGCTGCCCAGTCCGATGGCGGGAATCGTCATCCCCACCGTTTTCTTCCAAAATTCCTTCATCTTTTTCTCGATCGCCCACCCTTTTTTCTCGGAATTTGGCAATTCCTGGCAGATAATTCCGCCAATGCCTTTGGCGTTGGGTTTGTGGATTTGCCAGCCAGAACCAGCCGTGTCAGGCATCCGCTGAATTTTCGGACAATTCCAGGCGTCACTCCCTTTCCCCAGAGATGCCTCCCCGATTTTCCGCCGAATTCTCACACCAATCCCCGCTTCAAACATTCCGTTCCGCGTTCCGGCTCGTGCGGAAAGCACACCTATGAATAAATACGTTCGCGGTATCCTCTTCTTCCTCTTCCTCGTCGGCCTGGGTGGCGAATTCTACTTCGCCGCCAAAGTGCTCAGCCGCCGCTTCGCTATCCAAACGGCGCTCGTCAAGTCCATCGCCGACAGCACCCAGGCCGTCGCAGCTGAAGAAAAAGCGCGGCTCGATCGGCTCGCCGCCCGCTCGAACCTCGCTATCGTCAAGAACGGATGGAGCTTTGAGTGGGAATTCCTTCCCGGTGGTGGTGGCGGCATTCAGCCCGTCCCCCCAGGTCGGCTCAACGTCAGCGGTCTGGGTCGCAATAATGGTCTCAACCCCGTGCCGGCGGCTGCTGGCTCCCCTGAAGTCCCGCCCACCGTTCACGTGTACGCCCTCAATCCCGATAATACGTCTGTTTATCTCGGCGAATTTGTCGCCCGCATTGACCAGCTGCAGGCCACCACCTGCGTGCTCGAACCCACCTGGCGGCCACGGCCCGAAGAATTGACCAGCTGGAATTTTTCCAACGGCGCCCGCTTCCGCCGCGAGGTTCCCCCCGGACAGCGCAATGCCTTCGCCGGACTGAACCAGACCATCCTGCGATCTCTGGAAAAAGAAGCCCTCACCGACATTCACATTCAGCAGCAGACATCCCTCAACGCCGCCGCCGCCGAAGGACTCGACAAACGCAAAAAAGAACTCACCGGGGACCCCGATGGCCCCGATGTTCCCGATCACCCGGAATACCGTGTGGGGCTCGTCGTCGCACTCCGTGACTCCGAAGAAGAACGCAATGCCGTACAGGCAGCCGTGGATTTTCTCCGCCGTGCACTCCTGCAAGCCACGCAGAAACGTCAGTCTCTCCTCGATACCCTCCGGCAACTTCCACCGGCACTCACAAAGTCCGGCACCACCACAGTGAAGTAAACCCGCGGCCTGGCTTTGCGAATCGGCACTCACGCCTTGTCAGGCCACGTGCCTGGCCGCAAAGTCAACCCAAATTTCCCCGGCTTCCTGATCGCGTTCTCTTTCGCTGATCCTCCAGACGCCCGTACGCTCTGCCAACTGTCGCGTTTTCTTCGCCAGGCTAAAGCCGCGCCCACTCAGGGGACGAT
>JBJTOM010000109.1:0-19130 GCA_046074585.1 Planctomycetota bacterium | reverse complement strand
TTTCTGCGTGCGGACGGTTGGCGGGCGGGCATGGCTGATGAGCAGCGTCAGATGCGCCGAATGCAGTCTTTATTCAGGTTTGCGTGTCAAGCGGCGCGCGATTCGACCGGCCTGACTGCTGCAGGTGTTGCGGGCAATTCGACGGGCAGTTTGAGCAGGAAAGGCAAACGTCTTAAAGTCGGTTCCCGGAAAAAGTCGAAAGTTAACGTGGCGATTGTGAACCTGTTGTGGCGGTTGCTGCGGTTATGCCGCAGAAACTGCGGGGAGGCCAGGAAGCACAATGGGCTGAATCGCCGGGGGGCCTGTTCGGTGGTGACCG
This sequence comes from Planctomycetota bacterium, assembly GCA_046074585.1. Lineage (GTDB taxonomy): Bacteria > Planctomycetota > Planctomycetia > Planctomycetales > Planctomycetaceae > SXXK01. Next base: position 18,811 of record JBJTOM010000109.1, on the reverse strand, counting down.
TAACGGAAGGGATGTCCGGATAACGTCACCGGTCCAGCGATGGACCTTGCTGAACTGTGCTCAAAGTGCCTTGTACAGGCGCTGGGATTGCCCGCACGCAATCCAGAGAACGACCCTCGTCAGTCCCTGACAAAGGGGGGATTCCGGCTGTTCACGACAGCTTCCGACCGCTTGCGGCCGGAAACCGGGATTCGCTTCAGGGATCTGGCAATCCGTCCGTTCAGGATGAACGCGTCGGATAGTGTGAGAGAACTGATTGGAGAGCCCGCCCATGAAGACGATCTTCACTACTGGTCAGGTAGCAAAGATCTGCAAAGTTGCCCCGCGTACAGTCTCGAAGTGGTTCGATTCCGGACGTCTTCGAGGCTATCGCATTCCTGGTTCACAGGATCGACGCATTCCCCGCGAACATCTGATTCGGTTTCTGAAGGAGCATGGTATGCCCCTTGGGGAACTGGAGGATGAAGCGGTCGGCAAGATCCTGCTCGTTGGTTCTGACGTTGTGACTCGATCGAGCCTCAACGAAATGATTTCCAACGATGACTTCAAGATCGAAATTGCTGCCAGCGGCTTTGAAGCCGGCATCCAGGCGGAATCAATTCACCCCGACTGCGTGGTGGTTGACTTCGTGATGGGCCGTGAAGAAGCTCTGATGATCGCCCAGAACCTCCGTCGGAACGCTGAGTTCACTGACACGGTTCTGATCGGTCTTCTGAGCGACGAGGATAATGCCTCGGGCTTCGACCGCTCTGTGTTCAACGAAACGTTCCGGAAGCCGTTTGACGCAGCACTGCTGGCCGAACGCATTCGGACGCTCGTGAACCGCCGTAAGCAGCTGGCCTGAGAAACCAGCTGAGGCTCGGCGAACTGACCACGTCGAGAAAACAAGCCGCCGTGCTGAACCTTCGGGTTTGGCCCGGCGGTTTTTTATTCCACCAGCAGGTTTTCCATGAGTTGAATGGCGGCCGGGCCAACAAGCACCACGAAGATCCCCGGGAAGATAAAGAGTACCAGGGGAAAGATCATCTTGACGGCGGTCTGCTGAGCTTTTTCTTCTGCCAGCTGCCTGCGTTTGACTCGCATCGTATCGGACTGGATGCGGAGCGCCCCGGCGATCGAAGAGCCAAATTTATCAGCCTGGATGATGATGCCTGCCAGAGCGCGCACGTCGTCAACCCCCGTGCGGACTCCCAGATCGTGCAGCACATCGCGGCGATTTTTTCCGACCTGCAGCTGCATATTCGCCGTGTTCAGCTCTTCACAGACTTCGGGAGCGGCCACGGACATTTCTTCTGCGACCCGGCGAAGCCCCTGATCCAGACCCAGACCAGCTTCCACGCAGACCACGAGCAGGTCAAGAGTATCGGGGAGCTGGAGGAAGATCTTATCGCGTCGTGATGCGCGCAGGGACGCAAGAATGATTTCGGGGATGTAAAAGCCGGCACAGCCGGCGACTACGGGTATCATCCAGGCGTTTCCCACGAACCCGCTGCGAGCAAGCACGTAGAGGGTTCCGAAGAGCAGTCCGCTGCCGAGGGCAATCGTTTTGATTGCCAGAAAATTGCGAACAGCGTTGGGGCGTGAAAAGCCGGCGTTGGCCAGGCGAATGCGAAGTTCGCTCTGTTCGGACTCCGTTTTGGGCTGCAGGGCACGTGACAGTGCCGGCGCCGCCTTTTCCACAATTGTGGTGACCGCATTCGGCTTCCCCGCGACGATCGAATCCAGCTCCCGCCGCTGACGGGAGAGCGGATTGCGATATTCATCCAGGCGAACGGAAGCGCGTGTGGTGCGACGGGCGAAGATGTTCATCACCGACCACAGCGCAGTGCTGGCCGCAGCAAACACAGCCCACGGAAGGAATCGTTCGTAATCCACGGTCACTCCCCGAAACTCAAACGCGAATACTCACAATCCGATGAATCACATAACCGCCGATGATCTGAGCGACGATGGCCGCCATCATCATCTGGCGTCCCAGAGACCGGCTGAACAGCAGCATGACATATTCAGGATTCAGCACATAGACTGCCAGAAACAGCACAATCGGGAGTGCCATCAGCACCACACCGCTCAGTCGCCCCTCACCCGTCAATGCTTTCACCTGTCCGAGAATCTTGAAGCGTTCCCGGATCAGAGCGCTGATCTTCGACAGGATCTCTGCCAGGTCACCCCCGGCCTGACGCTGGATGGAAACCGCTGTCACAAAGAACTGCAGATCCATATTGGGAACTCGAGTCAGCATGTTTCGCAAAGCCTGGTCGATGGGTAACCCCAGATTCTGCTCCTCGAACACAGCCTTGAATTCTGCTCCGATCGGTGCCGCCATTTCACTGGCAACGACATTCAGTCCGGATGCCAGACTGTGTCCGGAACGCAGCGCCCGTGCCAGCAGTTCCATAGCGTCCGGCATCTGCTTCTCAAATTCCTTCATCCGCTTCCGCCGTCGCAGGAGCAGCCAGAGCCAGGGCAGTCCAAAGCCGACTCCCGCCAGCACCGGCATCGACGCTCGTGGCAGCCCCCCCAGCACTCCGGCCGTGGGTACGATCAGCAGCCCGCAGATGCAGATCATCAGAAACTGCTCCAGACGCATGGGCAGTTCAGCCTGCCGGAAAAACATCGGCAGCCTTTCAAACCGATCCACCAGTCGCCCCAGCATGCTCTGAGCGGTGGTCAGACCGTCTCGAAGGATCGTGTTGTCCACATCCAGTCGATCAGCGCCGTTGCGGCCGGTAAAGGCGGACAGTCGAGCTTCGAGGTCGGATTCGCCGTTGCGACGAAACGCAGACGCCAGCCCGAGGACCAGCATAATCACGCCAACAAAGGCTGAGCACATGACCAGAATTGCAGGATCCATTTCTTTCCCCCCCGTCCTGTCAGTGAACGCGCATTGTTCGTTGAGCAAACAAGCCGTGCGGCAGTCGAATTCCGCTGGCCTCCAGATGTTCAATGCACCGCGGACGGACTCCCGTGGACTCGAAATGCCCGTACGCCCTGCCGTGCTCGTTGATCCCATCCTGCACGAACCGAAAAATATCCTGCATCACAATCACATCGCCCTCCATGCCGACGATCTCTGTGATGTATGTCACCTTTCGCGGACCACCCTGCAGACGACTGGCCTGAATTACCAGATTAATAGCCGAAGCAATCTGCTTGCGAATCGACTGCATCGGCATTTCAAATCCGCTCATGTTCACCAGGGTCTCGATTCGGGAAACTGCGTCGCGCGGATTGTTGGCGTGTACGGTGGTGAGCGATCCATCGTGACCGGTGTTCATCGCCTGCAGCATGTCCAGAGTTTCTCCGCCACGACACTCGCCGATGATGATTCGGTCCGGGCGCATACGCAGTGCATTGCGAACAAGATCCGTCGCTGTAATCCGTCCCCGTCCTTCAATATTCGGTGGTCGCGTTTCCAGTCGCAGAACATGCTCCTGCTGCAGCTGCAGCTCCGCTGCGTCCTCAATCGTGATCACCCGGTTGTCGTTGGAGATGAAGCTGGAAAGTGTGTTGAGGAGTGTGGTCTTTCCCGAGCCGGTTCCTCCGCTGATGATGATATTCAGCCGGGCCTTCATCGCTCCTTCGAGAAACATCACCATTTCCGGTGTGAACGCGCCGAACTTCAGGAGGTCTTCAAGAGTGAGCGGATTGCTGCCAAACCGGCGAATCGTCAGCGAAGGCCCGTCCAGCGCCAGTGGTGGAATAATCGCATTCAGACGTGAACCGTCCGGGAGACGAGCATCGACCATCGGCGAGGTTTCGTCGATGCGCCGCCCGACCTTCGACACGATGCGATCCAGAATCTGCAGCAGGTGCTCGTTGTCGCGAAACGTAACGTCCGAACGCTGGATGCGGCCGTTCTTTTCCACAAAGACGTTCTTCGGGCCGTTGATCATGATGTCCGCGATTCCCTCTTCCTTGAGCAGAATCTCGAGTGGCCCGAAGCCGAAGGCCTCGTCCAGCACTTCCTCCACCAGCCGCTCCCGCTCCGATCGGTTCAGCAGAGGATTCTCCGTGTCACATAAGTGCTCGACCACCACTCGGATTTCGCGTCGCAGGGAGTCGCCTTCGAGCTCGGAGACTCGATTCAGGTCGAGCTTCTCGACGAGTTTTCCGTGGATGTGCGATTTGAGCGATTCAAAGTCGGTCGCAGTCTGGCGGTTCGACTTGTTCGGAGCGATCATGGGAGTGCAGTTTTTGAATTTGTGGCGAGGAGGGCGTTCCGAGAGGCACAAATCCTCCGTTGACGGGAATCACCGTTGCGCACCTTACGTTGCAAACTGCACCGTCGGCGGTCAATTTCCGCCCACTTCCCACAATCATCGCGCGGCGTTCTGTCAACAACACTGCCCTGATCCGAACAATCGCTGCGTTCGGAGCAGCCGCCATAATCCGGGGGAATTCTTCTGTGCTGGCCTGAACCCAGAGAGAAAGAGTGGATGAAGTTTGCCAGACCGAAATTCACGGGCAAGGATTGACCAGCGCTGCGATCACCCTGCGCCCAGTCCCTTATTCCGAGGCAGGACCACGACAGACATCAGGACCATCCGAAATCCAGCAGTTGGCTTTCTTGAGCGTCGCCAGAATTCGGGCGAGCAGAACCCGGCCGGCATTGAGCGCAGACAGTTCCGCGACGGAGACCGCAGGCTGCGACCCGAAGTGGCGGAACTGGCTGATGCCATCGATGACTACAAAATTGCCCATCGACGACGCTTCATCACGTTTGAAGAGCTCTTCGACGTGATGCTGTCACTGGGCTATCACCGCTGAGCCTTTGCTGACTGCTGCCTGACTGCTAATCGAGGGGCCAGTGCAGTTCCACCTGGTCATGCGTGGTGTACAACCGCCAGCGGCTGCCATCATGAATGAGCAGGCCGCTGGATTTGTTTTCACCGATCGGCCTGAACGGCTGTGCAGCTTTCTGCCATGTGAGCAGATCGCGGGATTCGGCCAGATACGTTGACCACCGTCGAGGCTTCTGTTCGTCTCCGGTTCCGTGCAGCACGGCCACGTAGCGGTCCCCGAGCTTCTGAATCTGATTCAGTGCCAGCATCCGTCCGTCAAAGTCACCTGGCCCCGGCACCAGCACTGGTTGGTCCCGAACATTCGTCCAGACTTTGAGATCTGTTGAGCGTGCAAGCCAGATACCGAGGTCACGACGTTCATAGAGCAGGTGCCAGGCGCCATTTTCGTAAAATCCGGACGGCGTTCCGAAGGGGCCCGGAGGAATGGGCTGGCCGTTTGTCAGCCGGACATCCAGAGTGCCTTCGCGTTTCCAGCTGACTCCGTCGGCGGATGTCATGAGCTGGGTCTGATCCTGACTGCCCTCAGCAAACATATAGTAGCGTCCGTCGTGCCGCACCACCATCATGTCCTCCACCCAGTACTCGTCCACCAGTGGATTCAGGGACGATCTCTTCCAGTGAATGCCGTCGCCGGAAGTGGCCAGTCCAAGCTTCATTGTGAGTGGCTGGATGTCGGGGTTGTAGCCTGTGTACCACATCCTCCACTGGCTGCCTTCACGGAGAATCCAGCCACGTTCGCGGATTTTGGCATCCCATGCTCCGGGCTCACCTGTGAACAGTGGCTGCGGAAAGGCGGGAGTGAACTGCCGGGGAATCGCGGGATCGTCGGCTCTGAGGGACAAACCGCAGCAGGCGACGAGGCCGAGGATGATGAAAACAGGACGCCTGGTCATGGGACACTCCAAAGCAAACAGGCAGTTCGGCGAAACTCACCGAACTGCCTGGAGATGTGATCAGCAAGCCATGAAACTGCGTGCCTGTGAATATTGTTCAGTCGGCCAGGCGATGCATGCTGATATTTCGGAAGGAAACGGCGTCTCCGTGTCCGGCAAAGCCAAAGAAGCCGGATTTGCGATCCTTGCCGGGATGCGGTCGGCCGCCCATGAAATCGGTGACTTTGGCAACATCCGTGGCGAGGATGAGGTTGCCGTTGAGTTCAACCCGGATGGTGCTGCCGCTGACGGTGACTTCCTGGAAGTTCCAGGTTCCTGCCGGACGCAGAAAGCCACGTTTTGCTGCGGCCATGCCATAGGCTGAGCCGTGGTATTGTCGGGGATCCAGTTTGGCGTAGTTGGGGTGTTCTGAATCGAGGACCTGGAGTTCGCACATGGCATCGTAGGCCGGATCACCCTTGCCGTCGGTGCGGATGGCGAGGCCATTATTGCCTGAGGGTGGGGTGAGGAATTCGAGTCGGACGATGAAGTTGGCATATTCGTCGGCCGTATGCAGAATGCCGCCCTTGCCTTCACGGCAGCGAATGGCTCCGTCGACCACCTCGTAGTTGTCGGCAGCCCCTGCCCAGCCGTTCAGATCCTTGCCGTTGAAAATGGAAGTGAACTTGTCGCTGCCGCTGGCAGCCAGGATCTGATTGGCTTCTTCGGCCGGGATTTCGCGGACATAAATGTTTCGCCAGCGGATTTCTCCGCCGTGTGTCTGCAGACAGATTGGTCCTTTAAGGAACAATGGGCTTTCACGATCCCAGTAGTTCTCCATGATTGCGTTGTCAACCACCATCTGACCGTTCAGCCAGACCGAAGTTCGGGCGCCGATCTGACGAATTCTGAAACTGTTCCATTCGCCGAAGGGCTTGTCGGCGCGAACGGATGGATCCTTGCCGGCAGCCCCGGCGCTGTTGTTCCACAAACCGCCACTGCCCTTATCTGCGCCCAGACGGAACTGGGATTCTTCGGTGGAGTCCCAGATCTGTACCTGGGGAGACGCTTTCAGGTAGATGCCACTGTCAGCCCGAGGCACTGTTTTGTAGTCGATCAGGAGTTCATAGTCTGTGAACTCGGCATCGGTCACCAGGTAGGCTCCGTGGCCGTCGTTGATCAGTTCTTCATTTTCGACTGTCCAGTGCTTGCGGGCGTCTTCAGTCCATTCTGCAATCTGTTTCGCCCGGGCGTCTGCGGGCATTTTGGCAAGGTCCCGGGGATCGAAATGGGGCATGCCATGCCAGCCTTCCAGGTCACGCCCATTGAACAGCGGACGAAAACCTTCGGGTGGTTCAGCACCAACACTGACAGACGCTGTCATCGCAGACAGCACAGCCATGACGGCAACACAGGAAGGAAGGCGGAGTAGCATGTGGGGCTCCGTGGAGGCGGGAGGGGCTGGACAGGTGGAGCAGAAGCGGCTTCTGCAAGGCTGCGGAAGAATAACGCAACAAGGGCTCTTCGGAAACACTCCTCACACACTCTCCCGGAAATTTCAAGTGTGATTGTGGAAATTTCCAAGAGTTACCGCGTCGCCGATTCGCAGATCCACTGCCGCACCCGCAAGATGCAGTCGGGAATGGTGAGCATTCCAGGCGGTGATTTCAGCCCCGAAGGGCGCCAGCACGCGCGTAGCCGCTGTGATCAGACCCGATCGAGAACCTGCAGCAATCACGCAAAACTCCAACGCTGGCCGCGAAATCACCCGAATCTTCCCACCGACCTCGACTGTGGCCGGAGCCGCTGACGACAAGGCCCCACTGCTCATGCCAGGCGGGCCCCACACCACCGTACAACCGTTCAGCTCTGTCCCGGTCGTTAATGCTTCAGCAGTTCCAAGGCCAAGCACCACATCCTCTGCAGCCATTCCCCGGGACCGCAGATGCCGCAGGCACTGACGCGCCAGCTGCAGGGCGCGCCCAGCGGAAAGGCCCTGCAGAGCCGCAGCAGATTCGAGCGGTTCTGTGTCGGCGAAAATGCCCCGCAGCTGCAATCCCTCCTGACCAACCACAGCCCGCGACAGGGACTCACAGTCGGGGCCGGGATGTACGCCCGGCATCTGACGGCCCGTGTCCACTGCGATCAGCACCGAGATGGTTCGCCCGGCCGATTTCGCAGCGGCGGAGACGAGTTCACCGTGCCGAAAGTGATCGATCACGACCGTCAGTCGCGGCACCCTCGCTGCCAATGCTGCCATCACGGGCACCTCTGGCTCGGTGCAAAGCGGAGTTCTGAGCAGGACAGCCGGGAGTCCATGGGGCGGTGAACCCGTGTGCCCCCCGGCAGGGCTGGAAGAACCCAGAGCCGCTGCTGCGGCCGAAATATTCCCACAGCAGATTTCTTCAGCGCGGCGTGTCCCCCGGGAATGTTCAGGCAGGAACCGATCGATCACATCGAGGCATTCCGCTGGCCACTGTTCAGGGATTTCGGGAATCCAGCTGACCGACGATGGCAACGCGCGAACGGCCTGGCGGCACTGCGTGCGGCAGAGTTCCCTGGCGAAATCATTGGTCGGGGTCATTGGGACGATTCCAGCGACTTGAGCAGTGCAGCCGCCCTCAGCCGACGTTCCTCACCGCCCCAGGTCGGGTGCAGAACGGAGACGGTGCGAAGGATTCGCTGGGCTTCGCTGCGTTTGTCCCCGGCAGCTGCGATGGTTGCCAGCTGCAGCGATGCTTCCAGCCATGCGGATTCGCCTGCTTTTGTCTGCCCCTGGACTTTTCTCCAGAACTCCGCGACCCGGGTGGCTGTCACGGCCGGACCGGATTCGATGCGGATGCCGTCGGGACTGGCGTTCGACAGCACGTCTGCGGCCTGCTGGAGTTGTTCGGGGGTGAGCGGTTGCTGGATGAGGGCGGTGAGCAAGGCAATGGCTGGTTCCCCGGGGGCTCCGCAGGCGTGCAGTCGCAGCTGGATGGGCAGATCCTGCAGCAGACTGGCAGGAGTGCGATCAGGGGCCGTGGCAGGAGGCAGCAGCTGTGCAGCGAACGCGGCCAGCGCCGGGCTTCCTGGTGCCTGAGGATCGGCGAGGTGCGGGAGCAGCAGCAGCACCTGCTCACGCTGTACCGCGGGGGCGAGCTGCCGAATGGCCGTTCTGGCCATCGTCAGTTCCTCTTCAGAAACCAGCAGGCGGGATGCCGCAAGCAGTCTGAACGTGTGGGCGGCGGCGATAGTTCGAGCGGCAACGGCGGAGAAATCGAAACTGTCTGCGGCGGATTCAGCAGGCCTGATTGCCCCACCAGGCATTCCGGGCTGCGAAACATCAAGCAGTCGCAGCAACTCAGAATTGAGCCGCGCCCATCGGGTGCTCTGATCGGAGGAGTCCGGGTGGACCGCGGGCGACAGCAGCGGTGCAGTCAGACGCTGCAGGGAAAGAATCCTGTGTTCGGGCGACTGCAGCGAGTCAATCTGTTCGTGCCACGGCTGCCACTGGGCCACCATGGCCGCGATCAGCTCTGCCGGAGGGGGCGGGGCGACGGACTGCAGCGACGCCTCCAGCAGGCAGTCTCCGAGCAGCGCCAGCTTCCGCAGGTGCTGGCGCTGACTGTCTACGGGAGCGTCCGGGGCTGGAGCGGGGATGGCGAGGAGGTCTGCGGCGGCTTCGAGGGGGCGCGAGGACCGCAGGAGTCGAGCGCGATACTCGCGTGCTGTCGTGATTGTCGGCTGATCTGCAAATGCCGTGATGTGCTGATCAAGGGCCGTGCGATAGCGACTGGAGTCGGCGTTGGCGGTCTGACTGAGAGGTGTTGTGGCGGAGTTCGGAGTTCGGTGCAGCTGAGCTAATCCGTAGAGTCGCAGCAGATCGGCCGCTGCCTGCTGACGCGGGTGATTGCAGGCTGCAAACTCAGCGATTGACAGTTCCAGTTCCGCAGTGGCTTCATTCCACTGGGATTCGCGGAGCAGCAATTCCCCGATCTGCATCCTTGCAAGGGCTCGCAGATCAGGACTGGCTGTCGAAAGTCGGGTGATTTGCCGGAGCCGAGCGTGGGCCGCTGCGGAGTCATTGGCGGCGAGCAGTGAGGCAACAGCTTCAATGGCATTGGCCCCTTCCGGTCCGGCCAGCAGAACAAGTTCCAGACGACGCTCACAGAACTGCAGACGTTCCTGCCAGACGCCGCGGAGCAGCGGAGCGATTTCGGCTTTCGTGGTCTCGAAGGCAGCAACGGCCTCCGTCAGTGAACCTTTTGCGGAGGTTGGGTTGCTGCGATCGCCCCCGCGACGAGTCTGCTCAAGCTCCCAAAGCAGCTCACACAGCTGCAGTCGGGCGTGCAGCTGAAGCAGAAGCAGTTCCGGGTCTCTGGACGCATCCGCGGGGAGCGGTTGCGTGGGCTGGGCGTCAGCAATCAGCACTTCGCTGGGGCGCTGGAGTCGCAGCAGCCGCGTCTGCTGCAGGATCTGCAGCCGCAGCCGTTCGGCATCGCTGGATATATCTGCCGCGGAATTTCGCAGCTGCAGTTCGAGCGCTGCGTCATCGCCCAGTTCCAGCAGGATCTGAGCCAGCAGTTGCCGTGCACGGAATTGATACTGCTCCGCCAGTCCTCGCAGGAGCTGTTCGGCTTCCTGTCGCAATGCGGTGAGTGACGCAGCGGCAGGTTTGTCCGGCGAGGATGCAGCGGAGGTTCCCGTGGGAGACAGACGATAGTCTGCAAGCTGCAGTTCAAGGCGAGTGCAGCGAAGGCGAAAACGCACATCCCGGAGCGTCGCCGGGGCCAGGGCCGGCCGCAGCTCGTCTGTGAAAGCGAGCTGTGCAGTGGCCAGCTGAATTCCCTGGCTGCAGGCTGAACGCGCAAATGCAAGCTGTGATGCGGGCGGTAAACTGCTGCGAAAGGCAATCGCAGTCGCTTCCATATCCGCGATGGCCGCAAGAAGTTCCAGCTGTCGCAGCCGCAGAGCCAGTTCGGTTTCCGGTTGTACCGGCGCGTTACGAAGAAACTCTGTGATGCGGGAAACAGCCAGAGAAATCAGCTCTTCGCGCCGGGCCTGCGGCAGAAACCACGCCTCGTCCTCACAGCAGTCGGCGAACAGGACTTCCCAGCGCGCCTGGGCGGTGAGATTTTTGACCGTCTGCAATCGCTGCAGACACACCTGCCGCCCCAGATCAAACAGCCCCCGGGATCTGAGCTGAAATACAAACTCTGCCTCACCGTCCGGAAGATGGGCTTCCGTTCCTGCAGGTTCAACCACCTGACGGCTGTCGGCTGAGGACTGTTGAGTGGGTGCCGAGGGCGGGGCCGGACGCTGCGGGGGTTCGTCGGCGAGCGGGAGCAAAGCGAGGATCAGAGGCAGAAACCGGCACATTGCCTGATCTTATCCCCGCTCCACCCGTCGCTGTCAACTTCCAGCCTGAAATTGCCTGCAGCAGGTCCTGTGGCGATGATTTTATCGATGACTATCCAGCCTTGAGATGCCAGCCGTTTTCCTGGACACTGTCACCATGACTGCTCCGCGTGTCTTCGCTGATTCCCCGGGAACAACGTGGCCCATGACAGAAACTTCCTCTTCCGGTTCTGCCGCTGCAATTCCCGCTCCGCAGGCGTCCATGGAGCATCCGGAACGACTGCTGATTCTGGCCGCGGTGGGGCTGCTTGTGGCTGCTGTGCTGCAGGCGGAACCGCTGCAGAGCGCCAATGATCGATCGCGGTGGGCTACCGTCTGGTCGCTTGTGGAACGTGGCACCTGGCAGATTGACGAGATTGATGCTCAGCCCGGCTGGAGTACGATCGACAAGGTGCGTTTCCGACCGAACGCTGCTGAGCCGTGGCATTTTTATTCTTCCAAACCTCCGTTCCTCTCGGTGCTGACGGCCGGGCTGTATGCGGTTGAACGAGCGACGCTGGGCTGGGGCCTGCTGGCACACACGGCAGCGGTAACGCGCCTGCTGCTGCTCATCATTAACGTGCTGCCCTTCGCACTGGCACTGGTGGCCCTTTCCGGGACACTGCGAATGCTGCAGGTGTCCCTCGCAGTACGCTGCTTTATTCTTGCGGTCGCAGGTTTCGGCTCGATGCTTAACCCCTACCTTGTCACACTGAACAACCACACTCCTGCCGCTGCCTGTGCCATGCTGGCGATTGCGGCCGCTGTTCAGCTGCAGCTGCGGCTGCGGACTGCATCTGCAGCGTTTGTGCGTCTGGGTTTCTTTGCTGCGATGACGGCGTGTTTCGAGCTGCCTGCAGCGCAGGTGGGTGTGGCTGCGTGTGTGCTGGCGTTCAGCGTTTGCCGACGACGACTGCTGACTCGTTTTCTGCCGGCAGCGGCCGTTCCTCTGGCGCTGTTTGTCGCCTCCAACTGGGCCGTCACCGGCAGTCTGAAACCTTTCTATGCCTCATACGGTTCTGAAACCTATGTTTACACCCACAACGGCATTCCCAGCTACTGGAGCAGCCCGCGTGATCTGGATGCAAACAGAGAGCCATTCCTGACCTACCTGTTTCATTGTCTGCTGGGACATCACGGGCTGCTCTCGCTGACTCCGGTGCTCCTGCTGTGCATCCCGGGCGTGTTCAGCATCTGGTGCCGGCAACAGCAGCAGGTGCCTGCGGAGGCCCCTGCCTGCCCGCGTGAGATACTGCGACAGCTGATCGCTGTCGGCGGACTCATGACGGCCGTGACGCTGGCGTTCTATCTGACGCGCACAGAGAACTACAACTATGGCGGCAACTCCGTCGCGCTCCGCTGGATGCTCTGGTTATCGCCGTTCTGGTGGCTGGCCATCGCGCCGGTGCTGGATGGCGCGGGAAAGCGGCGGTGGGGCGCAGCCGGACTGCTGCTGTTGATTTCGATCATCAGTGTGCAGTGGTCGCAGCAGCGTCCATGGCGTCCGTCATGGCTGTATGAACGCATGGAAGCGGCAGGCTGGATCAATTACCGGACTCCACGAGCACCATTTGATCCCTCCCGCACCACCCTGTTTCCTCGCTTCCCGGATGCGTGGGGCGGAGAGACGTTCATCAACAGTCGCGGGGATCGCGTCACACTGCGAACGAAGGAGCAGCCCGGCAGTACCGTCACCCGACGAGCATTTGTAGTGGAGATCACCGAGGCGCGGATTGGCGGTCTGGTGCTGGTGCCTTCCGCAGACGTGCCTGGCCCGGTAGAGCTGCCGGCACTGGGAGGTCCGCTGCATCCGCAATTGCCAAAGCCGGAAACGGCGGCCGGTCGCGTGGCCGCCGCCGTGCAGCGGATGTTCGGCTGGATTCCTGCCGGCCGTCCCTTTATTGCCAGCGGACCGATGTGGATTCCATCCAGAAGCCGTCCCGGAACAGCATGGAAAATTGAACGCGGTGCGGTGCGTGTGGCTTTTGATGACCCGGTGCATGGTCGCTGCATTCAGCGGTGTGACGCGTGGTTCTGCGACGATCTGCCGTTCGGAGTGCTGCAGTGGAAACTCACGCTGACACCTGCTGCCAGTGATGAAGTGCTGCATACGGAAACGTGGACGGTGGAGAGCTATTGAATCCGGAAATGGCGGTTGCGGAGTGCGAAATTTCCTGAGGACCTGAAATGTAAGAATCAGCTGAATTCCCCCGAAATCATCTGGAATCGGGCGAACCAGAGTGTTTTTCCGGAGGGCTGTTTCAAGGTGAGTTGATCATCGGTGTGAGCGGTGCGAAGTCCAGCCGCCGCAGGCAGACGGGTTCGTGGGAATCCGAGGAGCTGATTTCGAGTGTCAGCTGGGGGTGCACCCGTTGCACCAGAAACACGCTTCCCGGGCCACTCTCACACTTTGCCGCTACGATTCTGAGGGCCGCGTGCAGCCCCGGGTCCTGCAGATCCGTTCGTTCGCAGACATGACCGTCGGGAAGAATCCAGAGCTGGCGGGTGAGCAGCACATGGAGGGGGTCGGCGGCACGGGATGGGAGGGCGTGTTTGACCAGCAGTGCGTCGATGCGGTTGTCTTCGGCAAACTTTGCGGAGGTATGCAGTTTGCCAATCTGAGCTTCATAGCTGTCCGGGTCCGGCAGCCCGTTGGTCTGGGCATCGCGCCAGAAGCTGATGGGAATGAGTTGCAGCGGAAGTCCCGGCCACGCCGGTCGTCCGGGCGGCGAATCACCGCCGCAGCGGAGCAGAATTTCCTGGCAGCGAAAGGTGCCGGTGTCGAGAGTGACAGCTTCGTTGCGGATGCTGAGCTGGCGGGATTCGGCCGCTCCGTCAAGCCTGTATTCCACCGCCGTACGACCGGCGAAGTTGCTGTCCGGAGTGCCGGTGTTGCGAATAACGATTCCAGTCTGGGTCACTTCCAGTTCTGAATTGGCGGAAGAGATGGAGCTGTTGTACTGGCGAAGTTCCTGGGCGGAGGCTGGGGGGGTGAAGTCGTCGGAAGCAAAGCGGGTTTCGATGTCATTGCAGAACAGCAGTCGCTCGGCGGCGTCGGTGACATGGGCACGACGTCCCAGCCGCAGCCGGGACTGGCCGCCACCGGCATGCAGCCGCAGGGCCGGCCGAGTCAGCTGACGTTGCGCTGTGCCTTCAGTGGGGATGAAGAATTGCAGCTCGGCGGTGCGCGTCCCCTGCCAGGTGCTGCGGGTTCGTTGGTGTGCGGTGTTGACAACATTTCGGCGCGTGAGGACACGGGGGACGGATTGACCGAGCACCGGTCTGAGACTGGGTGTGAGGGTCAGTCCCTGCGGTGGTGGCGGTGGCGGCGTGTCGGTTGGTTTGAGGCCGAGAATATGGTTGTAGTCGGGTTCCGGTGGGCGTTCGTAAACGACAGCGTTTTTTCCGGCCCTGATCTTCACATGTCGAAACCGGCTGCCGGCGAGTGCATTGACGGCGACGTTGGAGAATTCGTCAGCTTCGATTTCGAGCGTCTGAGGGTCGCTGGCATCCGGAGTGATCTGCAGGGTGTAGTCTGTTTCATAGAGCGGATGCAGCAGAGGGTGCATCCAGCTTTGGTGAAAGCAGAGACGAAATTTCCAGAGGCAGCGACCTTTGAGTTCTTCCGGGAGGCGCAGTTCGAACCGGGCTGTCCAGAGTCCCGGGGCCGCTGCAGGCTGCAATTGTGACAGCCACCAGGATTCGGGTTCGGAATCAGCAGCGGTGAAGGCGAGTTTCCAGCGGGTGCGGAGACGGTTGCTGAGCGACGCCTGCTGCAGCGTTTCCGCTGAGAGGCTGTTGTGCAGGCTGGATGGGGGACAGATCCAGAGCACGGGTTCAAGTCCCGTGGCGAGGGGTTTGAGTTGCACGTTGATCGATTTGACGCAGTGGGCCCCGGCCATGGGCGGCTGTTCCCAGTGCAGCTGCAGATCCGGCTGGCTGAAGTGCCGAAAGATCTGCTGAAGATCCTGCGGGCTGCAGGCGACCAGGGACTGCCGGATGTGCAGCCCGAGTTCGTCCGGACAGACGGGGAGCGAGGGTGTGGAGGCCAGGAGTTTTTCGAGGATCCGGGTGAGTTCCTGGGGTGTCATCAGGGCAGGCCTCAGTGTTCAGGGCACTTCCGCGTCGGCTGCGACCGCTTCAAGGTTTGATTTCGGGAAATCAGCATACTGAGGAAATGGGGAAACACCAATTCAAACAAATAAAAAAGCGGTCCGGGGAGTTCACTGGAAATGGGCGACGGGCCAGGCAAGACTTGCGGGGGAATTGGATGGTGTTTGCTGATTTGTTTTCCGAGGAATTCGTGATGACCTTCCCTCGCGGTACTCGTCTGGCCAGTACGTCTTCCGGTTGCCTTGTGGTGATTGACATGCAGGAGCGGCTGCTGCCGGTGATTGAAGCGGCGGAACAGATCACGCGGCGCTGCCGATTTCTGCTGGAAGCAGCACGGCTGCTGTCGGTTCCGGTTGTGATGACCGAGCAGTACCCGCGGGGGCTGGGGGCGACGATCGAATCGCTCCGCAGCGTGGCCGCAGACGCTGTCTTTCATGAGAAGCTGCGGTTCAGCGCAGCGGAGGTGCTGCTGGCGGCCGGAGTCCTGCCGTCGAACGTGCGGCAGCTGGTGCTCACTGGCATCGAAACGCACATCTGCGTCCAGCAGACGGCACTGGATCTTGTCGCCGCGGGCTGGGACGTCATTCTGGCCGCGGATGCCAGTAGCAGTCGACAGGCGGCTGACAAGTCCACTGCCGTTGATCGCCTGCGAGCAGCGGGCGTCACGATCAGCACAGTGGAGGCGATTGCCTTTGAATGGTGCGAAACGGCCGAACACCCGGCCTTCCGCCAGCTGAGTGCTCTGGTGCGTGCCCGCGAATCAGCGGGATGGTGATGAGGTGAATTGCAGCAGAGCCTAGGGCAGAAGGCGGTGGAGTCCGCGGGTGACGCGTCTGGCGTTGACCAGTTCCAGGGCTTCGGGGGTGCGGGCGAGAAAGCGGGTGAGCTGTGAAAATGAGCAGCCAAGGGCGGCAGCGGCGCGACGCACGTCATAGTCCTTGGCATCCACGGCATCCAGTGCTTCGGCAAGCATGGCGGGGAAGTCGTCGTGGCGGTCATTGCAGGCGATTCGCTGATTTCGGCAGCGGGACTGCCAGAGCGGGGAAGGCTGGACGTCGGGCGATTCCACAGTTCGCAGGTGCAGCGCCAGGAGCAGTCGCAGACGGAAGATGGCCTGCTGACGATTGGCATCCTGACTTCGGCGTTCGGCTGCAAAGGCTGTGATGCCGGTGGGCTGATGCACCAGTTCGATGGCGGTTTCCACTTTATTGCGATGCTGTCCACCCGGACCGCTGTGACGCGTGCGGCGCTGCAGACAGTGCTGGAGCAGGTGTTCAGCGGACAGAGTCGAGGGGTGCGGCATGTGTGGGGCTGGATCGGCAGGGGCGGCTGCGACGCCGGTCGGCGCCGCCGTTCAGGGCGAACTGCCGGATTCTTTCCGGAGGAATCGCTGGTGTCAATCCGCCGGCTGGACCGGCTGATCGGTGCGCGGCAGGCCAGGGGATGTTTGTCGAGTGGCAGACGGAGTTCTGTGGAGGTGCAGGGGACATGCAGAAAAATGCCGCAGGGAAGGACAGAGGGTCTGTCCTTCCCCGGGCACTGCGGGCCTCAGGCGAAACGGAACTGGTCAGAAGCGAAATTCCGCCCGCACGGCAAGGCCGTCAAACACCAGCGTATCACTCGTTCCCCGCAGCGCATCCGCCTGAATACTGTCGATGTATTCCGGCATGGTGACCACGTTGCCCCAGATGCTGTAGAGGTAGCCGACGGTGGCGCGAAAGCCACCGCCCTGCGTCTGGAAACCGGTTCCCAGTTCCAGATCCAGCTGTGGAACAAGTCGGTCTTCATTAATGCCGGTGGCTGCCTGTGGCCCGGCGAACACGGACGACTGCTGCCATGCGGCTTCAAAGCGTCCGGCAAGCAGACTCCCGGCACCGCGACAGTAAAACACCATTCCCTGGCGCGTGAGTCGTTCGTAGTCCAGACCGGCGCGCGGACCGTAGCCATCGAAGTCGATGGAGCTGTTGATGAGCACGTCGCCGAGGATCTGCTGCTGCGCAGTGAGATCCTGTGACAGGCCTCCATAGCGAAAACCCAGATTCCCGTTGAGCCGTCCGTTCCAGTCTCCGGAAAGAGTTCGGGTGTAGCCGGCGTCGGCCGTCTGAAAGTCAATGTCATAGACACCAGACGCATTCAGGCTGTCGGTGGCCACGCTGAGCGTGCGGGGATGCACAAGTTCTGAGCGGAGGAAGGAATTGGGCTGAGGGGCGCCACCATCGAGCAGTGTTTCGCTGCGGGTGGAGCTGCGAAAGCTCGTCCAGTCAAAGAACAGACTGGAACAGTTGTCAATGGCGAGGGCACCGCCGACTCGCCAGCCGGAACGATATCCGGGGCTGAGCATTGCGGTTTGCCCGACAGGCACGGCCGTGTTGGTGGTGCCATCAACGGGCGTGGCGTAGTCCAGGTCCTGTTCCCGAGCGGTGAGGAACAGCCAGTCCGCATGCACATTGCTGGTGTGTGCCCACCAGGGCAGGCACTGGGCGGGCCGGCAGAGTCCATCTTCGAACACTGGTTCCGTTTCAACCCGGTGAGCAGGACCGTGAACGGGAGCGGGTGGCGGGGCGGGTTCAGAATCCTGGAACACAGCAGCCGCACTGGGCAGCGGCGCGTACACGGGCTCTCGGGCCCCCACAGAGCTGCCGAGCGCGAACACGACACCGGCCCACGACCACGAAACGTATTTCATTACACCCTCCATGGAGAATTAAACGTCAACGGGCAAGTGGCCATGGGCTTCGGGAACGCCCCCCGTTGAAGACCAGTCACAGCCACTGTTTCCGTCGAAACGGAGATCGACCATCGGGGGCGAGAGCCGCGCTGCAACTCGCCCGAGACACCCGCAACCGCTGGAAGATCCCCGGGGCTGAAATGGGCATGACGCACCTCGCCTTACCTGAACACCCGGCGACCGCCGCGGCCGGGGATGACGCAACGGCGGAAACTTGAAGGAATTGGGGAGGCTTTCGGGGCAGCCTTTCTGTTCACGCCACTCCGCCCAAACCGGTCACGAAAAAACGGCTCTGCGGCGTGCGACCGAGGTCAATCGGCCGGTGCAGCCCTGCATCGGTCCTGCTGCAACCCTCGGCGCGCGAAGACGTAGTGTGAAGGGGGATTGACATCCGCTGCACACCGATTTTTTGACGGCACCTGCCGTCAAAGGTCGCGGAGGGATCAAAACCCCGCAGTCAGCCTTCGAACCTGCCGCCCTCCAGCCGTTTCAGCAAAATCGAAATCCGCAGACCGCCGAGTTTTGAAACTCCGCCGAAGCTGCAGCCAGCGCACTGCCCGCAACACAACGCAAACTCTGGCAACGACTTCCGCCGACACCCAGGATCCCAGACTCTCTGCCGCCCCAGCAATCGCGACGTCACCACCCAACCCGGCCGTCACCTCCCGGCCCCCATTTGCCCCGCAGCTCTCGCCCCTTCCGGACTCTCACATTGCCCCGGGTTATCATCCATTTGGACCGCTTAGGATGTCCAAAAACACACAGTTGCGACCGCTCAGCAGTTTTGACAAAAACGAAATACTGCGGGGTGATGGTGGAGTGAAAGTGGTGGAGGATTTTCGAACGGCGAAGGTCAGTTGACTAGTTCCTGCGTCCACCCAGGTTACATGCACGGCGGTGCCCGCGATCTGGAT
>JBJTOM010000108.1:0-4310 GCA_046074585.1 Planctomycetota bacterium | reverse complement strand
TGTTCAGTTCTGCTTGCCAGTTGACAGCTCTCGCCGCGATCCCTTGTGCAGGGACTGTTGGTCTCTCGCAAAGACGCAAAGGAAGGACAAAAGGTTCAAATTTCCAGCATTTCCAGCATTTCCAGCATTTCCAGCTTTGCGCCTTGGCGCCTTGGCGTGAGGTCAGAGTTGCTGCAGCAAGATGCCTGGCGACGCGTCTGCAGGAAATCCGATCGACGATCTCAAGTGTCCTTAACACCGTTTCGTCATCCCAGCCTCGCCCTCCCGGGGTATTCACTCATCTGCTCAGAGGATTCCAGAGAACTTCAAGGCCATTTGGCGGCAGCCCACCCCCCCGGCGCAGACGGTTCCTGCCGCACCAGTATCGCCCTGTCCGGTTTGTCTGTAGAATACCGCGATAACTGTCGCTCCCTGCCAATCCCACCGCTCCGCGAGGTTCAGTAATGGCCATGGTTCACGGTGTTCGCTTTGTCGCGCTGGTTGATCAGACGCGTCAGCAGATTTCAGAATGCTCGATTCAGGACGTGGTGCGTCGCCAGGCGGCAGGGGATGTGTTTCTGTTGCTGGATGTGCGGGAAGAGAGTGAATGGGCGGCCGGCCATATTCCCGGGGCCCGGCATCTTGGCAAGGGCATCATCGAGCGAGACATCGAGGCGGTGGTCCCGGACACCGCGACCCCGCTGGTGCTCTATTGCGGAGGCGGCTATCGCTCCGCCCTCGCAGCACTCAACCTGAAACACATGGGCTACACCAACGTCATTTCGATGGATGGCGGTTTCCGTGGCTGGCGGGAACAGGGACTGGCGATCGAGAACAGCTGAGGTTTGGACCTGAGTGGGAGCGATGCTGTGATGTGTGAATCCTCACCGGTGTTTCAGACGGGCAGCAGGGTCTGGACTTGTGCGTGTGCAGAGGCTGCGGCTCAGCAGGAGCTTCGACCTCCCGGCGCGACCTTGATCACGATGCTCACGGCCATGGCACGTCTGCTGCCCGTTCGTTCCGTCTGTCTGCTGACGGTGTGCCTGTGCTGTCTGCTGCAGCCTCTGCCGGCCGATGACGGGACGCGGCTGGCGATTGGAAAGCCCGTTCCACAGCTGCGGTTTCGTGATATTCGCGGTCTGAACCGCCAGCTGCAGGACTTCGGAGAAGCAAGAGCCGTGGTGCTGACGTTTACCAGCACGACCTGTCCGCTTGTGCGGCGCTCGTTTCCGAAGCTGGTTGAGCTGTACCGTCAGTATCGCGGGCAAAACGTGGTCTTTGCGGCCGTCAACGTGGGAGCTCAGGACACCATTCGGGGAATGGCATCGCAGGCGATCGAGCTGGATGTGCCGTTTTACTTTGTGCGGGACGTGGACGGTTCCGTCGTGCGGGCATTGGGCGTGTCCCGCACCCCCGAGGTGGTGATTCTGGATGCCGACGGTGTGCTGCGGTATCGTGGTCGCATTGACGATCAGCTGCGTCCTGGCGGTGCCCGTCCGGCGGCTTCGCGGGCGGATCTGCAGCTGGCGCTCGAAGAAGTGCTCGCCGGCAAACCCGTGACGGTTCCTGAAACCCCGGTGGACGGCTGTGCGATCACGCCCCCCGCCCCGCTCAAACCACCGACTGATCCCGCTGCCGTTCCGACGTGGTCCGGTGGCATTGGTCGGCTGATTCATCACCGCTGTGCCCGCTGTCATCGGGCCGGCGATGCAGCGCCCTTTGCCCTGCTCACATACGAAGACACGGCTGCGCAGCGGCAGATGATCGCCGAAGTTGTGGAAACGGAATCCATGCCGCCGTGGTATGCCGCTCCGCAGCACGGCGAATTCCAGAACAACGATGCGCTGACACCTGCAGAGAAAACGCAGATTCTCACATGGATCGCAGCCGACTGTCCCCCTGGCGACCCCGCAGCCGCCCCTGCACCCCCGACCGACTCGGCGCCGGAATGGCGGATTGGCACGCCCGACGTCGTCATCACGATGCTGGAACAGCACGAGATCCCGGCCACGGGGTTTGTGCCCTATCGCTACACTCTGCTGCCGTACGTCTTTTTCGGCGAAACGTGGGTGGAGGCCTTTGAAATCCGGCCACTCAATCGCGCAGTCGTGCATCACTGCAATATGGCCTGGGTCACAAAGGACGGTGCGGGCGAGCAGACCTTTATCACGGGGTATGTGCCGGGTGGTCAGCCAATGGACATGGGGCGGTTCGACAATGGCACGGCGTTTCGGATTCCCGGCGGAGCGGGGCTGGGGCTGCAGATTCATTACACGACGACCGGCAAGCCGGAGCGGTGCCGGATTCAGGTGGGGCTGCGGTTCCCCAAAACGCCTGTGCGTCGGCAGCTGCGACATTTTCTGCTGGACCCCCGCGGCTGGCGGATTCCTCCGTACGAACCGGCATTCGCCGTTCAGTCGAAACATGTCCTCGATCGTGATATTACGTTAATGGGAATGTTCACGCACATGCACGTTCGGGGTCGGGACATGACCTTCTACGCCACTCCGCCCGGTGGCTCACCCGAGACGCTGCTGCAGATCCCGAATTTCAACTTTGAATGGCAGCTGGGCTATGAAATCGCAGCGGGAAAAAAAAGGTTGCCCGCGGGCACAGAAATGACCGCGATTGCTCATTTTGACAATTCGCTGTTCAACCCCTGGAACCCCGATCCGGCTGACGAAGTGCGGTATGGCCCGCAGACGATTCACGAGATGTTCAACGGATATGTGTTCTTTGTGGATCAGCACGAAGAACTGTCCATTGAAACGGATCCCCGAACGGGGCGTGTGAAGGTCGCGTCCGGGGAATGAGCAAACAGAAAGGCCGCCCGCTGGACTCCTTTCCCGCGGGCTCACGCCTTCACCTGGCTGTTGAGAGCGTGTCACTCGGATTCCCGCAAGTTCGGGATTCTGAATGCCATGCAGCAGATCCTCTACGGGCGATTGGAGTTTCTCTTCGAACGCAAAACCAGACAGAGCCTCGCTGAAAGAGAATACCCCACTTTCCCGGTACACCTGCGGGGGCTGAGTGTGACAGGGAAGTTTGGGGCTTTTTGAAAAATCTTTTGAGTGGGTCGGATTCAGGTGAATTTTCCCGGGCGAAAGTGCTCCGCGGTTTCCGATTCTGCAGGAAGGACTTTCAGTCCTCCGCCCCACCTGACAAGGCGTGCAGTGGATGCCAATCCCCCGGTCACGGTGCGTGCCAACGCGGCCAGAACCGCATCAGGAACGCACCAGGGCCGCACCCGCCGATTGACATCGGCCACACGCCACACAGCGTTTTTTGGCTCGATCCGGTCGCGGGATGTCAACTGGCAGGCGGAACTGAAATATCCCAGTGCCAAGGTACATGCCAAGGTACAGATGCCAAGGTACATGGCACCTGCAACGCCGCTGCAATAACGATGCCGAGGTGCAAACGATGCCGAGGTGCATAAACGATGCCGAGGTGCATGGCACCTGCAACGCAGAAGGTGTGTTCTGGATATGAGTTACGACGGCTGCGAGGTTCCGCAATCGCGGCTGTCGCAGCGTGGTTTCTGTCGCCGTGGTGCCGTGCCGTTGTTTCGGCCGCAGAGGGGGGGGGCGGCTCAGCAGGAGCTTCGCCCTCCCGGGCAGGGCCGTCGCTGGAAACGTGACGCCGGGCAGGCTGGAATCGTCGGCTCTGCAGGGACTGTCCCCGACGGCCTCGCGTGCCGGACTCCGGTCGCCCCCGTTGCCCCGCAATCGTGGTCATTGTTGCAACCGCCAAAATCGCCATGGTCGCCACAATCGCAAGAATCATCCCAGCCGGGCACCTGGATCTTCCGCACCACCTCGCCCTCGCAGCAGGGACTGTCCCCGCAACGCGGAGTTCCGGCGTCGTCACCGCTGTCGCCACGACCGCCTGAACGTCTCCGTCCGCAGGCTGCGGGGACTGTCCCCGGCAGGCATGGAACGATGCCGAGGTGCATGGCACCTAAAGCGTAAAATGCATAGCAAGGTGCATGGCACCTGTAACGCAGAAGGTGTGTTCTGGATATGAGTTACGACGGCTGCGAGGTTCCGCAATCGCGGCTGTCGCAGCGTGGTTTCTGTCGCGAGGTGTCGTACAGTTTTTCGGCCTGCAGGGGTGTGGCTCAGCAGGAGCTTCGCCCTGGGATGACGAAACGGTGTGAATTCGGGCGAATTGGGATGTTTTCAGTTCTGCTTGCCAGTTGACAGCTCTCACCGCGATCCCTTGTGCAGGAACTGTTGGTCTCTCGCCAAGGCGCCAAGGCGCAAAGGAAGGACAAAAGGTTCAAATTTCAAACATTTCCAGCTTTGCGCCTTGGCGCCTTTGCGTGAGGT
>JBJTOM010000107.1:0-6532 GCA_046074585.1 Planctomycetota bacterium | reverse complement strand
CGGACTCCACACTGGGCCATTCCACCACGACAAGTCCTGGCCAACGGCTGCCCTCAAAGGGACCGAAGCGAGGTGAGAGGAGCGAGGAGACTCTCGACTTTCTTCATGCTCCTGCGGTCTGCTCTCCACTTTCTACTCTCTCACTCGCATGCGCTGGTTCCCCAGCCACTTCTCACTTCGCACTTCGCACTTCGCAACGCAGCCCGTGCTGGGGGGGCCCGCTTCCTCACGGGCGCGGCTCGGGTGGGGCGTTTTGCGTCATGGGACAGATGGGACAGATGGGACCTATGCGACTCATGAGACGGATGGCCAGCGCTACGGAGCGGGGCTTTGTTCCTGTCCGTCGCTGGCAACTCTTCGTTTCGCCCCAGCGACACTCGCATGCCGTGGCAGCGCCGTTGCCCGCGGACTGCCGTCCGGCGGCTCAGGAGCATTACTGGAGGGGTTGGGGGATCATTGAGAGAGCTGGGCCTGATCGAGCAGTTGGCGGCGTGCGGGGGTTCTGTGGAGGGCTTCGCGGGCGAGGGTTTGGTTTGCGGGGGTGAGCTGTTTGAAGGCGGTGATGAGGAGTTTGGCTGCGTCTTCCTCCGGCACATCGCTCAGACCACTCACGGCGCCCATCTGGAGTTCCGGGTGGCTGTCGGGCTGGAGCCAGGGGCTGAGAACATTTCGGGCCTGGGGCCAGGGGAGCAGTGCGGCGATTCTGATGGCATCGTAGCGGGTTCCGGTGGGCACGCGGGTCTCGGTGGCCATGGTGACGGAGGCATCGAGAGTGGCTTGCCAGGCGACGGCGAGTTCCGGGTGGTTGTGAAGAATTGCTGTGAGCACTTCGTGTGGCCAGCGTCCTGAGAGACTGATTCCATTGATTAAGCCTCCGCCGATGACAACGGCCTGCCAGTGCTGCAGGGGTTGTCCCGGACGTGGAAGACTGGTGCGGAGCACGTCGATGACCTGCTCGTCACTGCCTGTTTTTCCGACATCGACAGCGACGCGCCAGATCCAGGGAATGCGGCGGTATTCTTCGGCGGAGCCCGGGGTTTGGGGAAGTTGTCGAGTCATGGCACGGATGACGGCAGCGGGTGCCCGACGATCGGGTCGGCTGTCTGTTTTGAGCAGGGCTTCCCGTTCGGTTTGCGGGACGCTGTCATTGAGCAGCCAGTCAGCGACGTTTTCCGGTGTGGCGTCTGCGGCGATGGCGGGCGGGGCCTGCTGCATTCCGCGGGCGAGCGGGACGGTGCCGTCCGTAGTGAGGTGCAGGGCGTGCAGATCCGCGAGTGCTCCTTTCAGGGGACCTTCCGGACGAAGACTCAATTCGCTGTCACCGGCGGGCAGGGCAATGGTTCCGAGGTGCTGCAGCTGATAGCGGTCCCAGCCACCGGAGGAGTCGACGGAGCCAGTGAGGGTGCTGCCGGGGACTTCGAGGACGAAGTGGTTACCGGCGGAATCCGGGTGGCAGGCCCATTCGGCCCAGACATCGACGCTGCGGGTGACGGGTGAGTGCAGAGTCCAGCGGATGTGATCATCTGAGCCGTGCCAGTAGCCGATGTTCTGAAACGGCAGCTCAAATGTGATCTCAGCCCCGCGAATTTCGGCGAACGAAGCCTGCAGAATGATGTTGCCGGCGGAGGGCAGTTCGAGGAGTTTGGGGGAGTTGCCGGGGAGTTGTCTGGCGGGTGGTCATTGGGAGCGAATCCAGAGCCAGAGCAGGTGCAGGTCGGTGGTGGTGACGGTTTGTTCGAGGTTTTCGGGCATCAGTGATTTGCCGGTGCTGCGCAGCTGGTCGATTTCGCTGCGGAGGAGCTGCGTGGTGTGCCCTTCGGGGGCCAGCATTGTGAGGCTGTTGTCGGTTTCGGCGGTGATGAGTCCGGTGAGGGTGCGACCGTCGTGGAGAACAACAGCGGCGCCCTGATAGCGGGGATCGACGGCCTGATTGGGATCCAGCACTGCGGTGATCAGAGCGAGCGGGGATTTGGCGGCATAGTTGGCGATATCAGGTCCGACGGCCGCTCCGATGTTCTGCAGTCGGTGACAGTTGGCGCAGTGTTTTCGGAAGGCTGTGAGACCGGCGGCAAGTTGTTCGGGAGTGGCCGAGGAGAGGCCAGTGGAGCCGGCATGTGCATCGAAGACGGCGGCATAGCGATCGATGACCTCCCTGCGGCTGGGCGCGGTTCCGGCATTGAAGCAGGCGGCGGCGGCCGTGCGAATGGATTCGCGGGGATGATCGAGCAGTTGTCGACGCTGGTTCAGATCCAGTTCTGCTGCAGGAACAGCGGCGGACTGCAGGGCAGCGAGCAGTTGTTCGGTCCATTCGGTGCGTTGCAGGAGGAGGCTGGTGATGGCTTTGCGGATTTCGGGTGAGCGGGCGGACCAGTCGGCGAGCAGTTCGGAGGCAAGTTCCGGTCTGCGGCACTGGGCCAGCGCACGGACGGCCGCATGCTGTACGGCGACGGGGCTGCGGGGTGTGAGCAGCGCGATGAGAGGTGCCGATTGTTCAAGGCCTGCGGCGGACGCATGGCCCAGCAGGCTGATGGCGGCCAGGCGCAGGGGGGCAGCGGTGTCCGGACTGGCAGCAAGGCGGCTGGCGGCAGCGATTGCCGGCTGCAGACTGGTCTGCAGATCATTGCTGAAGGCAGTCGTTCCGTGGCGGCGATTCCAGCCCCCAAGCAATCCACTGAGCTGCTGGAGTGTGGCGGTGGTGGTCGCGGTCTGTGACGGGTCGCGAGGTTTGGTGTCAGCAGGGACGGCGTTGCTGACGGCAGTGGCGAGTGTATGCAGGATGTCGGTGGCGGCTTGCGGGGGGGCGAGTTCAGCAACGCGGGTGATCAGCAGCTGCTGAACGGCTGGCGCTGTTTCTGGTGGCAGACTGCTGAAGACGGCGGTGACGTTGTCGGGGTTGAGTGAGCTGTCGGCGATGGTGGCAAGAAAGGGATCGGATGCCGGGCTGGTGAGCAGTTCTGCGAGGAGGGGTGCGGCTTGAGCTGGTGGGAGGCTGGCGGCTGCAGCGGCGGCCTGCATGCGAACAGGCGGCTGAGGATCTTTGGCTGCGTCAAGGACGGCGGAGGCGAGTTGTGGTTCGGAGCTGAGGCGGGGGATGGCCATGCGAAGTGCATGGCGGCGAACGTGGGGACTGGAATCTGCGACAAGATTCAGCAGCAGATCAGGGGGAAGCGGTTCGAGGCAGTCTGCCGTGCAGGCGGCCTGAAGTCGCACTTAGGGGCGTTCGGCGTTGCGGGCCAGTTCGAGCAGTGTGGGGCGTGAGGCGAGATCGCGATTCCAGAGAATGAGCTGCTGGACCAGATCCCGCAGGGTGCCGTTCGGGGAATTGATGGCGGTGGCGAGCGGGGGACCGCTGAGCTGGCTGAGGTCCGGGATTGGGCGTGCGTGGAGTGATTGCGGGAGGACGCGGTAGAGTCGTCCGCGATCATGTCCGGCGCGGGGATCGAGGTTTTGCAGAACTGCGGGCGGGATCCAGATGGGATGTTCGATGACGTAGCGGTACATATCGACGACCCAGAGAGCGCCATCGGGGCCGGTGCGGACCTGAACAGGGCGGAACCACGGATCTGTGGACGCGAGGAATTCCTGTTGCTGTTCGTGGGTGGCTCTTTGGGAGGTGAACGTGCAGCCGCGGGAACTGAGTTGTTGGCGGTGCACAAGGTTATTCACGGGTTCACAGGTGAAGGCGTTTCCGCGAACATCGGATCCGGCCAGATCATCGCGCCAGAAGCCGAGACCACAGGCGGCGGTGGCGCTTCCGGGGGGGCCGGAAAGCGCGAAGAGGACCTGGGAGGAGATGGGATAGAGCCTTCCGGGGCTTGGCGTGGCGGCGAGGGTCACAGCAATTCGGGGGGGGGCGGTGAAGGGGTTGCGACGGAGGCTGGATTCATCGAGCGGGTAGTGCATGAGGGGTACGCTGTTGTTGCAGCCGAACCAGTCGCCTTCATCATTGCGAACTCGCCCCTGCTGTGTGTTGCCACTGACCGGTTCGAATGCCCCGGTATCGGGATTGCAGCGGAAGTCGCGTTGTCCGAGCGAAATCACCGCACCGGTTCTGGTGCTGGTGATTTCACCGCCGAAGAGTCCGCAGGATCCGTAGAGCCAGCCATCGAGTCCGTATTCGAGGCTGTTGACGCGGGCCTGAAAGTTATGCGTGGCAAAGCCGGTGAAGAGTCGTTCCACGTGATCAGCGCGAAGGTCGCCGTCGGTGTCACGGGCAAACAGAATATCGGGTGCGGCGCAGATCAGCAGACCATCTTTCCACACGGTGACCCCTGTGGGAAACGGCAGCCCGTCCAGAAAGATGGTGGACCGATCCAGCAGTCCATCGGCATTTGAGTCTTCGAGGCAGCGAACACGTCCGCCCGGCTGACCAGGGCGGCCTGGATCGCCCTGCGGATAGTCGGCCATTTCGGCCACCCAGACACGGCCTTTGGCGTCGAAGGTGACGGCCACGGGACTTTCGGTGAGAGGTTCAGCGGCTGCGAGTTCGACGCGGAAGCCCTGTGAGGCACGGAGGGAGCGGAGCGACTGACGGGGCGTCTGTGGCGGGATGCCGTTGGTACGGCTGGCTTCGAAGGAGGCCGCCGCCGTGGCAGCTCCGACGATTCCATCCAGCTGCTTGTGAACAACTGCGATGATGGGTTCTTCGAGGCCGGGGGCCCATGGACCGGGGATATCATAGTAGATCATGGCTCCGCCACCTTCATAACCGCCTTCGCGGAGCACTCGTTCGGAAGGGACATAACCCGGGCAATCGTTTGCGTATGCGTTGATCCAGAGTCGTTCCGGATCGAGTTCGCGTTTCAGCCGCAGGCTGTAATCGACAACGACTTCGCCTGGGAGAAAGACCATGGCGAGTGTCTGGCCAAAGGTGATGGTCTGGACGGAATAGTCCAGTTCGGTGCGGAGCATTTCACCGCGTTCCAGTCGCTGCAGCTGTGTGCGGGCATGATGGCCGATGGCATCTTCGCGAGCAGCCCGCAGCTTCCATTCTTCGTGGGTGGGGAGCGGGGCCAGTGGCAGGGTGAAGCGGGTGAGTGCTGCGCGGGGAGGCTGGGTAATGGGCGTGCGTTCACCGCTGAGCACACGGCTGACGGCTTCGGCCAGTTCAAGCCCCAGGCTGGAGGCCACATCTTCGCGATCTCCGAGCACGCCACCGCGAGGATTGGAGTCGGCACCGCAGCCGATGGCGATCAGAGCTTCGCAGCCGGGATTGAGTCGCTGGATATGTGCCATTGCATAACCGGGCCAGTCACCGCTGAGCAGATCATCGCTGAGTGTGACGGCATGGCAGGCGTAGTTCGTAAAGATGGCCCGCAGTCTGCCATCGGGTTCGTGAATGGCCAGCACGGGAAGATCGTGATCCACCGGTCCGCCGGGAGTGCGACGATTGAGAGCGAAGCCGACCTGACCGATCGCCCAGGAAAGCTGTGCGGGACGGCGATCGTTCCAGGCTTTGACAGCGGCATCGATGAGTCCGGATTCGAGCTGTTCGGAGTACTGCAGGATGTGATTCCAGTGATCGTCCGGAATGGGGCGGCCGAAGAGCGTGTTGGCACAGTTGCGAATCATGGGGCCACTGTGGGTATGCGAGGCGCAGATGGCAAGTCGTTCGCGGGGCAGATGCAGGCGTGTTTCGAGTGCGGCAGCGACACGGTTGGTGAGATCGGCCGGGATGCCGAGCGTATCCACGGTGATGATGATCACAGTGTCAGCATCGCTGGTGCCCACAGCGAGTGCTTTGGCGAACAGTGACTGACGGACTCCCTGGGATTCACGGGAGCGTCCGCCGAAGCCGTTGAGTCGAACGGGATGTGCGGGAGTAATGTCCAGGGCACTGATGCCGGCCTGCAGTGGCGGTGCCGGACCCTCACCGGCTGGAAACGCGGGACTGGCGAATGGGGCCTGCAGCAGACACATCAGTGCTGCAGGGATCAGCCAAAGCAGACGACGTTGCACGGAATTCTCCTGGCAGGAGCGATCAGGGACGCGAATCCGGAGGGGCGGCCAGTATTCTGGGAAGTTGGGACGTCACTGGGAAGTGATCGCAGCGGTATTGTCAGCGAAGCGGGAAGACTGCTTGCCTCCGCATTCGACACCCAACACGCCCATTTTTTGACGGCACCTGCCGTCAAAAAATAGAGCAGGAGAAGGGAGAAAGGAGAGAGGAGACTCTCGACTTTCTCCATTCTCCTGCGGTCTCCTCTCCACTTTCTACTCTCTCCCCCGGACGCCCTCCCACTTCCCCGCTTCCCCGCTTCCCCATTTCCCACTGCGAACCGTCATCTGGGTCGTCCGGGTCGCCGGCTTCCTCACGGGCGGGGCTCGGTGATTGTGTTTTGCATGGTTGTGTGACGCAGGCAAAGGTGCAGGCAAAGGTACACAGCCAAAGGTGCATGGCACCTGAATGCAGAAGGTGTTTGGTGGATGACCTTTACGACGACGGCTCAGCAGGAGCCTCGCCCTCCCGGCAAGGGCCTTCGCCGGAAGTGGAACGCCACAGAGGCTGCAGCGGCGGTTCTGCGGGGACTGT
>JBJTOM010000106.1:0-7332 GCA_046074585.1 Planctomycetota bacterium | reverse complement strand
GTCATGAAGCTGAGTGTGGTGGGATGGCAGGCATATCCAAAAAGGATGGCGCGAACACGTCCGTCGAGTGCGGTGATGCGCAGCACCGGGACGCTGTGATCGACGGGGCCGGACAGCGGGATGCCGCGGGCAATCAGATCGGGTACATCAGCTTCCCGGTTATTGCGGCGATTAACGGCAAACGTTGTTTTGCCTTCGCCCTGTTCGAGCCGCGCGGGTGCGAGGTCTGCGAGTGCGGCAGCGACCAGTTCGACGGTGCGAACGACCATGGCGTCGGTGTATTCTGAGACGAGCTTTTCCTGGTCTGCATCGACGGGATAGTAATCAATCAGATCATCGCCGAGCCGGGGCCCGCAGTGGTTGTGGGAGAATGTGAACATGATCTGGTGGCGTTCGAGTCCGAACTTCTTCTGCACGTCGGCGAACACGCGATTGCTCATGGAACGTGGCACGCCCTGGAAATCGCTGGTGATGAGTACGGCGCGGCGTCCGGAGGGGTCTTCGAGTGCGATCGCTTTCATCCAGAGTTCGTGGAGTTTCCCGTCGGGAGCCCGGCGGGAGCCGTAGCCTGCGAGCCAGACAGGTGTTTCCGGGGTGATGACAGCCCGGGCGATGCCGGCCTTCCACGGCGCGTCCGGATTCTGTGGAAACGCATGAATGCGTGCGTCGCCATGGGGGTACAGCAGTGCTGAGGCTGTGGTGATGGCGAGGCCAGCCACGATTTTTCGCCGATTCAGGTCCCTGGCCATTTGTTGGTTCTCCGATACGGTGTGATGCAATTGCAGCCATCCCTTTGTAGACTCTTCGATTTGGAACTGGATGACAAGCAACCGGCTGCCGCTGCTGAGTCCGAACAGCGATTTTGTTTTTGGAGTTCGGGTTTCGAGACGGCAGTTGTTTCGCAGAGGATTTCGCAACATGCCCCACTGCTCGCTATTGCCACTGTCCGGCCATCAGCTGGCCTTTCTGATTGACGATCGCGAGGTGCTGCGGTGGCACGCGGGGACGGATTATCCGCGCCCTTTTTTCTTCCCGGTAATGGGACCTTCCGGCGACTCGCTGACTCGAATGGGTCATCCCGGTGCTCCGGATCACGACCATCACCAATCGCTCTGGTTTGCTCACAATAAAGTTCTGGGAATCGACTTCTGGGGCAACGCCTCTGGTGCTGTGATTCGTCAGCAGCAGTGGTTTGCTTATGAAGATGGTGAGGGCAGCTGCCGCATGGCTGTGGAACTGGGCTGGTATGACGGCCACAACCCGGCTCCGCTTATTCATCAGGAACTGATTTGCGAGCTGGTGCCGCGATCAGCGGAAGGAGAATACACGCTGGAGCTTCAAAGTCGCTTTCAGCCCCTGTCAGCCTCACTTGAGTTTGCAAAAACGAATTTCGGTTTTCTGGCGGTGCGGGTCTCTGCGAGTTTGTCTGCAGTGTTTGGCAGCGGAGTGCTGACCAGCAGCGAAGGGGCTGTGGGAGAGAAACAGGTGTTTGGCAAAGTGGCAAGGTGGATGGACTACAGCGGCCCGCCGCGCCGGTCGGCCACGGACTGGGAAGGACTCACGCTCATCGACCACCCGCAGAACCCGGGACAGCCGACGGGGTGGCACGTTCGGGATGATGGCTGGATGTGTGCATCGCCGTGCATGCAGGCGCCGCAAATCACTCAGCCAGACGCTCCATTGCTCTTGCGGTATCTGCTGCTGGTGCATGCCGGCCCTGTCGATTCCGGGCGTACCGACCGCCTGCAGACAGCATTTTCCGCAAGTGCTCCTCTGCAGCTGCAGAAATCGACGCGCCCGCACAGACGCTGGGAGCTTCAGCGGGCCGTGTGAAGCTCGCACCGGCGGGCTGCCATCGGCCGCACATCAGCGAGCGCCCTGATCAGTCTCAACGGTTACGTCGTTTGACGATGGGGCCGGCCAGCCACGGATCGGCTGCATGGATTACGGACAGGGAATCCAGGATCAGACGGGTCCAGTTGGTGCCTTCAGCTGGCACGCTGCGAACGACGGTTACGTTGCTGGTTTCCAGCGCCATTTGCAGCGTTCGCAGAATCTGTTGCATGCGACTGCGAAACACGGCAAGTTCATCAGGATTCAGATCGTGTCGCAGCAGTGTTACAGTGTTGTCCGCCCGGACTCGCTGCAGCCGGGAGAGTGTTGAAGCTGCGGTGCGGTATAACAGGCCGCCCTCGAACGCTCTTCTCAGCCTTCCTGACTGATCGAACTGATAAACCGGATCCTGACCGAAATACAGGCTGAGCATTCCGGTGCTGCGAAAGCCGACAGTAAGCCGTTCCGGCAGACCGCTCACCTCAAGTTCGGCCCGCGGTACCAGAGCCACAGCTTCCCGCAGTAAATCTTCCCGATCGACTTCATTTCCTGCCATGCTGTACGCTTTCCAGAGCGGACTGGGATTGGGTAGACTTCGCGTCGTGCCACCCTCAGATTGTCCTGCTTCCAGCCATGAATTTCAAAGGGACCCGGGTTATGTCTCGACTGTTGCTCTGTCTGCTCACACTCACCCTGGCCACTGCCAGTACGGCAGCGGCTGAACCACCCGTGAAAGTGGTTTCGATTGAGGGTGTGACGGAGTATCGTCTTTCCAACGGAGCCCGCGTGCTGCTCTTTCCGGATGCCAGTCAACCCACGATTACAGTGAATATGACAGTACTGGTCGGGTCTCGCCATGAGGGCTACGGTGAAGCTGGCATGGCGCATTTGCTGGAACATCTGGTGTTCAAGGGTACGCCGACGTTCCGCGATATTCCGAAGGCTCTGCGAGATCACGGAGCCAGCTTCAACGGGACGACGAACCAGGACCGGACAAATTACTTCGAAACACTCCCGGCGAACGATCAGAATCTGGAATTTGCGATTCAGATGGAAGCTGATCGGCTGGTCAACAGTTTTATTGCCCGCGAGGACCTGCTGTCGGAATTTTCGGTGGTTCGGAACGAATTTGAGCGTGGTGAAAACAGCCCCGAGAGCGTGCTGTTTCAGCGTGTGATGGCGGCAGCCTACGAATGGCACAATTACGGCAAAACCACAATCGGCAATCGTTCTGATATTGAACGCGTGCCCATCGACAATCTGCAGGCGTTCTACCGTCGTTATTATCAGCCCGACAATGTGGTGTTCATTGTCACGGGGCGATTCGAAGAATCCCGGGCCCTCGAACTCCTCACAAAGTTCCTCGGCTCAATTCCCCGACCGGAACGAAGACTGGATCCAACCTACACCGAAGAGCCTGCTCAGGACGGAGAACGGCGGGTGGTGCTGCGGCGGGTGGGCGGTGCAGGGGCGGTGATTGCGGCTTACCACATGCCGGCCGCGTCCCACGTCGACTGGGCACCCCTGTCGATCCTCGGCAGCATCCTTTCCGAAACCAAAACCGGGCGGCTCGACAAAGCGCTCGTCGAAACGCGTATTGCCGCCAGTGCCTCGGGACGAGCAGACAACTCACACGATCCCGGACTGTTCACCTTCAGCGCAACGCCCGCTGCTGAAAAACTGGATGACGTGCAGACTGAACTGCTGAAGGTCATCGATACGCTGGCAGACACGCCGTTCACTCAGGAAGAGGTGGATCGCGCGAAACTGCGGGCCAAACGTGGCTCCGAGCAGCTTCTGACCAGTGCCGCAGCCATGGCATCGGCCCTCAGCTCAGGCTCCTCACTCGGCGACTGGAGACTGCTGTTTCTGCAGCGCGACCGCGTGCAGGCTGTCACGCCGGATGACGTCAACCGGGTCGCCCGGACCTATTTCCCCGCATGGAACCGGACGCTCGGTGTCTTTATTCCTGCGGATGCCCCCCAGCGACTGGCAATCCCCTCCGTCCCCTCCATTGCTGATGTGGTGAAGGACTACCGGGGTGGTGAGGCTGTCGCAGCCGGTGAAGCCTTCGATCCCACTCCCGAAAACCTCGAAGCCCGCACACAGCGATTTGAAGAGGGTGGCCTGAAGATCGGCCTGCTGCCCATGAAGACCCGCGGCGAAACCGTCGCGATGACTCTGACACTGCGTTACGGAAACGAACAGTCCCTGCAGGGGCAGGCCACAGCCGCCGGTATGCTCCAGTCAATGCTGATGGCCGGCACCAGACGCCTTGATCGGCAGGCCCTGCAGCAGGAAATGGATCGACTCAACGTGCAGATCGGCGGAGGCGGGGGTGGACGCGGGCGTCGAGGTGGCCGAGGCGGCGGTGGTGGCGGAGGCAGCACCGGTGCTCTCAGCTTCTCCATCGAAGCCCGTCGCAGCTCGCTTGAACAGGGAATCCGCCTGCTGGGTGAAATCCTTCGGGAACCCGCGTTTCCCGCAGAAGAGTTCGAGCAGATGAAAGTGCGTTCCCTCGCAGGCCTTGCCGCGATGGATGGCGATCCCGCAATGCTCGCATCAGAAACCATCTCCCGCGCGCTTTCTCAGTATCCCTCAGGCGATGCACGATATTCAATGACGCTGGCGGAACGCCGCAAAGAAGTGGAATCAATCACACTCGAGCAGATTCGCAGCCTGTACGAACAGCAGCTGTCCGCGGGTTCCGCAGAACTGGCCATCGTCGGGGACTTTGAACCTGAGGCAGCTCTGTCTGCCGTGCGTGAGATTCTGAATGGGTGGAAGTCGACTGTGACCGCAAACCCGGTGGTGCGTGAGGCGAAGCCAGACCAGACCGGTGCCCGCGAAGCACTGCTCACCCCCGACAAGGCAAACGCCGTGTTCCTCGCCGGACTCAGCTGTGCCATGAACGACGATCACCCGGATGCTGCTGCCCTGCAACTGGGTAACTTTATTCTGGGCGGTGGAACGCTGTCGTCCCGACTGGGAAATCGCGTGCGTCAGAAGGAGGGCCTGTCCTACGGAATTGGTTCCTCAATCAGCATCCCGGCCGAGGGTACCGATGCAAGGTTCCTCATCAACGCCATCACAAATCCGGCCAACATCGACCGTGTCGAGACGGCCGTGTTTGAAGAATTGAAGATGTTCATGGAACAGGGTCCTTCCGAGCAGGAACTTACTGAAGCGAAGACGGCGTGGCTGGAGTCCCGAAAGCTGGCATACAGCGGTGACAGTTCCATCGCCGGCCAGCTGGCGTCCGGGCTGTATCTTGGGCGTTCGTTTAAGCGCGAGGCAGAGGAGCGGGCCCGCATTGAATCACTCACGGTGGAATCCGTAAAGAGTGCATTTCAGAGGCACATCCCGCTCGAACGCCTCGTCGTCATCCGGGCCGGCGACTTTCCCAAGTAGCCGGTGCTTTGCTCGCAGGAGTTTCTGTGATGTCTGTACCGACACATGTGTGCCTTGGTCTGGGATTGCTGATGTCTGGTTCGCTGCTGTTTGCCGGAGACCGACCTGCCGGTCGGCCGTTTGCAACACGGTCGGAGGTCATCGCCCGGCATGGGATGGCGGCAACAAGTCAGCCACTGGCAACGCTCACTGCGGTCGAAATTCTGAAAGCCGGCGGGTCTGCGGTCGATGCTGCGATCGCCGCCAATGCCGTACTGGCACTCACCGAGCCCACCGGTTGCGGCATTGGCGGCGATCTGTTTGCGATTGTCTGGGATGGCAAACAACGGCGTCTGCATGGACTCAACGCCAGCGGCCGATCACCCTCAGCACTCAACCGCGCAGAATTCACCCGTCGCGGACTCACCAGAATCCCGTCCCTGGGAGTGCTGCCGATTTCGGTGCCAGGCTGTGTTGATGGCTGGTTTGAGCTGCATGCGAAGTTCGGGAAGCTCCCGTTTTCACGGCTGATGGAGCCGGCAGTGCGGTATGCCCGGGAGGGCTTCGCGGTCACTGAAATTATTGCTGCGGGCTGGAAAAGCGGCGAGACAGTGTTTCGGGACCAGCCCGGTTTTGCAGAGCTGTTTCTGATTGATGGAAAGGCACCGCAGAAAGGGGACGTGTTTCGCAACCCGGCGCTGGCAGCAACGCTTGAGCGGATTGCCGAGGCCGGGCGGGATGAATTTTACCGGGGAAAGATGGCAACATCCATTGCCGGTTTTGTCCAGCAGCATGGCGGTTTTCTGTCAGTCGACGATCTCGCCGCCCATCGTTCGGACTGGATCGAACCGGTTTCGGTCAACTATCGGGGGTACGACGTCTGGGAGCTGCCGCCAAACGGTCAGGGCATAGCCGCCCTGCAGATGCTCAATCTGCTGGAGCCATGGGATCTGCGGGCAGCAGGCTTTGGCAGCCGACTGCATGCACACCTGTTTGTGGAGGCCAAGAAACTGGCGTTTGAGGACCGTGCTCGACTGTATGCCGATCCGGCTTTTGCAGACATTCCGGTCGAACGACTGATTTCGAAGGAATATGCAGCGGGACGGGGACGGCTGATGAATGCAGACCGTGCGGCGCTCCATCATCCCCCGGGATTACCGCACGCCGTCGAACAGGGCGACACGATTTATCTGACGGTTGCCGACAGCGAACGGAACATGGTTTCGCTGATTCAAAGCAACTACAGGGGGTTTGGTTCCGGAGTCTGTCCGGCGGGGCTGGGGTTTTGTCTGCAGGATCGCGGCGAAATGTTTGACCTTCAGCCCGGCCGCATGAACTCCTACGCACCCGGTAAACGCCCATTTCACACGATTATTCCGGCCTTTGTGACGAAGGATGGAAAGCCGTTCCTGAGCTTTGGAGTGATGGGAGGGGCGACGCAGCCGCAGGGGCATGTGCAGATTCTGGTCAACATCATCGATTTCGACATGAATATCCAGGAGGCCGGTGACGCACCGCGAATGCTGCATTCGGGCTCATCCGAGCCCACAGGAGAAACAATGACAAACGGTGGCACGGTCGCACTGGAGAGTGGATTTCCGGCGTCACTGGCAGAGCAGCTGAAAGCATCAGGCCATGCCCTGAAACCGGCCAGAGGCGAATTTGGCGGCTATCAGGGCATCCGCTATGACGCTGAGCGGGATGTGTATCTGGGAGCCAGCGAATCCCGGAAGGATGGAATGGCAGCCGGCTACTGAGCAGTGGAAGCCGCAGACTATTCGCGGAGCAGTGTGCAGCGTTCCACGGCGATGAAGTTGACAAAATAACCAAGCGGGCCCCAGGAAAACTGAGATGACGGAATCCGCACTTCAGCTGTCACGGCGGTGCTGGTCTGCGTGACGGTCACCTGCGCTCCGGTGCCCAGACCAACAAGATTCAGCTGCTGCATCCCGGCCGCCTCGCCTCTTGCTGGATTGCTTCCAGGGATGGCGGCTTTTCGAGCGGCTTCGTAGGCGGCGTATCCCATGCTGTGTCGGGCATAATGCAGAGATGCCATCTCAATTGATCCTGTGAACAGCAGCAGGATCACGGGGAACACCATGGCAAACT
>JBJTOM010000105.1:0-6238 GCA_046074585.1 Planctomycetota bacterium | reverse complement strand
GCTGAGACCGTCAGGCAGCGGCGAATCGGGTCTGCAGGAGTCGCCGTCCACGGAGGATGCAGGCCCAATGGCCTTGATTTTCCGGCACAGGGCAAGGCCGGCAAGGCGAGGCCGGGATGACGAGGCTGGGATGAAGAAACGGTGTTAAGAATGCCGGAAGTCGTCTTTCGGACTCCGCCCCACGTGACAGGGCGTGCAGGGGATGTCAATCCCTCGGTAACGCGCTGCTGAGCCGTCGGACGGTAGTCCGCGGGCAACGGCGCTGCCACGGCCCTCGCGGGAAGATCTGGCGGACTGGGGACGCGACGACAAGCAACCAGGAGCGCACCCCTGTTTCGTCACGCGGGCCATCCGTCACATGAGTCCCCTGCGTCCCATCACACAACCCCGCAAAACACAACCCCCGAGCCGCGCCCGTGAGGAAGCGGACGCCCGCCCCTGCACGGGCTGCGTTTCGAAGTGGGAAGTGGGAAGTGGGGGGCAGCGCGTGCGAGTAAGAGAGTAGAAAGTGGAGAGGAGACCGCAGGAGCATGCAGAAAGTCGAGAGTCTCCTCTCTCCCTTCTCCATTCTCCTGCTCTATTTTTTGACGGCAGTTGCCGTCAAAAAATGGATGTCAATGCCCCGGTAACGGTGCGTGCCCGCGCGGCCAGAACCGCATCAGGAACACACCAAAGCCTGACCGGCCGATTGACATCGACCGCACGCCGGATGCTTGCCCAATGGCGTTGAAGTTCTCGGGAATCCTGTGAACAGACGGGTGCAGACCCGGGAGAGCGAGGCTGCGACTGCTGTGGCCAGCAGCCGTTTGATGTGTGGAATCCGGCCGATGCGATCGTCACCAACAAAGGGGCTGGACATCCGAAACAGTGCCCCGGACTCTACAATGGTGGCATTCCGGACAAACCTCGATCCTTCGGTGTCATCAGGAAGGTCCTGAGTGCAGCGTTTCCAGAGAGCAGCTTCGAGTCCTTTGCCGAGACCCACTCCGCCGGGGTTGAAGGCGAGTTTTTCCCGTTCATTCCCGGCACCGCCGCGGTGTGGCTGACGCGATGGCCAGCCCTGCAGAGCTCGGGGCGGTTCAGCAGGTCCCTGAGTGAGACGATTTCTGTCTGGTTTTTCCAGTCACTGTCGGCCCGGGATCGATTCAGGCTGTTCATCAGTCAGCATCTTGTTATGCGTCTTTCTGCCGATGTCCGACTTCCTGAAACCGAAACCCCCCTCGCATTTCGCGTGCATTCTCCCTCCGGGATCGATACATTGCCAGCGGAAAACCCTCAACACTCCCTTCTGCTGGCCGCCGATGATGGTCCAACCCCGTGTATGTGTGCTTCGGGCACCCGGAACCAACTGTGATCTGGAAACTGCCCACGCTTTCGAGCTTGCGGGAGCACTCCCTGAGCGCGTGCATCTGTTTCGCCTGCTTGAAAACCCTCAAACACTGGCCGATTTTCAGATCCTCTGCATTCCGGGCGGCTTCAGTTACGGAGACGACCTGGGCGCCGGTGTCATCTTCTCCCGACAGCTTCGCGGACAACTCAACGACGCCATGCGTCGCTTCCTCTGCAGTGACCGGCTGGTGCTGGGAATCTGCAACGGGTTCCAGACCATTCTCAAAGCCGGCCTGCTGACGCGCACCGGCATCGATACCCCCTCCCCCTCACCGCTCGAATCCCTCCTGACGCTCACCTGGAACCGCAACGGCCGTTACACCGACCGCTGGGTGCGACTGAAGGTGACATCGTCCAACAGCATTTTTCTCCGAGGCATGGACGAATTCGACGTCCCCATTGCTCACGCCGAAGGCCGCATCGCCACAGAATCTCCAGCGGTCCTTGAACACCTTCGTCATCAGCAGCAGATCGCCCTGTGCTACTGGTCCCCACGTGCCGCCATGCTCGCAGCCACCACCGGCGATCCCACCCGCATCGAAGTCCTGCCAGAACCCGAGAATCCCAACGGTTCACTTGCGAATATCGCCGGACTTGCGGACACAACCGGTCGCGTTCTGGGCCTGATGCCGCACCCCGAACGCTTCCTCTTCGCCACTCAACACCCCCAGTGGACTCGCAAAGGCCTGCGCGGAGAGGGTGACGGCATCCGCATCTTCCGGAATGCAGTCTCATGGTTCGGCTGAATCCCGGCTCACGCCCCATCCCACAGCTCACACAGTTCGCCTGTCGACTGCTGCTCGCGGCTGGGCTGGTGCCGGTCTCCGCAGCCGCAGACGACCTGCAAGACCTGCGACTCCACCAGGTTCAGGTCATCGGCACTCACAACTCCTATCACATCGAACCCGCACCAGCACTCAAACCTCTTATCCGCACTGCCGGCGAGTCGCTCCTGCAGTCCATCGAATACACTCACCGGCCGCTCCCGGAACAGCTCAACCGCCTGAACATACGACAACTGGAACTGGACATCTACGCCGACCCCGACGGAGGTCTGTTCGCAAAACCGCTCGGCCGAACACTCGCTCTCGCCACCGGCGCAGATCCCGGTCCGGATCCCGACGCAGACGGACTCCTGTCCCGACCCGGCTTCAAGGTGCTGCATGCCCCGGGCTTCGACTATGCAACTCAGACACCTACGCTCAGCGGTGCTTTCCATCAGATTCGCGACTGGTCGGCAGCAAATCCCGGACACATCCCCGTGATGATCCTGCTCGAACTCAAGGAAGTCGCCCCGGGGCCCTCCGGTATTCAGCCGGTCAAATTCACCGCGTCCCTCCTGCAGGACCTGCACCAGCTCATCACAGAAACATTTCCGCGAAACGGCTGCCTGATTCCCGGGGATTTGTGCGAGCCAGGCGATGTGTGTGTGCGCGATGCAGTGCTCAGTCGTGGCTGGCCAAAGCTCAGTTCCGTTGGCGGTCGAGTTTTCTTCTGCCTGGACAACGAAGGAGCCTGGGTCGAACGCTGGCTGCAGGCGATGCAGTCGATTGAGCATCCGCATGTGTTCCTGTCAGTGCCACCGGACCATCCCCAGGCGGCATGGATGAAACGCAACGACCCTGCAGGGCAGTTCAATGACATCCAGCAGCTGGTACGGCGAAATTTTCTCATTCGCACACGTGCCGACGCAGACACTCGACAAAGCCGTTCCGGGGAAACCACGCGCCGCGAAAAAGCCCTCGCCAGCGGAGCACAGTACATCAGCACCGATTTTCCCGAATCGGATGCTCGCTTCACCGATTACGCCGTGCGCTGGCCTGAAGGTGTTGTCGGGCGGCGAAACCCGGTGTCGTGTCCCGAAGACGCAAAAGACAGCGGGAATCCGGAAAACTGGCTGCGGGAACCTCAGAGCAATCAGGGAGCGAAATAATGGACCTGTTTAACCTGTCCGGCAAAGTGGCTGTGATCTCCGGCGCTGCTCAGGGACTGGGCCGCGCCACAGCACTCGCGGTTGCAGAGGCCGGCGCCGACGTCGTCCTCATCGATCGAAACCATACGGGGGCCGGCTCAACAGCCGACGACATCGCACCGCTCGGTCGCCGAACGCTCGTCTCCGGCTGCGATGTCTCCTGTCCGGACCAGATTGCCCGCCTGTTCCGCGACGTGGATGATCAATTCGGTCGTGTGGACTTCCTCGGAAACATCGCCGGCGACGGCTGTCTGGCGAAGCCCGAAGAACTGTCCATCCCGGACCTGCAGCGAGTCCTGCAGAACCTTGTGATTGGTCGCTTTGCCATGTGTCAGGAAGCCGGCCGCCGAATGCTCCGGCAGGGGCACGGATCGATCATGAACATCGGCTCGCTGGCCAGCACCACAGCGCTCGGGCGTGGCCACGTGGCCTACAGCATGGCAATGGGCGCCGTCGTGCAGATGACTCGGGAATTGAGTACCGAGTGGTCGTGGCAGGGTGTCCGCGTCAACTGCGTCGCCCCCGCACAGGTCGTCAATCCGGGCTTGCAGCTGCGGATGGCCGATGATCCGGGACTGGAGGCACGGTTTCTGCGGGGAATTCCAGCCGGACGACTTGGCCAGCCCGACGATATCCGGGGAATCGCAGTGCTGCTGGCTTCCGATGCCTCCAGCTGGATCACAGGAGCCATCATTCCGCTGGATGGTGGCAATCTGGCGATGAATGCCGGAGGCACAGCCGGGCATCAACTGGAACGTGTACAGAGTTTTTCCGGGCGGTAGGCGGTGGTGCTGAAACTTGCAGGCGTTTGTCCAGGGGGTTCCGAAGTCGCATGAAAGTCGCACTGTTCATTCCCTGTTACGTGGACCAGTTCTATCCGAATGTCGGCATGGCCACCGTGTCAGTGCTCGAAGCCTTCGGTGTGGACGTGGAATTCCCTGACGCTCAGACCTGCTGTGGCCAGCCGATGGCGAATAGTGGCTGCATGCCCGAAGCGCGGCCGCTCGCAGAAAAATACATCGACGTCTTTCGTGGCTATGACTATGTCGTGTCCCCATCCGGCAGCTGTGTCTCGATGGTTCGCAACCACTATGACCATCTGGTTGATGAAGGTGACCCGGTGGCCACGGAAGTGCGTCAGCGAACACTGGAGCTCAGCGAATTCCTCCTGCAGGTGCTCAAAGTCACCGACATTCGTGGCAGGTTTCCGTGGCAGGTGGGTGTGCATCAGAGCTGTCACGGGCTTCGGGAGCTGCGGCTGGGGCCTTCTTCCGAAGTGATGGCTCCGCGCGACAGTCTCCTGCAGCAGCTCCTGGGGTCACTGGATGACATCCGATTTTCTCAGTTATCGCGCCGGGACGAGTGTTGCGGGTTTGGTGGCACTTTTGCTGTTGCGGAGGCCGGAGTTTCGGCGATGATGGGGGAGGATCGCATCCATGATCATCAGCAGGCCGGCACTCAGGTACTGACCGCGGGCGACATGTCCTGTCTGATGCATCTGGAGGGGCTCATTCGTCGCCGAAGGGTGGACATGCGAGTCATGCACTTCGCGGAAATCCTGGCCGAGGCGATGGCCCTGTGAATCCCCGTGAATCCCTGTGCCATCCCGTGAATCCCTGTGCCATCCGGAACTTCCGCGGGGCTGACTGTTCTGAATCGAAGCCAT
The DNA here is from genome assembly GCA_046074585.1 of Planctomycetota bacterium. Lineage (GTDB taxonomy): Bacteria > Planctomycetota > Planctomycetia > Planctomycetales > Planctomycetaceae > SXXK01. The sequence goes on along the minus strand of JBJTOM010000105.1, from coordinate 1,211 downwards.
CACATTTCCCGTTCAAGGACACCCTTCATGGCTCATCCTGCACTGGCTGACGCGTTCACAGCAAATCGCGACCGCGCCCGCTGGCACGACCGCGCCCTGTGGTTCGTACGCGAAAAACGGGACCGTATGGCATCAGGTGTCCCCGAGTGGGAACTCCTTCGGGAAACGGCCTCGGCCATCAAACAGCACACTCAGTCGCTCATGGCAGACTACCTGGAACAGTTCGAATCACGCGCCCGGGAACTGGGTGCCGTTGTTCACTGGGCCGTGGACGCCGCAGAGCACAATCGAATTGTGCTCTCGATTCTGCAAAGCCACGGTGCGAAGCGGCTGGTGAAAAGCAAATCCATGCTCACCGAAGAATGTCATCTCAACCCCTTCCTCGAACAGAACGGGATTGAAGTGATTGACACGGACCTTGGCGAACGGATTGTGCAGTTGCGCGAAGAACCTCCCAGCCACATCGTGCTCCCGGCCATTCATATCCGTAAGGAAGAGGTGGGTGAATGTTTTCATGAGCATCTGGGAACCGAGCAGGGTGCATCCGATCCCAAATACCTCACAGAAGCCGCTCGAAACCATCTGCGTCAGTGCTTCTGTCGTGCTGATGCTGGCTTGACGGGCGTGAATTTCGCCATCGCTGAGACCGGCGGGATTGTGATCTGCACCAACGAAGGCAACGCGGACCTGGGGATTGGCCTGCCCAAAGTGCACATCGCCTGCATGGGCATGGAAAAGCTCATTCCACGCGCTGCGGATCTGTCCGTCTTTCTGCGGCTGCTGGCGCGATCTGCCACCGGTCAGCCAATCACCACATATTCTTCGCATTTCCACGGTCCGCAGCCGGGGGGTGAGCTGCACATTGTGATTGTTGACAACGGTCGCAGTGAAATTCTGAAGTCTGAGTTCCGTCGCAGTCTGGACTGCATCCGCTGCGGGGCCTGCATGAACACGTGTCCCGTGTATCGTCGCAGTGGCGGGCACAGTTATGAATCCACGGTTCCCGGCCCGATCGGCTCGATACTCACACCCCTCCAAACCCCCGAAAAGCACAGTTCGCTTCCCTTCGCCTGCAGTCTCTGCGGTTCCTGTACGGACGTCTGTCCGGTGAAGATACCGCTCCATCACCAGCTGTTCGCAATGCGTGAGCATCTGGACGGCAAGCGGCTGATCGGCACTGGCAAGAAGCTGCAGATGAAGGTGTTGTCCGC
>JBJTOM010000104.1:0-5156 GCA_046074585.1 Planctomycetota bacterium | reverse complement strand
CACACGAATAAGCACAGCAACACATCTGATCCCATTTCAATCACATCCCTCTGCGGCTATTCGTGAAAATTCGTGTTGATTCGTGGTCCCAAACCCCTGCAGCGCCCCGCTGAATTCACAACCACGAATGCACGCGAATCCACACGAATAAGCACAGCAACACATCTGATCCCATTTCAAACACATCCCTCTGCGGCTATTCGTGAAAATTCGTGTTGATTCGTGGTCCCAAACCCCCTGCAGCGCCCCGCTGAATTCACAACCACGAATGCACGCGAATCCACACGAATAAGCACAGCAGCACATCTGATCCCATTTCAAACACATCCCTCTGCGGCTATTCGTGAAAATTCGTGTTGATTCGTGGTCCCAAACCCCTTGCAGCGCCCCGCTGAATTCACAACCACGAATGCACGCGAATCCACACGAATAAGCACAGCAGCACTCTCACCCCATTTCAAACACATCCCCCTGCGGCTATTCGTGAAAATTCGTGTTGATTCGTGGTCCCAAACCCCTCCCAGCGATTCAGAAAGGGAGCCGGGCCACACCGCAACCACGCGCCAGAACTGCAGCTCAGCAGCAGCTTCGCACTCCGATGACAGACGTCGGCAGCGGGGAAATCCGGGCGGTTTCCATTGCACCCCCTGTGTTCACGCTCGTCAGCCCGGTGACGTCAAAAAGGCAAGCACCTGGCGTGCGGGGGATGTCAATCGGCCGGTGCAGTCCTGCTGAGCCTTCTCGGCCACTGCCCGGAGTGTTGTTCTCCCGCAAAGGACTCAGGCGCAATGGTTGAAGATTGACAGGGATGGAGAACTCAAATGTGCTTTCCTATTACGCCTTTGCGTGAGGCAATGCCCCTCCCAGGTACCAAAAAGATCCCGGGTCTCACGCCAGGGCGCAAAGGAAGAACAGGGGGTGCGCATTTCCAGAGTTCATCACTCCATCCTGGCGTCACATCCGCCTCGTGGTGAGGCCCGGGGACCAGTGACGGCGAAGCTGGTGGAAACGGCCGGCGTGCCTGTGCAGCGGGGACTGGTGGCGGTCGCATCCGCGACGAAGTCCCGAACCTTTGATGTCTCCATGTCCGGCAAGCTGTCAATTTTTCGCCAGCGATCCGCTCGCACGGCGTTCAATCAACGGAGGCTGCTGGGGGATTCGCAGGGGCCGGAGGCTTGACCGGCAAATTGAAGGGGGCTGAAACCCGACGTCCCGCCGGTGGCCGGAGTTCACGGACCCAGATATTGCGAAATCGCACAGCATCACCGTGGAACTGGAGCTGAATGGGACCTGTCTCAGCGTGCGGGCGGTACCTGGGAGCCTCCGTGTAGCTGGTCGGGCCCTCGAGTTCAAAGTGATTCAGCAGTACGATGCCGTTCTGGATCAGCGTCACAAACCCGGGACGCACGACGTCTCCGTTGCTGCGAAATCGTGGAGCGTTGAAGAGCACCTGCCAGGAGTTCCATTCGCCTGGTTTTCGCATGGCATTTGCCATGGGCGGCGTTTGCTTGTAGATGGCTCCGGCCTGACCGTCGAAATACGTGGTGTTCTCGAAGGAATCGAGTATCTGCACTTCGTAGAGGCCCATCAGATAGCAGCCGCTGTTGCCGCGTCCCTGACCTGCCCCCCGGATCTCGGTGGGAGCTGACCATTCCAGGTGCAGCTGGAGGTCACCGAAGTGCTGTTTGGTGGAAATGGCCGTTTCGCGAGGAATGGCGACACCATCCTGTACCAGCCACTTGTCTCCGTTCTGCCACGCATCGAGACTGGAACCATCGAAGAGGACCACAGCATCGGACGGTGGTGCGTCGCTGGTGCTGCCTGGCGTCACGATCGGGGGTTCCTGCCAGTCGATGCCACTCTTCCATTCCTGGGCGTTGCTGATTCCTGGGCCGAGTATGGCCACAAGAACTGAAAAGACAGCGCCAGCAGCTTGTTTCCATCTCATTTCGATGCTCCCGGTGTCATATGTCTAACCCTTCATCTCAGGCTCTGCCACCGCGTCGCCTTCCATTCTTCACAAATCTGCCAAATCCTGAAGCAGCCACTACCAGCAGAACCGCGAATGAACCCGGTTCTGGTACGCTGCTCAGAGGTCCGAAAGATCCTTCATCACCATTTCCGCTGGTGTGGACCAGGCTGATTACACGGAAGCCACCCTGCGGAATGTTTGTAGAGGGGCTGTAGTTTGCCGATTGTCCTTTGGCGAACACTGATGCCTGCATGTCGGCCCAGCTTCCCCCAACAAGGAACCGATTGACCTGTGCATTGCTGAAGTTTCCATTAAAGGGGCTTTCAGTCCACTCCCAGACGTTGCCATTCATCCCCATAACCCCGTAGGCACTAAGCCCCCCAGCCTGAGTGATGTCTGCGGGTGAACCATTTGCCCCCTGCCCATACACAACATCGCTGGTGCCTGTGCCGCTGGACACGGCATTCGGGGCGACGTTGGATTTTACGGCATACTGCCAATATCCGCCACTTCCGTTCAGCGCCGGGTCGAAGTACGCTGCCTTATACCACTCATCGATCGTGGGCAGGGCAAACACGGTGCGTTTGCTTCTGAAAGGATTCAGCGGGTCGTAGTCATTTGTCTGAGACGGTTGCCATGGTGTGATGTTGGTGCTGTCAGCGCGTTTGAACCAGTAAGCAGGAGCGAATCCCTGTGATGTGTTCAGCCAGTTGACAAAACGTGCAGCCTCAATCCATGTCATGTTTGTCGCGGCTCTGTTGGCACCATATCCCGGCCCCGGTGAGCGGTAGGACACCGGAGCTGCAGAGTTTGCGGGGTCGAGGTTGTAAATGTCAATCATTCGTTCGGAGATTTCAAACTTACTCATGCCAAACGAATAAGCGACATCGCCGAAGTTTGTTGAATCCGCAGTGTTTCCCGGATTAAGCACCGCCTGAAAGGTCAAACTGAACGTATTGCTTCCGCTTCCAAATGTGACGACGTCCGCCGATGAGCTTAATGGGATTATCGCTGCAATTGCAAACATCAGTGACAAGTGTGAAAAACCGCGAAATATCCGCCGCATTTGAGTATCCTGGCTGCTACTGACGATGCCGATCAGGGTCGCACGGCGGGCCCCTTTGCAAAGGTGCCCCGCCTTCCTCTGCGGAGGAAGATAAGACCATTCCGTGGCACGCTCAACAGGGTTCTCACAGTTTTTTATTTTATTGCCGAAATGGTGGTATATATCAACTCTTGATAACAGACAGCAACAGCTCGATACAGGCACTCGACACCAGACAATCGCTTCAGCCGGCTTTAAGGATTCCACTCAAATTTTCGATTCTGCCGGCAGTATCCAAAGGACGCACTGAGGCGAGGGATGCTGACGCAAGGCATTTGTCAACGGTCGCTGCCAGCGGCCTCGATCGCTGCTCCCGCCAGCCCCTGATCAACTGGTGCAACCCCGAAGTATTTCTGTTATCCTTCCCCCCATGAACGACTTCTGGCTCGCCCTGCTCATCGTCTGTCCTGCCGCTGCCCTCGGAGGTGCCATCAACTCCGTCGCCGGAGGCGGCACGCTTGTGACTTTCCCCGCACTCGTCTGGGTGCTCGACGCCCTCGCCGGTTCCGGCTCCGCTGCCATTCTCGCAAATGGCACCAATTCCGTAGCACTCGCCCCCGGCGCGTTTTCCGGCTCATGGGCTTACCGCCGGGAACTCAAAAGCCTCCGCCAGCAGGCTTACTGGCTGGCGATCCCCAGCCTCTTCGGTGGCGCCATCGGTGCCATCCTCGTCGTCCTTGGCTCCGAAGTGCTCTTCCGCTCCATGATCCCCTGGCTGATCGGCGCCGCAACACTCCTGTTCATCCTCCAGCCCCGACTGACGCCCGCTGCGCGGGCCGTCCCCGCACAACCGCTCTCCGCCGATTCCAGCCCCCCCCAGGGGACGACCTCTCGGCCCTCCAATGCGGTGCTCATCATCCAGCTGGGCATCGCTGTCTATGGTGGCTATTTCGGTGCCGGAATCGGCATCCTGATGCTCAGCTCACTCTCTCTGCTGAACCTCGGAAATATCCATCAGATCAACGGTCTCAAGACCGTTCTTGCCGGGTTGATTAATGGCGTCTCTGTCGTGGTCTTTATTGCGAATGACAAGGTCTACTGGCCTCTGGCAGTCCCGATGATCGTCTCTGCAATGCTGGGGGGCTGGCTTGGCGCCGCCTGGGCCCGAAAACTGGATCGCCGGATCGTCCGCCGCATCGTGATTGCCATTGGCCTCGTACTGACCGCGTGGTACTTCATCCAGGAATTCCTGATTGCCCGTTCCTGAACCAGACCAGTCTATGGATGCCTGTCCCCCCAGCCACCGCACTGCTCCATCACCACCCAGGCCACGACGGCTGATGCTGGTCACAGCAGCCGTGATTGCTGTCGCCATGTTTTCCAGCTTTCAGGTGCGATTCTACAATCAGCCACTGGAATCCACTCCGCTGACGCGTGCCGATCTCTGGCTGGATCTCATCGATGATCTGCTGGGATTTGAAATCCCGTCGACATCCGAATCTGCTCCAGCTTCCGGCATGGAGTTCATACCGCAGCGATTTCCGCACATTCTTTCCGCGATCGCGCTGCTGCTGATCGCATGGGTTCACGGTCAGGCCGGCACCCGTTTCATCCTCCGGCGGCTGAATCTGACCGCACTCGAACGGCACGTGCTGATTCTGGCGACCGGTCTCGGGATGTTATCGCTGAGCGTGCTGCTGTCTGGTCTGGCCGGCTGGATCGCTCCTTCCGCACTCGCTGCACCGCTCGCCCTGTCGCTCCCGCTGGCCTTTTTGCCGCGAAAATCAGCCACCGCAGTCGCTCCTTCGATACAACCGCCGCTCGGCACCAGGCCACCACCCATAAAGTCAGCCGCGGCCGAACGTCGCGCTGTTCGCTGGATTCGTGCTGCTGTGCTGATGGTGGTCGTGCCCTTTGGAATTTATCTGCTCTGGGGAGCGATGTCGCCGCAGACGGATTTTGACGTCCGTGAGTATCATCTTCAGGGGCCGAAAGAATGGTTTCAGCAGGGCCGCATCTCCTGCCTGCCTCACAACGTTTACACGTCATTTCCATTCTTTTCAGAAATGCTCTGCCTGGCTGGCATGGCGCTCGCTGGCGACTGGCGCAACGGAGCGCTCACCGGACAACTGTTACTGG
>JBJTOM010000103.1:0-2303 GCA_046074585.1 Planctomycetota bacterium | reverse complement strand
CCCGCGATCGTCAGGCCCCACTGCCCGAACGAGTCACAAAAAACGTCCCGTGGCGTGCGGTCGTTGTCAATCGGCCGGTCAGGCTTTGGTGCGGTTCTGATGCCGTTCTGGCCTCGCGGGCACGCACCGTAAGCGGGGGATTGACAGCCATTTTTTGACGTCACCTGCCGTCAAAAAATAGAGCTGAAGAATGGAGAGAGGAGACGCTCGACTTTCTTCAGGCTCCTGTGGTCTCCTCTCCACTTTCTACTTTCTCACTCGCTCGCCCCAGCCCCTGCCCCGCTTCCCACGGAGGCCGTGGCTGTGCTGTTGCCCGCAGACTGCCGTCCGGCGGCTCAGCAGCGCGTCCCACTTCCCACTCGCCATTCGCCACCTCCAACTTCAGAACGTCATCTGTTTCGACTGGGGACTCCGCTTCCTCACGGGCGTGGCTCGGTGATTGCGTTGTGGCGTGACGCGGCAGGGATGCGGCTCAGCGGGAGCTTCGCCCGCCCGTTGATCATAATTCGAAGGCAGCGTTCACCGAGCGGGACAGTGCCCTGCGTAACCGTGCTGGCCCCAGTGTCCAGCAGCTCCACGGCGAGACATTCACTGCAGATACGAACCGCGCGGGTCCTGCCTTCAGGGCATAAGGCAGACCGTCAGCGATTGAACCGCGGCGTCATGCCTCAAAAAAATCCCGGGGTCTGGGTGCTGGCCCCAGTCCGTCCTGTCAGTACCGTTCTCAGCCCCGGCCAGGCTACGCGGTGCGCAGGTGCGTTCGAGCGTTGGCAGAACACTGTCAAGCCGAACTCGTTGATAGTGACGAATCCGTCCCGACGAATGGGGGTTTCGATTTCGTCCGGATTCAGAGATGCGCCAGCAGATCCTTTGGAAGCACCGTCCTGAGCGTACTCCTGCCTGAGTTGTTGGGGCCGGGATCCACCGCCTGTTGAAATGTCAAGGAAAAGGCGACAGCGGACGCCACCGGAAAGCTCGACTGCAGCAGGTCGATCTGCTGTTGGTTGCTCGGAGGATCGTGTCTTCGCAGCGAATGCGACAACCGCGGGTTGCCGGCGGGCGCTGAACAGACAGTGTTCGGATACGCGATGTGAGCAGCTCATGACACTAAGGCGTACAGCATCCGAGTGACATTGGTCAGCGGGAGAGTTGACTGGATTCGAGGACGTAAAAGAACACCGGGGTGAGGAGGATTCCAAACAGGGTGACTCCAAGCATCCCTGCGAAGACGGCGATGCCGAGAGTGCTGCGCATTTCTGCGCCGGCGCCGGTGGCGAAGACAAGTGGGACGACTCCGAGGATGAACGCGAATGAGGTCATGAGGATGGGGCGGAGGCGAAGTCGGCAGGCTTCGGTGGCGGCATCGGCGACGCTGGCGCCGGCGTGGCGTTTTTCACGGGCAAATTCGACGATCAGGATGGCGTTTTTACTGGCCAGCCCCACCAGAACCACCAGTCCGATCTGGACGAAGACATTCAGATCGAGCCTCGCAAGGCTGACGCCGATGATGGCGGACAGCAGGCACATGGGGACGACGAGGATCACAGCAAACGGCAGTCGCAGACTTTCGTACTGTGCGGCGAGCAGGAGGAACACGAGCAGGACGGCGAGTGCGAAGACGACGATTGCTGTGTTGCCGGCGCGAATCTGGAGCAGCGTCAGTTCCGTCCATGCGGTTTCCATTCCTGGCGGGAGGCTGTCGGTGGCCATCTGTTCGACCGCGCGGATCATTTCGCCGGAGCTGACACCGGGTCTGCTGCTGCCATTGATCGAGGCCGCGGGGACTCCGTTGTACCGCGTGATCAGTGCGGGGCCACCAGCTTCGCGGATGTCTGTGATGCCTGCCAGCGGCAGCATTTCGCCGCTGCGATTGCGGACCTGGAGTCGGCGAACGTCTTCGGGAGTCAGTCGAAACAGGGGGTCTGCCTGCAGATTGACCTGCCATGTCCGACCGAATTCGTTGAAGTCGTTGGTATAGTAGCCGCCAAGGAACACCTGCAGTGTGAGGAACACATCATTGAGGGCGACACCGAGTGTTTTGCATTTTTCCCGGTCGACATCCACAAACATCTGGGGGGTGCTGGCGCGAAAGCCACTGAACACGCCTGCGAGCAGCGACTGCTGGTTGCCATTTGCAGCGAACTGATCGGCTGCATCCTGCAGGGCGGGATAGCCGGTGGCGTCGCTGTCCTGTGGTTGCGGGGCAGGTATTCAATAGTGGCCAGTTGTTGAGATTTATCTGCAGCGTCGTCAATGTCATTCGCCTTTGTCGCAGGGGCGATGTCGGCCCACGCTGATGTTCA
>JBJTOM010000102.1:0-20353 GCA_046074585.1 Planctomycetota bacterium | reverse complement strand
CCGTTGCAGCGATCACCGTGATTGCAGAGCCAAGGGCGGGAGCGGTCGAAATCCAGCCCTCGAGACCGCCGGGGACAGTCCCCGCAGAACCAACGCCGCCTCTGTGGCGTTCCATTTCCGGCGATGGCCGGTTCCGGGAGGTCACGACGATCAGGCTTGCTGAATATCGGAGGATACAGGACGGTGGTTCCCCGGAGACATTGCTGCTGTCTGAAGGTTTCGATGGAACCTCCGGATGGCATCAGGAAATTCAGCGTTTGGGGGGATCCCATGGCTTCAGGGGGAACAGTTCTGAGGGAGTGCGGGCCTGCCGGATCAGTTGACTCAGCGCTTCGACGATTTCCGGATGCCGGGCAGCAAGGTCTGTGGTTTCACTGGGGTCGTCGCGGAGGTTGTAAAGTTCGGGCGTGGTTCGGTTTTTTGTGAGCTGCTGGCGGACCAGTTTCCAGTCACCCTGGCGGATGCTTTGCTGACCACCGTACCCTGGAAACTCACGATACAGATAGCTGCGGTCCGGCTGACTGCTGCCGCGAAGTGTGGGAGCAAGGCTGATGCCGTCGACGGTCGGCAGGTGTGCACGGTCGATGCCGCACATTTCGGCGATGGTCGGCAGCCAGTCTTCAAAGCCGCTGACGAAGCTGTTTTCACTGCCTTCGGGAACTACGCCGGGCAGTTTTACAATGGTGGGGACGCGGACACCTCCTTCGTACAGAGACCCTTTGAGTCCGCGGAGGTCGCCCACACTGTTAAAGAACGGCACATCCACTTCTTCTTCCAGATGTGTGGTGCCATTGTCTGAACTGAAGATCACGAGCGTGCGACTGGTGAGTCCGAGTCGATCGAGTTCTGCCAGCAGAGCGCCGACGTCGCTGTCGAGCCGACTGATCATGGCGGCGTAAGCTGCACGGGGAGTGAAGTGGGGCGTATAGCCTCCGCGGGCGGCAGTGAACGGGGGATCATTCCAGCCCAGTTGGTGCCACGGTTTCAGTTCCGCATCGGGAATGTGCAGAGCGACGTGCGGGAGAGTGGAGGGGTAGTAGAGGAAGAAGGGCTGTTGCTGATGTTCGCGGATAAAGCGGAGTGCAGCTTCGCGAATCCGGTCGGGGGCATAGTCGGTGCCCTTGAAGGGCGCGTAGCTGGCAGGATTGGCGGGGTCCGCACCGGGAGCCAGCTTTGCGTGGCCGGGAATCGGCGGGTGATTGTCGAGCGGAATGCGTGCGGAATTCTTCCAAAGGTAGTCCGGGTAATAGCTGTGGGCGTGTCGCTGGCAGTTGTAGCCGAAGAATTCGTCGAAGCCCTGATTGTTGGGATCACCTTCGGTACCGGGCCCCCCGAGTCCCCATTTGCCGAATGCTCCGGTAGCGTAGCCGCGGGCTTTGAGGACTTCGGCGAGGGTGACTTCGGTGGCCGGGATGGGCAGCTGGCCTTCCGGCTGTGCTTCGCTGTTGTTGCGAATCCATGCGTGTCCGGGGTGTTTTCCGGTCATGAGCACGCATCGGGAAGGCGCGCAGACGGCATTGCCGCTGGAGTGCTGAGTGAGCTTCATTCCGCGGGTGGCGAGCTGATCGAGGTGGGGCGTACGAATTTTCTGCTGACCGAAGCAGCCGAGTTCACCGAAACCCAGATCGTCGGCAAGGATGAAGACGACATTGACTGGTGGCTGTGGCGGTTGTACCGTCGACAGTTCGGACGCTGCCACTGTGCCATGTTGGGGAGCAGCCGCCAGGAGGGACGCTGTGGCAGGCAGCCGGGCTGTCAGAAGTGCTGTCAGAAGGAAGGCAGGGAGGACGCGAGTCAGCAGCATGGGGAAACCTGAAGCGGGGCAGGGAGGAATTCAGCGAATCGCCAGCACGGAGGCAAAATTGAAGCACTGAAACCACGGCACAACGGAGCGGAATCCTGCTCGCCGGAGTCGCTGCAGGAGGGTATCGAGTGTTTCCGGGATCAGGCGATTTTCGATGGACGAGCGTTTCTGTGCGATTTCAAGATCTGAGTAGCCGTGGGCGCGTTTGAAGTCGTGGTGCAGTTCGGTGAGCAGTTGCTGGGAGGCTGGGTCGTCAAAGCAGAGTTTTTCGGCGAGCAGGAGGGTGGCGTCTGGGAGCATGCCGCGGGCGATGTCCGTGAGCAGCGGGTCGCGGTCGGAGGGGGCGATGAACTGGAGGGTGAGGTTGAGCACCACGAAGGAGGCGGAATGCACGGGCAGCCGGCGAATGTCGGCCTGATGCACTTCGACGGGGCAGCCGGGTTCCCAGGTGTCGCGGATGAGCGTTTGCAGGCGCGTGATCATGGCTGGGGAGCTGTCGACGGCATGCACGGTGGCAGAGGGCGGACTGCGGCGACGGATCAGCCGAGTGGCCGCTCCCAGTGAACAGCCCAGGTCCCATGCATGGGTCCCGGGCTGCACACAGCGTCCGGCAAGCTGTTCGATGACGGCGAGGATGGAAGAATAACCAGGGACCGATCGCGCGATCATATCGGGAAACACGCGGACGACATCGTCGTCAAATTCGAAGTCGGCTACGCGGTTGAGCGGTGCGGCGAACAGCGTGTCTTTGTACGCAGACGCGGGATTTCGTGGAGGATCAGACACGGAGGTTTCTTCCCGCGACGGACAGGAGACGGAGACCTATTTCCTTTTTGCAGCGCTGGGGTTCCGCAGGTTCCAGGCGACGATCCAGTCTTCGCCGGAGCGGGTGAAGCCGTAGTCTTTGACCATCCGTTTTTCCATATCGGCAAAATGTCCGGCACCGTAGAAGATGGCGACCTTTGCGGGCTTTTGGGTTTTGATCTGTTGTTCCATGATTTCAAGGCAGCGGCGGTTGCGTTCGGTGATGATGGTGGAGGAGCCATCGGGGCTGGCGAAGGCTTCGCCGGCACCTTCCTGGGCCAGTTGACTGGCCGCGATGCGACGCACAGCATAAACGCGATCGGAGGAGAGTGCGGAGAGGACGAGGTCAAGATTCATGGCGAGAGCATTCTTTTGCTGTTTGCTGTTGGACATGGACTTGCCCATTTCTGACAGCAGCATGGTGCCGAAGCTTTCGCCGCGTTTTTTCATGGAGGCCTCGAATTCTTCGGCCGTCATGTCGGCATGCACGAAGTTTTGGGGCGTGTAGTCGACGGCTGCCAGCTGGAATTCCATGCCGAGGGCGTCCTTCATTCCCAGCTGCAGCACGGAGATGGCTGCGAAACCCACTTTGGCGTCATCCCATTCTTCTTCGTCCGGAAGCGATGCGCGGCCAGCCCCGCCGCCGCCAGGTCGGGCCCCGTCCCGTACGGCCTCTTCGGGCATGACCGCCTCGAACAGGACCAGATCGTAGTTACGGAAACGCTGGTTGAGTTCTTTGTAATACGCGCGTTCGCCAAGATGGACTGCGCCGACCAGATCGACAGTCACACCCTTGAAGCGTTCGGAGCTGCGGAAGGTGATGACTGGAGTTTCCATGGCCACCGGCAAACGTCGTTCGTCGCGACGAATGCGGATGTATTCGGGACCTTTGGGGGCCTCTGTTGAGTCTTTGGCGGTGGGCGTGGCCGAAGGCGCCGGGGAGACGGTTTTCTTTTCGTCTGCCGTCAGTATCGATGGCCGGCAAAGGGATGAGCTCAGGCAAACTGCGGAGAGCAACAGGAAACGAATCATGGGGAAAGTGCTTTCGGAGGAAGAGCCGGGGGAACGAGTGGCGCCAGAGGAGCTGAATGTTTCCCGGTGGCCATATGATGCCGTTGCGAACAGAAAAACTCCAGAGAGATCTTCGTTGCGGAGCGAATTCGCCTGGCAAAATCAGGCTCGGAAAGGCGATTTTCAGCCGGACTTTCAGGTGACACGGCGCGGCAGACGCGTAAAATCGGCTATCATGTTTTTTTTCCGCATGGTGTCGGTGGCAGGCGGAAGAATGCTCGTTGCACCGGCGAAGTCTGGCCCCCGAGGTCCCCGTGGCGGACTACGTTGAACCCCTTGGCATGCGAGTCCTCATTCGCAAGGACGAAGCCCGCCAGAAAACCCGAGGCGGCATTGTGCTGCCGGACAACTCAGAGATCCCCACAATCACCGGGCGGGTTGTCGAAGTCAGCGTCCAGGTGGAGCGAAACGAAGACTTCCCGATTCGCAAGTACGATAAAGTTCTCTTCCATCCCCGAAATGCAATCCCCGTGGATTTCGAGGGCAACAATCTGCTGTTTGTCGTCCCCGTCGAAGATATCGTGGCCGTCTTCCGCCGCGACACCTCGCGACGCACCCCGGTTCCTCAGGCAGAACCGGAAGACAACGACTAGCACGTCAGGCCAGCGGCCCATCAGCCCGGTGACGTCAGAACGGCAAGCACGGCGGGCGGCCGATGTCAATCGGCTGGTGCAACCCAGGTGCGTTCCTTATGCGGTATTGGCCGCGCGGACACGTACCGCTACCGGGGATTGACATCTATTTTCTGACGGCACCTGCCATAAAAAAAGAACAGGAGAAAGGAGTAAGGAAACTCTCGACTCTCTCCATGCTCCTGCGGTCTCCTCTCCACTTTCTACTCTCCCACTCTCCTGCCCTCACCACTTCCCACTTCTCACTTCTCACTTCTCACTTCTCACTTCGAAGCGCAGCCCGTGGTGGGGTATCCCGCTTCCTCACGGGCGCGGCTCGGATGGCGCGGTTTGTATTCCAGGACAGATGGGACGAATGTGACACATGGGACGTATGAACAGTGGCATGACGCGTGGGTAAGCGTCCGACGAATCCATCCCCCCCCGGCCGGGCCGCGGTCGCGCACCTGGGCAGTCTTCAACCGGGTCTCCGGTGCGGATGCTCACGTGTGAGCATCGCGCATGCGGTTGCCCTGGCCGTGTCGGCCGGGCTGTCACAGTGGGCACCGCGACGGTGGCATTTCAAGGACAGCGGGGGGCCGGTATGGCGGCCAGGCATAGCAGCCTGGTTTTGATCCATGCTGCCATTCCGGGAATAGAAGTAATCGGGCGTTAATGCCTGTGGAGGCACAGCGAACCGCGCAACGGCTGACGCCAGCGGATGCAGAGCCCGGAGCTGGCGGTTCATGTGCGCGGCGCAGGCGTGCGTGGATCGGACATAAACTGACGATCGCAGCCTGTGCGTACGCACCTGTCAGAGGCGCGCGGAAGCTCCGATTGCAACACGAGTCTGCATGCCGAGGTGCAGACAGAGGGCGTACTGGTCAGACGGGACTCAGAGTTTGGCCTGTTGAGGGATATTGCAAGCCGGACGCAGATTTTGGGGGAGCTCTCTGGAGAGATGCAGGGGGCCAGCCGCAGTGCCGGGCGGAAGGAGACGCGGAAGTAAATTCAGGTGAGTGAAATTCTTCGAAGGGAAAAAATGGGGGAAGAAGACGATCACCGCCCCTGGAGCGCGCAGTTAAACCGGTGGAACTGCGGGTCTTGAGAACGCTGTTTGCAGCTGAGATGGCAAAACGATGCGAGCATTCTGGAATTCGTATTTCGGGCTCCACACCGGCCCATTCCCCCCGCGACAGGGTGTGCCCAGGGGCTGTCTGCCGCAGGGCACATCCGGCCCCGTCTCCCCTGGAGGGGGGATTTGAGCCACTCAATCGCCCTGAGGTTCTCATGCCATTCGTGTTTTGCACTTCACAAAGGACCATGCCCGCACGAACAGACGTCGGCAGCCTCTGTGCCGGACTATCAGTCCTCTTCATCCGAGATCATGGTGCGATCAAAGGAACTGCTGGACGGCGTTTTTCCAGGAGCCTCGGGAGTTCGTGCAGCCGGTGCGGAGCGCTGCGGCCGGTTGGCTGCCGGCAGAGGATCTTCGTCTGGTGTTTTCCCGGCTTTGCCGGCCATTGTGGCCGATCCGGCTGCGCCTGCGGTGAGCTGGCCGCGTTCATAACGCCCCCACCACGCATCGCCGTCCTCGACCGTCCAGGTGCCATGTTCAGGACACTTCCGCAGCAGCGCGATCACATCCCGCGCTGTCTGCGGGCGGTTTGCCGGGTTCTTTTCCAGACAGGCAAGCACCGCAGTCTCCAGCTCTGGTGACACTTCCCGTCCCAGTCGCTGAGATGGTGGTGCCGGAGGATCCATCACATGCCGCCGCAGCAGATCCACAAGGTTGTCAGAGACGAACGGGGGCTGACCGGTGAGCAGAAAGTAGGCCGTGGCGCCTACGGCATACAGGTCGCTGCGGGCATCCACCAGCGCCGGAGCGTTGATGCCTTCGGGAGAAATGTAAAGGGGTGTGCCGGTGAGTGAATTGGTGGCGGTCATGCCAGCCTGTTTCTTTTCGTCGAGTGCCTTTACCAGACCAAAGTCAAGCACCTTGATCACATCCGACAAGCCTCCGCGGCGATTGAGCATGATATTGGCGGGTTTGATGTCGCGGTGCACAAGCCCCTTGCTGTGTGCTTCATAAAGAGAACCACAGATCTGCAGCAGCAGATGAATGACCCGGCTCTCCGGCAACGGCCCGCCCACCTGAACCAGGTTCTCCAGATTGATGCCGTCAAGATATTCCATTGCGTAATAGAACACGCCTTCCGGAGTGCGCCCGTAGTCGTAGATGGCAATTGTGTTGGGATTGTTGAGCTGGCAGGTGATCTGCACTTCACGCTCGAAACGAGCAATCGAAGCCGGGTTGATTTTCTCCACATCCAGCAGCTTGATGGCGGTCGGTCGGCGGAGCATGGCGTGCCGCCCCTTGTAAACCACGCCCATCGCCCCCTGCCCGAGCTTCTCCAGCAGTTCATACTGGCCCACCTGCTTCGCCGCCACGGCAGCCTTGCGCGCTTCCCGCTGCAGTCGGGAGACAATGATCGTGAACACGAAGATGGCAATTGAGGTGAGCACAAGCAGTGCAAACATGGCCTGAAAGGTCCGCCGCAGAATTGTCAGCGGCCGATACGCCTCCGCGAAGTCAACCTCTGTCGCCACTCCCAGATCATACGCCTCCAGCCACTGCCATGCGCCCACCACCGGCACTCCGCGGTAGTCGGAATAACCATCCAGATTGTCGTTCGCTGATCCGTCCACTGCCGACTGCACCATCAATGTCAGCGGCATGTCGCGGCGAAGGATCTTCGGCCGATATCCTTCCAGAAGATTTCCCTGAGGATCCACGAGCTGGACCGTCAGCAGAGACGCACTGCCCTCCTCCTGCGTCACCAGCCCCAGCAGTTTCAGATCGTCGTCGAAACGGCTGTTTGAAACCATTAACCCGGCCCGATTGAACGCATACGTCTCCCCGGATTCTCCCATCCGCCCCAGCTGAAGAATCTCCGTGAACTCCTCTTCCGGTCGAATCTGCAGCCCCAGCACCGCGATCACCTGAAAATTTTCGTCCCGCACTGGCGCCACCGCGTACATCACAGGCACCGACGATTCCGTCTGGCCACTGGTCGACTTCAGCAGCGAGAAACTGCGAAAAGGCGTCGATACCGTGCTCTGACCATCCAGCGCCTTCGTCAGAAATCCCTCAAACTCCCCCGTGCCCTCAAGCCCGATGACAGTTTCGTCCGAGGACGACAGAAAACGACGTCGCTTATCCGCCAGGATGTACCCGGTGTATCGGTGCGAAGAAATCAATGGACTGAGGATTCGTCCCAGATCCCGGTGCAGCAGTCTCTGGTCCACCACCGCTGCTGCTGCGGTGTCACCATCGGTGGAAGCAACGGCGTCAGGTTCCTGCTGGTTGAGCAGTTGCTGAGTGATCCGCCGAACTTCAGTCGAATTGGCTGCCGACTGCACATTCGATTCCTGCACCTGAAACCATGTCTTCAGCATGGCCACTTCAACACTTAGAAGCGTCTGCAGTCCGGATCGCAGGGTGTCACGCATCGTGGTTTCAATTGCTGAACCCACGAGCCAGGCAACGGAGGCCAGCAGGGAAATGGCGATAATCGGCCAGATCCAGAGATTCCGTCGCAAAAAGACGTTGGTGGCCTGCAGCGACCCCGAGAGCGACCCGCGGGCCCAGGTCATCTTCGCGGCTGACTGAGATCCTGCCATCGATGCGGCAGGTGAAGATTTCCGGAACAAACGCAGCGGATTCACAATTGCAGTCCCCGGCAGTACACCGGCAATCAATGGGAGCTACGACAGGCACGTCACAAACGCCTGAAAGACGCACCACCCCGATTGCCGCATGGAGCCTGGTTCAACCTGCGGTCACCTTGAAGTTCCTGCCCTCCAATCCGGAAAAATCCGTGAAGATTCTCTGAACACCGCTGCTGCAACCCGGACAATCGGTCAAACCGGACCGGTTTTCACAGCGAGCACACCGCCTGCTGCCGTACCTCGCGACAATACACCCCCAACCTTTACACCCGCAACCTTTTGGGGCTGCCATCGTTCTGTGTTCCCCGATAAGCCAGACGCCGTCAGCGCAGCTGCGGCCTGGGCTCGGGGTGTTGTTCGAGAAGTTTTCGGAGGCGGTTGAGCACTTCGGGTTGATGGTCTGCCAGATTCCGCGTCCAGTCCAGTCCAGTCGGCCTGGTCGCTGCCTGATGCTCTTCAGTCGCTTGTCAGTCGCTTGTCGGGATCGGCTCCAGAGATCGCTCACTGGAGAACCGTCCGGATTTCAGAAAACAGCAGATGGCAGCACACACCTGGGGGTCTGACATCAGCAGGCTGTGGAGTCGATTGACACGCAGAAAGTCTGCTACGCCGGGAAGTCGGGTACAGGCCACGGTGACTGTGCCGTCATCATCGCCTCGCAGCAGGGGATTGAAACCTCGATCGTCACCGCGTCCTCCGGCGATAATGCCAAACGGAAAGTCGGGCACCGGCAATGCGGCCGCAATGCTCTCTGCTCCTGCTGCCAGTTCCTGTCCCGCCGGTCCAAACACCGCCTTGAAGAGCACAAAGTTCTTCAGCATCGCGGCCAGATCAGCACCGAGGTTCGGAGTGCCAAGCATCACCATGCGGAAATGGCGGTGATCGGAGTGATCCTGGAGGTACCGTCGGACCACGAGGCCTCCCATGCTGTGCACGACGAAGCTGAGTTGTTCGGCACCGGATAAGGACTCCACGACCTGCCGCAGACAATTGGCGCATTCGGCAAGAGAACTGCGGTTGCCGGGATAGTCAAACGGTACGGCTGTCATGTTTTCAGCAGCCAGCGCACGGATGACGGGATTCATGGATTTGGATGAGCGTCCGATGCCATGCAGGCAGATGACAACATGGCCGGTTTCCGGGGCCAGTTGTCTGCTGCGGACAATCTGATCCAGTGCCATGCGGCATTCATCAAGGGTACCGGAGGCGCAGCGACGATCGCCGGGATCCAGCAGTCGGAAGTGACCGGAAAATACATTCTGCTGAATGCGGTAACCGCGTCGAAAATGAACATCGCCCCAGAACAGACGTCCTCCCAGAGTGGGCAGGCCCGGCTGCGGCAGCGGATGTTCGCCGGGGTCGGAATCTGTTTCAGACGACGGGGCCTGCATATCGGCATCCTGAGGCTGTTGTGCTGCGTCCGCCGGATTCTCTGCGAGCCTGATGGCGGCCGCAGTGCTGGCCAGGTGCAGCAGGAGTCGGCGACGAGAACGGCCGTGCAGGAAGAATCCGGTCACTGCTCTGATAACTCCTGAATCAGATACACCGTCAGCGACCGCGCACCGTGAGCACCAATCACGAGCGACTGTTCGATATCAGCAGTCTTCGACGGCCCTGAGATAAATCCGGCAAAGGGATGCCGCCCCACTTCGATGCGTCCGTAGGCTTCATGCAGATTGTGTACCACCGCGCCCGCGGGAACGGCGAGTGCCATGTGCTGTGGGATAAAATACAGCACGCGGTGCTTCAACGTGTCGTCACGAACCCAGACAGCCCCGTTTTCAGCCACAGCAAGGTGTCCCCGCAGGACAGCAAAATCGACGTTTTCCAGAACATGCGGGTCCGTCACCGCAGCGAGGTCAAAGCTGCTGTCGCCAAGGCCGGGCACGACACTGCAGCGAACCGTCGCCGTCGTCCACACAGCCAGCGATTCCAGATGACGAGCAGCATCGGCAACGGTCGGTACACAGACAACCTGGCCACCGACCGATGCAACCACCTCCTGAAATCGCTGCGTCGGGTCCTGGAAGGTCTGCCAGCGTCCCGGCGTGAGCACATCCGGAAGGGGTGCTGACTGAGGCAGGGCAGACCGTACCTTCGCAAGAATTGTTTCACGCGATCCGGCACCACGAGACATTCAGGGGACTCCACAAGAACTTCCAGAGGCTGCAGAGCGACGACGGCAGGGAATTTCTGGTCGGTGCCCTGTCGGAATGTTATCGCATCACCCCGATTCCGGCAAAGCCCGGCCCGGTGTGGTTTCCGGACCACCATCCCAGGAGGACTTCAGCCAGTCTGCTGCGGCAGCCGCATCGGCCCCACGCTGCGAATCAACGGCCGAAATTCCATCTGCTGCAGAATCTGCGTTTCAATGTCGATTCCCGGAGCGGCCTCAATCAGCTCTATTCCCTCTGACGAGAGTCGAAAGACTGCTCGTTCCGTCACAAACAGCACCTGACGCCGTGCCAGGGCTGCATCCCGCCCGGCAAATGACACCTGCTGCACGTGCTGAACAAACTTGCGAATCCGCCCTTCGCGACGAATCGTCAGTCGCCCGCCCTCCAGAACAGCGTCGAGACCGTCGGCAGTGAGTGTGCCGCAGAACACCAGGCGACGGGCTGTCTGAGAAATATTCACGAAACCGCCCACACCGGCAAACCGATTGCCGAACCGGGACACATTGACGTTTCCCTCGCCGTCCACTTCCGCTGCACCCAGCGCGGCAAAATCAAGGCCACCGCCATCGTAGAAGTCAAACTGCGACGGCTGATCAATGATCGCCTCCGGATACCGCGTGGCACCGAAACTTAAGCCACCGGCAGGCATCCCACCGATCGGACCACTCTCGACGGTCAGCGTCACCTGGTGCAGCAGACCACGACCAGCGGCCACAACCGCGATCCCTTCCGGCAGACCAATTCCCAGATTTGCCAGATTTCCTGCCGCCAGTTCATCACAAGCTCGCTCTGCGATCACGCGTCTTACAACGTCCGGAATCTCCGCCGTCTCAGCAAAACCGTCCACATCAGCTTCTGTCACGGCGCTGCAGTAAGCCGCATTGAACGGCTCAGCAAATGTCTGCCAGTGTTCAGCCGGGTCAGCCACGACGATATGAGAAACCAGTCGCCCGGGAACCCTGACCTGCTGCGGCGGGAGCGGTTTCGGCAGCAGCCTGCGGACCTGAGCGATGACCGGGCCACCGTGGTTGTGGGCTGCCTGAGCAATCGGCAGCACATCCCCGATCACCGCTTCTTCGTCGAGGATCAGGTTTCCCAGCGGATCAGCAGCGGTTGCCCGGATCAGTCCCGCATGAATGGGAAATGCGTGATACAGCAGCCACGGTCGGCCGCGAATCTCGATGCGTTCCACCAGCTGTTCCTGTGACCGATCGTTGAGCCGCCCACCACTGTGAACGGGGTCGATGAACGTGCCCATCCCGATCCGTGTCAGACACCCGGGTCTGCCGGCGGCGATGTCCCGGAGCAGCTGACAAATCACGCCCTGCGGAAAGTTCCATGCCTCGATGCGTCCCTCCAGAGCCATTCGCCCGAGTGCTGGTGCGAGTCCCCAGTGTCCGCCGATGACGCGTTTCAGCAATCCGTCATGGGCGAGGTGATTGAGTCCGCGTGAACGGCCGTCACCCTGGCCGGCGGCATAAACGAGTGTGATTGCCCGTGGCTGGCCGGTGCTGAGGAAGCGACGTTCCAGTGCGGCAGAGAGGGCCTCAGGATGCCCAGCGCCGACAAAGCCGCCACTGGCGACCGTGGCCCCGTCGGCAATCGTGGCAACGGCTTCATCCGCCGTACAGATTCTCTGATCAGAAGACACTCGCAGCTCCGAATTCAACCCCACCAGCCACCGTTGACGTGCAGCGTCTGCCCGGTGATATAGCCGGCAAGGTCACTGCACAGAAACAAAATCGCCCCCGCGATCTCTTCCGGTTCCCCGAATCGCCGCAACGGAATCTGACTCAGCATGTGGTCTCGCGCGGCAGCCGGGATCGACTGGCCCATTTCCGTGAGCACCACTCCGGGGGCCACGGCGTTGACTGTAATCTGCCGGCCAGCCAGTTCGCGGCTGAGCACCTTTGTCAGGCCGATCACCCCGGCTTTGGCCGACGCATAATTGGCCTGACCGAAGAATCCAACAACGCCGGAGATTGACGCCAGATTGACAATCCGCCCCCCGTCACGCAGAAATGGCAGAGCCGCCCGACAGACACGAAAGACCGCCGACAGGTTGGTCTCCAGAACCACGTCCCAGTCTGCATCGGTCATATTTTTGGCCGTGCGATCTCTGAGCACTGCGGCGTTGTTGATGAGAATATCAAGCCCGCCGAATTGTTGCCGGATCCGTTCCAGCACTTGCAGAATGGCAGCACTCTCCCGCACGTCGGCTTCAAGTGCCAGACCACGGGAACCAAATTCTGCGGCTGTCTCTTCCGCGCGCTGCCTGTTCTGACCGGTTTCGTCCTTGAGGTAATTGACCACCACTGCTGCACCACTGGCATGCAGCAGACGCGCCGTGGCCCGGCCCAGTCCCTGACCGCCTCCCGTCACAAATGCGGTCCTGCCCGTCAGGTCCAGTGTCGCCATGCCTGCCACTCCGTGTTTCAACCCGTCAGAATTTCAGAAATCGGACGCCCACCGAAGGAAATATCCATCGGCCTCCCGGTGCGGTCCGGGAGTCGCAGTTCGGGGCTGATCCCCAGTCGATCCAGCACCGTCATACAGAGGTCGGCGGGTCGTACCGGGTTATCTGCCGGATAAGCAGCCTGGGAATCTGAACTGCCATAGACCGTACCGCCGCGAATTCCGGCACCTGCCAGCATCGAAGAATAGCAGAAGGTCCAGTGATCGCGACCCGCATTGGCGTTGATCTTTGGAGTCCTTCCCATTTCGCTGGTCACGAAGATGAGCGTTTCATCCAGCAACCCTCTTTCCTCCAGATCTCCCAGCAGCGCCGAAAACGTCTGATCGAATCCCGGCAGCTTGTTGCCCTTCAGAATTGCGAAATTGTTTGTGTGAGTATCCCAGGCGTCGTAGTCAATATTCACAGGTCCCCAGAAAAGATCCCACGTGACATGCACAAATCGCACACCGCGTTCCACCAGACGACGCGCGATCAGGGTGCTGTTGCCAAACAGGGTATTCCCATAACGCTCCACCGTCCGCGGATCTTCATCGCGGAGATCAAAGGCTGTCCGGACCGGTGAACTGGTGAGAATGTCAAAGGCCTGCGACTGATAGCGGTCATAAGAACCAGCAGCACGCACCGCATTTTCCCGACGACGCACATCATCAAACTGTGTCAGCAGGGATCGGCGACGACTGAGCCGATCCAGTGTCATGCCTTCACTGAATTCCGTATGCGGCAGCTGGGGCGCTCCGAGGACAGCAGCCGGGGTTCCCGGGAGCGGCCGAGCGCCCTCCGCAGCATGCGGCAGCACCTCCGTGGTGAGCGCGTCGTAATTTCTGCCAAGATAACCGCCATAGGGACCGGCACGCCGGAATGACTGGCCCCAGCCCAGCCAGCAGGGCATAAACACATATCCGGGAACATCACCCTGCCCCTGACGCAGCCATTCACAGATCGACCCCATGCTCGGCGGATCGCTGTCCCGCGGATGCTGATCCGGCATCTGCACGTCGAAGCCGGAAAATCCCGGCAGGCAGTTGTGACAGCCGGCTTTGTGATTCACGGATCGGACAATCGCCAGGCGATGTGCCCACTGAGCCAGTCGCGGCAAATGCTCGCAAATCTGAATGCCGGGCACATTTGTCGAAATCGGCCGGAACTCCCCGCGAACTTCCGCAGGTGCATTAGGTTTCAGGTCCACCATATCCTGGGTCGCGGCACCGCCGAGCAGATACAGGACGATGACGTTCTTTGCCGGACCGTTCCTGAGCAGCCCGGCCTCCTGCGCCTGCAGATACTCTGGCAGGCCAAAGCCTCCCAACGCAGCCAGCGACCCGGCACGGAGCGTCTCCCGCCGCGTCAGACCATCACAACATTGTCTTGCAGTTCCGAGCAATTTCAGCATAAGAAACGACTCCAGCCTTGTCAGAGGGCACGTGATCACTCGACGTCTTCAACTGAGATCTCTGCAGCTTCTGATCCCTTAACCAAGGATACCGGTGAGCGGCTGTCCGCCGTGGGTGATGGAGAAGGGACGTCCGGTGCGGTCGGGCAGCATTGTGTGCGAGTCAATTCCGAGCTGGTTGTAGATCGTGGCGACGATGTCTGCCGGTGAGACCGGGTTGGACGCCGGATAAGCAGCCGTGGAATCCGTGGAACCATAGACGACGCCAGGTCTGACTCCGCCGCCAAACAGCAGACAAAACCCGCATTGTGGCCAGTGATCGCGACCGGCCTTTGCATTGATCTTTGGTGATCGGCCCATTTCTCCCATCACATAAATCAACGTGGAATCCAGCAGGCCGCGTTCGTCCAGATCTTCCACAAGAGCGGGGAGGATTCGATCGAGGACCGGCAGGTTGTGTTCACGCAGCATCGCGAAATTGTTCTCGTGCATGTCGTAGGTGAAGGATCCGTGCGGCAGAAAGTTCTCTGCGTGCACACTGATGAACGGCACACCAGCCTCGACCAGCCTGCGGGCCACCAGCATACAGCCGGCAAACAGGGACGGGCCATATTTCTGACGCAACGCTGCTGGTTCCTGCGACAGATCAAATGCGTCGCGAACCCGGCCGGTTGTGAGCATCCGGAAGGCCTGGTGCTGAAAGTGATCGAAACTCCGAGTCACAGCGGTGTCCGTCAGACGCGTGAATTCCGTATCGAACTGCCGCAGGACGAGTCGGCGGCGATCGAGGCGGTCAAGCGTCATTTCGGGAAGTCCGTCGACACCGGGCAGACGTGGCTCACCGAGGGCAATCGCGGTGCCGTAGAAGGGGCGATCAGGCTTTCGGTCGAACACGGGGTCACAGAGGCTGAACAGAGGATCGTACTGACTGCCGAGCATTCCGCCGTACGGGCCCGGACGACGAATGCCGGGATACATGCTGCTCTCACCCCAGCCAGGATAGCATGGCAGACACACGGCACCGGGCATGTCCTGCGGACCGAGCCTGAGAAACTGGCAGACAGCTCCGATATCCGGTGGATCATTCGGGTCGGGGCTGAGGGCTGAAGCATTGCCGAGGCTCCAGCCGGTCATAATGTTGAGCGGGTTGTGGGAATTATAGCCATGAGTGACGGTGCGAATGAGTGCCGCGCGATGCATGAGGCGGGCCAGATTCGGCAGATGCTCACAGATCTCAAGGCCAGGCAGTGATGTCTGGATGGGCCGAAATTCACCGCGAATTTCCAGCGGCGCATCCGGCTTCATGTCGAACATATCCAGCTGACTGGGGCCCCCCAGCAGATTGAACAGGATGACCGACTTCGCGGGCCCCGACGGTCGTCCCCGATTCGCCTCGCGAGCCTGCAGAAGTCGCGGCAGCGTCAACCCGTTGAAGAGCGACAGCCCGCCAGCCTGCAGGAGTCCGCGACGCGGCATCGAGCCGCGCGAAGTCTGTTTGGCCGACAGGTTCAGGAGCACAGTGCACCTCGGGTTTCAGGGAGCGTTCATCAGATCGGGAAGCGGAGCGCAGGGGTAGGCCACGGGTTCATAGGAAATGGCCAGCTCCGGAGTCTCCAGCAGACGGCCGCCGGCATGACGGGATCGCAGAGCCCGGTCAAGGATTCCACCTGTGAGCAGCGTGCGTTCCACCGGCCACAGTGGCTGGCCCCGATGTATCATGGATTCGATGGCCTTGAGCAGCCAGGCGAAATGCGGATAACGCGGCTCCGGTCGCTCTTCGAAGGCGGTGGCCATGAGTGGCTGGCCCTTCAGCCTCACGGCCACTCCGCTGAGCAGTGCACTGGGGAGCATAAACAGCGAGCCGCGAAAACCATCCACATACTCAAACTGAAACAGCACCGCGCCCTGATCACTGCGAATGTTGTCCTGCTGATGCGGTACGGCCCCGTACACGGCATCCATGACCTCTGCATCCACCCAGCCGTCTTCAACGGCCTTCCAGACAGCCGGCCCTTCCAGGCACCGCACCCGACGAACTCCCCGCTCAGCCCCGCGTCGCCGTTCCACAACCGCCTGGAAACATTCCAGCGCATGAAAGCCGTACACATCCAGTCCACTGTAGCCGATGCCAACGGCCGCCTCGATGTCGCTGTCGAGGGGCAGTTCGAGGGGCTGAGTACGGTAGGACACCGGCAGCGATGAACCGGCCATGAACGGCACTCTGAGCTCTGCAGCCCTGTCGTACATCCATCTGGCGTCATCCCAGACAGTGCTGATGTGCTTGTCGTTGAAGACCGGAACAACTTTGTTGTGTTTCCGGAAAGCATCCGTGATCTCCTCGAAAAATCGTCGCCGCGGATACAACTGCTGCCCATAGTCATTGATCGGGTAATTGCCGTGCTCACCAATGCTGAGCACACCGTCAACCGAGATGCTTTTTCCCCCGACCGTGAGTGCCTGTTCTATGGTGGAGAACTGCGGGATGTTGTGTTTCCTGAGCAGTTCAAGGCCGAATTGACTGCCTTCCGGCTGATCGATGCAGATGGATTCAAGCTTCAGCGCAGGCCCCGGGCCACCATCGTGTTTCCAGCCCTCAAGGATCTTTGTGAGCAGCACATCGGCATGCGAACCCTGGAAATAGACCGTGATCACTGCGGCCACGGATTTGGGTTTCAGGGGGGGCTGAGCAACAGCGGGAGTGGCAGCGAATCCGGCCAGTGGCAGCAGTCCGGTGCCGGCCGCCAGCTGGAGCGTTCGCCGACGAGACAGCCTGGCGGGAGCGGAGACGGGTTTCGGGAGAGCATTCATGCGGACAACACCTTTGGCCGGAGCACTGCAGAGGGGGGGGGTTACAGGAGGGCCGTGATTGGCTCCCCTTCGACGGCCCTGAGCGGTCGACCGGTTGGATCGGGAAACATGGCTTCGTGACTGACACCCAGGAGGTGCAGGAGGGTGGCTGTGAGCTGTGGCGGAGTGGTGCGGTCGGTCGCCGGCCAGGCCCCTGTGCGATCGCTGGAGCCATACACCTGCCCCGCCCGCAGACCGGCTCCTGCAAGGACCACACTGAAGACATGACCCCAGTGATCGCGGCCGCCACTGCCATTGAATTTTGCCGTTCGCCCCATTTCTCCGATGGCGACCACGAGGGTCTGATCGAGCAGTCCGCGTGTTTCAAGGTCCTCGATCAGAGCCGTGAAGCCCTGATCAAATTGCGGGCAGAGCACATCCTTCATGCGTCTGTCGTTGTGAGCGTGGGTGTCCCAGAGCGGATTGGGGGCGCTGAGATCTCCCGGTTCCCGAGGCCAGTTGACAAAGACCATTCGCACGCCGGCTTCCACGAGCCTGCGTGCGAGCAGAACGGACTGGGCCCACTTGCCACGACCATAACGATCCCGCAAAGCGGCCGGTTCGCTGTCCAGCGCAAAAGCTCCGCCCCCCGTGCCCGACTGCAGCAGAGCAAATGCGTCGCGCTGCAGTTGTTCGTAGTCGCGGATCGGCTGCGAAATGAGCGACTGACCGCTGCTGATGCCGCTGAGCAGCGAGTTGCGGCGCTGCATGCGTGACAGACCCATATCGTCAGGCAGCGTGAGGCTGTCGACACGAAAGTCGGCCGCGGATGGGTCGCAGCGGAGGATTTCAGGGTCCCAGCGACGGCCAAGAAAGCCCGCGTTCTGACCGGGAAGGAACACATTCGGATTGGCGATGACGGGTTCCGGGAGCATTACTGAGGTGAACGGACCGCGGTCTGCGGGTTTGAGTATTCGCAGGACGGCACCGAGCGTTGGCCAGTCGGTGGGGGCCAGCGCACGCATGTCGGGGCCCGAGTATTTGCGGCCGGTATTGATCCAGTAGCCTGCGGATTCGTGGTTGGGATCGTCGGTGGAAAACGCGCGGACGATCGCCAGGCGGTCAGCGATGGCGGCGGTCCGCGGGAGCAGTTCGCTGATGTGCACGCCGGGGATCCGCGTGGAGATGGGGTTGAAGCTGCCGCGGATTTCGACGGGGGCTTCAGGTTTGGGGTCGAAGGTTTCGTACTGTGACGGGCCGCCACTGAGGTACAGCCAGATGACACTTTTCGCGCGGCCGAAGGAGGCTGGGAGCGTTTCCGGGGTGGCTGCACAGGTGACGGAAGGCCATGCCTGTGCCGCAGCGGTGCTGAGGACCCCGCCAACCACGGCTGATACGCTGCCTGAAATCCACGATCGGCCACTTTTGGACAGCAGCCTGCGACGAGTCACGTGGTTACTCAGACTGGTCATCGGGGAAGCCTGAATGCGGAAGAGGCCGGGTGGAGGGAGCCTGAGAAGAACGGGGGCGCGGGAACATGCAATGTACCACGAAGCCACCGGCAGGAAACTCTATTTTCCGGTTAAACCTTGCTGAATTTTGGGCTTTTCAGGGTTTCTTCGGGGAATTTGTCTTTGGTTTCGGTTTGGTCTTTTTGCCTGGCGCTGTGGTGCGGGCTTTGCTGAAGCATTGCGAGACGGATCGTGAACCACAGGCTGGCGGCCATGTTGAACGCAGCGATTTCTGGTACACTCAATGCAGTCCCCGGAAAGGGCCCCCCGCTATGCCAGAGCCAAGAAGTCCAGGAGCCCCGCCATGCTCATGAAAGCCGCCTGCCTGACAACCACCGGTGGTCCGGAAGTTCTGCAGTACTCGGATGTGACTCGCCCCACGCCAGGCCCCGGACAGGTGCTCGTCCGAACTGCAGCCGTTTCCGTCAACCCGATCGACACCTATATCCGTGCCGGGACTGTGAAGTTTGCACTGCCCACACCATGGATTGTCGGCTGTGATCTGGCGGGGACGGTGGAAGCCGTCGGTCCTGGTTGCCAGCGGTTCCGCCCGGGGATGCGTGTCTGGGGGAGCAACCAGGGGCTGTTCGGACGCCAGGGGTCCTTCGCGGAATATTCAGCAGTCGACGAACACTGGCTCTATGAACTCCCGGACGGCGTGTCCTGCGATACCGCTGCCGCCGGTGCGCTGGTGGGGATCACAGCCCATCTGGGACTCTTTCAGCACGGTGGACTCAAACCCGGTGAAGTTGTGTTTGTGCCCGGAGGTACTGGCGGGGTGGGTTCGGCCGTGGTGCAGCTGGCAGCAGCAGCCGGCGCTCTCGTCATCACCACGGCCGGCTCTGACGAAAAAGCAGAACAGTGCCGCAGGTCCGGCGCAAGCCATGTCATCCTGTATCGCTCAGAAAACATCGATGAGCGGCTCGCGAAAATCACAGCCGACACCGGCCCCATTCAGCTCTGGTTTGAAACGCTCCGCACTCCCTCTCTGGAACGCTGTATTCCCCTCATGGCCATGCGAGGCCGCATCATCCTGATGGCCGGACGTGATGCCCGTCCCGTATTCCCGGTGGGACCGTTCTACGTGAGGGATCTGCGAGCGATCGGTTTTGCCATGTTCAATGCATCTCCGGAAGAACAGCAGACTGCCGCCATCGACCTCAACGCTCGATTCGTCGCCGGCACCTGGCGTCCTCCCATCGGCATTCGCCTGAAACTCCATCAGGCCGCCGACGCCCACCGGCTCCAGGAAGCCAATACGCTGCACGGTGCCGGCACGCTCAGCGGCAAAATTGTTCTGGAGCTGGATTCACCGTGACAGTCCACGGCAATCCGAGACGGATTTTCTGAATTTCAGGCTGACCACGCAGAAAATCCCGGTAAAATCTCCGCTGAAGATCTGAATTCAGGATTGGCCGTCGGAGAATCCTCTGCGTGAGCAATTCATCCTTTGAAAATCATGACTATCGGCAGGCAGACCACAGGACCGGGCGTCCCCGTGTCGTCCTGCTCACCGGCTCAGGGCGACGTCCGGGAATCCTCGGCACGATCCTTGGTGGGCTTCTGCTGATCGCCGTCATTGCCCTGATTGCGTCCTTTGCCGTGGTCTTTGCTGCCCTCTTTGCCGCCGCGCTGCTGGTGGTCGTCGCGGCGGCCACCATCAGACATCTCTGGCGGTCAATCACCGGTCGCAACTCAGGCCCCGGCAATTTCGCGGACAGTGGCGTCCAGTTTTCCGGACGGATTGTGGTCACCTCCAGCGGCCCCGTGAGGCGCAAAACGATCACCCCGCCAGTCACCCTTCTGGAAGCTTTACCCACAGACTCTTCACAGGTTCTGACAGAAGACCGGTAGACGCCCTGTGCGGTGAACGCTGCAGCCTGCAAACCGGCGACGGCGATGCGGCATTGAATTGCAGCCGGGCGCGACCTGAGCGGTCACCTGAGACTCTGCCTTCGTGACTTGAGCGCTCGATCCGCACATCTTTGTG
>JBJTOM010000101.1:0-5690 GCA_046074585.1 Planctomycetota bacterium | reverse complement strand
CCCCACCAGCATCGTATTCAGAAAGTGAATCAGGATGTGAATGTACAGTTCGTCTCCCAGCAGCATTTTGAAGGCGTAATCCACGAGCGGGCAGATTCCTATGGCCATAACGAGTTCCGGAGCAGGCGGTTTGTGAATCATTGGACAAAGACGTATAATGTCATCACCCCAAGGGTACTGTGTGGTGTCATCCGGAATCAAGAAAAATCTGTCGCATTTTTTGGCCTGCCGCGTGGAAAGGCAGGCGGACGGCAGGTCATCAGCGGATGAGTGCACTGTCAAACTGCGAATGCTCCGGCCCTTCTTTGATTCGCCCGGTTGCGTTCACTGAGCGTTTTCGGCCAGTCAGGCCAGTCAGGCCAGTCAGGCCAGTTCTACCAGCCTCGTCCCAGTGACGGTTGCGCTGCGACACGGCATGGCCAACTGCTGCCTGCGGAGGGACCGAAGAGAGGAGAGAGGAGGCAGGAGACCCCACGAGAATAAAGAAAGTCGAGAGTCTCCTCTCTCCTTTCTCCATGCTCCTGCTCGATTCTTTGACGGCAGATGCCGTCAAAAAATGGATGTCAATCCCCCTGTCACGGTGCGTGTCTGCGTGGCCAATACCGCATCAGAAACGCACCAGGGCCGCACCGGCCGGCCCGACTCCCTCACGGTCGCCGCTCGATTTGCGTACAGCGTGCGGCCGACCTGGGGCCCGCCTTTTCAGGGGATCCCGGAGAACGTCACAGAATTCGCGCCGGCGAATGCGTCATCAGGCGACGTGCGTGATGTCCGGGAGCGGTTCCCAGAGGATTCGGAGGCCGTTGAGCACGACGAGGACGGTGCTGCCTTCGTGTCCCAGCACTCCCAGCCAGAGTGGCAGGCTGAAGAACGATCCCAGTACGAGCAGACCGATCATGGTGAAGGCGAAGATCATATTCTGACGAACGCGCCGGCGCGCTGTGCGACTGATCCATACGGCCAGCGGGAGCGTGCGGAGATCGTCTCGCATGAGGACCACATCAGCGACTTCCAGGGCGGCATCGGTTCCGGCACCGCCCATGGCGATGCCGACCTGAGCGGCAGCGAGGGCTGGTGCGTCATTCACGCCGTCGCCGACCATAGCGACCATTGATCCGCCTTTGGCCAGCCGTGCCAGCTGGACAACTTTCTGGTCCGGCAGCAGTCCGGCGCGCACGTCGTCTGCTCCCAGCTTTTGTGCCACGACGCGAGCCACCCGTTCGTGGTCACCCGTAAGAATCACGAGGTGTCGCAGGCCGAGCCGTTTGAGGGCCTGGAGGGCGTGAGCAGCTTCCGGGCGGATCTGATCGGCGACTCCGATCACACCGAACAACCCCGGTTCGCTGGTGTGAATGAGCAGCGCGGTGCAGCCGGCCTGGCGGATGCGTTCAGCCTGTTCCAGAAGTTCAGTCGGCAGTCGCAGTTCGTGGGTATCGAACAGCCCTTCGCGTCCCACGCCCACCCAGATGCCCTCAACCTGTGCGTGCACGCCAAGTCCGGTGTGGCTGTGGAATTCCACAAGTGGTGAGTCGATGGGCCGCAGGCCGCGACGCTCTCCTTCGGCCAGCACTGGTGCCTTCAACGGATGTTCGCTGCGATGTTCGACCGCACAGGCGAGGCTGAGCAGTCGATTGATGTCGGCGCCCGGCGGAGCCCAGACGTCCATCACAGCCGGGCGACCCAGCGTCACAGTCCCGGTTTTGTCAAAGGCCAGAACTTCGACTTTGCCGAGGTTTTCCAGATGCAGGCCCCCCTTGAAGAGCACTCCCTGGCGACCGGCGCGGGCGATGGCGGACAGGAGCACCGCGGGGGACCCCACAACGACCGCACACGGAGAAGCCGCCACCAGCAGGACCATTGCGTGGTACAGCGAATCCTGCCATGGATCCCCGTGCAGCAGATGTGCTCCCAGGAGCACCAGCAGGGCAGCAGAGAGCACTCCGATGACGTACGGCTGCTGCCACGATTCGACAAACCGCTGCGATGGCGTGCGTCGCGACTGTGCTTCCTGAACCATATGCACGATGCGTTCCAGCGTGGTGTCGGCGACGCCGCGCGTCATGCGGACGAGCACGCTGCCGGAACCGTTGATCGTGCCGGCGAAAACCATCGCCCCCGGGCCGCGTGCGACAGGTTCGCTTTCCCCGGTGAGCATGGATTCGTCCGCCCACGTCTCTCCGTCTTCGATCACTCCATCCACCGGAAATCGTTCACCCGGACGCACGCGAAGCACATCGCCCGGAGTGAGCGAGGTGATGAGGACGAGCTGTTCAGCGGTGCCGACCACCCGCGTGGCCTCCAGTGGCCGCAGCTGGATGAGCGATTCAATGGAGCGGGTGGTGCGGTACATGGCGAACGCTTCGAGTGTGCCGCTGAGCGAAAACAGGAACAGCAGCACGATGGCTTCGAGCCATTCACCGATGCCGGCGGCCCCCGCAGCGGCGATGATCATCAGCACATCCACGTTCAGCGACCGTTCACGAAGTGCCATGATCGCGTTCCGCAGCGGAATACCACCGCCGGCGATACACGAGCAGATTGCGGGAATCAGAAACCAGGCACTGGGGGACTGAATGCCCCGGAAATGCATGACCGCCGCAGCGATGCCAAAGAACGCGCAGATCATCGTGGCCCCTGCGGCCGCAAGGGGCGGTTCAGTCCGTGAGCTGACCGCAGCAGCGCGCGGCTGTGACGGGGACGCAGCATCGGAATCGTGGGGCGTCTGAGCAGCCGACATTGGTGTCTCGACGAGAGGAAAGGTGGGCGGAATGAATCCGGGCCTGCCGTTCAGGTTATCAGATTGCGGGCCGCACTGCAGGATGGAAACCAGAGGATTCACTGTGACCTCGGGAAAAGTCGCTGATCAAGTTCCCCATTTCCGCAGCTGCAGAATACACTTCACACACCAGACACCGCTCCCCTTGCCATCACTCCTGAAAGTTTCTGCATGTCAAATCCAGCCGAATCTTCCATCCCGCTGTTTCTGGTTGACGCGTTCACCACGGTGCCGTTCCGGGGCAATCAGGCAGCCGTCTGTCTGCTGTCGACTCCCCGGTCCGACGCATGGCTCCAGCAGGTGGCGACCGAGCTGAATCTGTCAGAGACAGCGTTTGTCTTTCCCGAAGACCAGGGGCAACTCAGGATTCGCTGGCTGACGCCTGTGCTCGAGGTGGACCTCTGCGGTCACGCGACACTCGCAGCCGCCCACATTCTGCAGGAACTGCATCTCGCTGGAACACTCCCGGAGTTTGCTGCCGCCTCGCGAATCGACGGACTCTGGACCTTTGAAAGCCGCAGCGGGCGACTCACTGCAGAACCCACAGCCTCCGGAATCACTCTGGATTTCCCCGCGCTCTCCGTCACGCCGACCGCTATTCCCGACGGCCTCCCGGAATCGCTCGGAATCACTGCAGCCGACATCGAATTCTGTGGACAAACCCGTTTCGACCTGCTCCTGCGGCTCTCCTCCGCGGCCGCCGTACGACGACTGCAGCCCGATTTCGCGACCCTCGCCCGGCAGCCCGTCCGCGGCGTCATCGTCACTGCACTCGGTGATACGTCCGACCATGACTTTCTGTCCCGCTTCTTTGCACCAGCCAGCGGTGTGCCGGAAGACCCCGTCACCGGCTCAGCCCACTGCGCGCTCGCAGTCTACTGGGCCCCCGAATTCGGCCGCTCAACGCTGTTCGGGTTCCAGGCATCCCGGCGCGGCGGGCACGTAAAAATGGAACTCCAGCAGGATCGGGTACGATTGAGCGGGCGAGCGATCACGGTGTCCCGCGGATGGCTCGTGGGGGCAGCAGCCATGCCCGAACCCCGGCCCGCAGGCGTTTCCCGATGACAGCGAACTGGACCTGCCCGATTCCCGCCGCCAGTCTGCCCGACCGCATCACACTCGCTCACGGGGAAGGTGCCAGGCTCACCCGCCAGTTGCTGCAGCACTTCATTCTGCCACGACTCAACGGGATTGGTGAGGGCAGCCACAGGCCGCACGCTGTCGCCGCCTCCCCGGCACCGCTTCTGCAGGATGCTGCTGAAATCAGCACTGCAGGCGGGATGCTGGCATTCTGCACCGACGCTCACACCATCACCCCGCTCCACTTCCCCGGCGGCAATCTCGGTTCGCTCGCGGTATTCGGGACTGTCAATGATCTCGCCGTGGCCGGAGCCGTGCCTCGCTGGATGAGTCTGGCCCTGATTCTGGAAGAGGGCCTGCCCACAGCTGAACTCGGACTGCTGCTCGACAGCGCCGCCGCCGCTGCACGGTACTGCGGCGTCCATATCGTTGCCGGCGATACCAAAGTGGTGCCGGTCGGCGCCGCAGACCGGATCTTTATGATCACCAGCGGTGTCGGAGAACTGCACTCGCCACCCCCGCCCGGGCCAGCCTCCATCCAGGAAGGTGACTGTCTGATCCTCTCCGGAGATATTGGCCGGCACGGAGTGGCAGTGCTTGCAGCCAGGGGACAACTGCAGTCCGACATCCGCAGCGACTGCGGCAGTCTGATACCGGCCGCCACTGCACTGCGAACCGCGGCCGGCAATGAGCTGCGCTGCATGCGCGACTGCACACGCGGCGGTGTCGCCGCTGTTCTCCACGAATGGGCGCTGGAAACGCCACTCGCCTTCGAACTTGATGACGCCCGCATCCCGGTCAGCCCCGCCGTCCGTGGAGCCGCTGAACTGCTGGGACTGGATCCCCTCCACCTTCCCAACGAAGGAACGCTGGTAGCGGTTGTCAGCGCACTCGCCGCCCCGGCCGCGCTCCAGGCCCTGCGATCGCTCACTGCATCTGCAGACGCCACCCTCGTCGGCAACGTCTGTCGACGGCGCGTCAGCCCGGTGCTCATTCAACGCGGTTTCGGCCGCCCAGGACCCCTCGATGAACCCGCCGGCGCCCCTCTTCCTCGTATCTGCTGATCAACCCCGCCTCATACGACGGACTTCCTGTCCGTCCACAGGACGTTCTTTGTGATTCGTTCGGGCTGTGGGGCCTGACGATAGCGGGGGGATTGAAATATCCTGGTTTACTGTTTTAGCATCGTTTCATCATCCCGGGGCGAGGCTCCTGCCGAGCCACCGAACGCCGGTCCACGCTGTGAGCGATCGCCAGCGAATTTGCGAAGCAGCGGGGATCGACGCAGTCCTCGCGGCAGATGTGCGGATCAGCAGGAGCTTCGCCCTCCCGTTAATCATAATTCGCAGGCAGCGTTCACCGAGCGGGACGCAGTGCGCTGCCTAACCGTGCTGGCGCCAGTGGCCAGCAGCTCCACGGCGAGACATTCATGGCAGAGACGAACCGCACGGGTCCTGCCTTCAGGCCACATGGCTGACCGTAAGCGATTGAACCGCGGCGCCATGCCTGAAAAAAAACGGGGGTCTGCGGGCTGGCCCCCAGTCTGTCCTGTCAGTGCAGTTCTCTGCTACGGCCAGGCAACGCGGTGCTCAGGTGCGTTGAAGCGTTGGCAGGGGCGCGTGTCGCGCCCTGAAAAAGCGGCGAGCCGGCAACGGACCCGTGGTCACGCTGCATCGGCCGAAGCCCACAACAACACCCACCCGCACCCCAAAACTGCCGCTCAACATCGGAAGTGCCAGGTTCCAAAACTGCATCCCTGATGCCGTAATAGTGCGTTCAAGTCTCACTGGAACTGACAAGTAAGCCACGGGCCGACAAACGGCAGCAGAGAATG
>JBJTOM010000100.1:0-14750 GCA_046074585.1 Planctomycetota bacterium | reverse complement strand
GCACAGGCTGCGTTTCGAAGTGGGAAGTGGCGAGGGCGTGCGCGGGATGTCAAGCCCCCGGTAAAGAGCTTCGAGCCACCGGACGGCAGTCCGCGGGCAACAGCACTGCTACCGCCTTCCTCGGAAGCTCCAAATCAACCTCGCATGCAATGCCAGACAGGGATCCCGCGCGACCGGGCGACGACGGCAGGATTCACTCAGCCTGGCATTGCCGCTACAATCCCGGGCTGCCCCTCCGCTGTCCCGCCTGCAGCACCTAAGGCCACAGTCCCGCCTCCCGCCCCCCCCAAAAAAAACATCAGTGCTCTCCCCGGAGATTCCCATGCAGCTCGCTTCCCGGCTCCTGCTCCCGCAGCTCATCACCGCACTCGTGCTGTGTCTGGACCTGCCCGTCACCGCAACGGCTCAGGACCGTTCACTGGCCGACCTGCCAGAGCTGTCGCGTTTCTTTGAAGCCGAGGTCACGTCGATTGAAAACTCAACGGACCTCACCCGCTACTCCACGCTCGATCGCTGGCAGGAGGACCGGCCGAAGCTTCGGCAACAGCTCTTCGACATGCTGGGCCTGGCACCGCTGCCGCAAAAAACGCCACTTGTCCCCGTGATCACCGGTATCGTGGAACATCCGGATTTCATTGTTGAGCGGCTGCATTTTCAGTCGCTCCCGGGACTTTACGTCACCG
The DNA here is from genome assembly GCA_046074585.1 of Planctomycetota bacterium. Taxonomy (GTDB): domain Bacteria; phylum Planctomycetota; class Planctomycetia; order Planctomycetales; family Planctomycetaceae; genus SXXK01. The sequence goes on along the minus strand of JBJTOM010000100.1, from coordinate 14,067 downwards.
GCAACCTCTATCGTCCCAAAACGCAGACCGGTCCGCTCCCGACCATCCTCTACGTCTGCGGACATGGCAAAGTGAAGCAGGACGGAATCAGCTATGGCAACAAAACGCACTACCAGCATCACGGTGGCTGGTTCGCCCGCAACGGGTATGTCTGCCTGACCATCGACACACTCCAGCTGGGCGAAATTGAAGGCATCCACCACGGTACCAACAACCTCAACCGCTGGTGGTGGAACTCGCGCGGCTACACACCGGCGGGTGTCGAAGCCTGGAACTGCATCCGAGCACTGGACTATCTCGAAACACGTCCCGAAGTGGACGCCTCCAAACTGGGCGTCACCGGTCGCTCGGGGGGCGGGGCCTACAGCTGGTGGATCGCAGCGCTTGATGACCGCATTCAGTGCGCTGTGCCGGTCGCCGGCATCACGTCACTGCGGACACACGTCGTCGATGGCTGTGTCGAAGGCCACTGCGACTGCATGTACATGCTGAACTTTCATCGCTGGGACTTTGCCATGGTCGCCGCCCTCGTGGCCCCCCGCCCACTGCTCATCTCCAACACCGACAAAGACGGCATCTTTCCGCTGGAAGGCGTGGTCGAGATTCATCGCCAGACTCGCCACATTTATCGGCTGTACGACGCCGACAGGCAGCTGGGACTGCAGATCACCGAAGGTCCCCACGAAGACACACAGGAACTCCATATCCACGCCTTCCGCTGGTTCAATCGATTCTTTCGCAACGACAAATCCCCCATCGAAACAACGGCCGTCAAGTTCTTTCAGCCGCCACAGCTCAGAGTCTTTACCGAGCTGCCGGCTGACGAACTCAACACAACGATCGACCAGACATTTGTCCCCCCCGCCCCGATTCGCTCAGCCGCCGACGTGCTCGCACAGCAGACTGTCTTCGCCGCAGAACTGGCAAACAGCCTGCAGAAACGCTGCTTCAGCGCCTGGCGTGACCCTGTCCTGCGCGAGTCCAGCCTGACGTCCGATGAACGGGGGGCGTTCACAATCGTGGACTTCACACCCCCCTTCAACCCCTCGCACACGCTGAAAATTTTCAATTCCCCGGCAACACCGCTCGATAAACTCGAACACGTCGAACTCATCGTTGCACTCGATCCTGAATCCGCCGAACAGGCTCTCGCCACGGCCAGAGAATCCAGTGACGCAGCCCCCGCGGTATTCATCATTCCGTTCAATGCACACGCGTATACGCAGCTCAATGCCGCCAGGCAGATTCACATCGCCCGCCGCTTTCAGCTGCTGGGGATGACCATTGACAGCGTCCGCGTCGAAAGTATCCGCAGGGCACTGCAGGAACTCAGAAAACACTGCACGCGGCTCACAACACTCCACATCCGGGCAGCCACAGGCTCCGAACTGCTCGTGACACTCGCCTCCCTCTACGAACCCCCCGCCCAACGGCTCCTCCTGCCCAACCTCGCTCCCGATCTCGACCAGCAGCCCTCAATTCTCAACCTCACCCGCACCGTCTCACTCGATCTCCTGCCCCTCGCTGCCGCATGGCAGACCCCCATCGTCACTCAGACACCCGCCACCAGACTGCCCCTCGCTGCCGCCGTCATTGCCGATCCGAAATGGCAGGGAAAAACCATTGAGTTTGCAGAATGAACCCACCTGTGTCCCGCCACCGACACTGGCTCTTTCGCAGCCTCGCACTCGGCGGCAGCCTGATTCTCGCGGAACTGCTCGCCTGGACCTGGCTGTCTCTGGTCCTGCAGGGCTCCGCGCCCGCAGAATTGCGGATTCAGCAGCAGCAGATCGCCACAGGCGCCATGTCCAGCGACGGTGCGACTGAGACCATTCATCCGTTCCTTGGCTGGGTGCACAATCCCCAGCTGGCCGTTCCCGAACACATCGATGGACGACTCGCTTCCACAAACGCCCTCGGCTTTCGCGATAACGGTCCCTCCATCCTGAAACGCTCCCCCGACCAGCTCATCATCGGCATCACCGGCGGATCCGTCGCCTGGCGGTTCTCCTGGGAAGCCGAAGCACGGCTCCGCGAACTGCTCGCCAAAGTCCCCGAATTTGCCAACCGGCAACTCCACCTCGTGCGACTGGCACTCCCCGGCTACAAACAGCCGCAACAGCTGTTCTCGCTCAGCTATGTGCTGGCTCTTGGAGGCGAATTTGACGCCATCATCAACTTCGATGGCTTTAATGATGGTGTCCTCGCTGTCCTGGAAAACGCCCGGCAGGGCACTGCCATTGAGTACCCCCGGTCATGGCACGCCAGGTCGCTCCTGATCACCGATCCCCGGCAATCCAGCGAAGCCTGGCAACTGCTCAGCCTGCGCGCCGCACGACAAACCCGGGCCCGGTCCGCACTGCAGTCTCCGCTGCGGTTTTCCAGCCTGTACCAGCTGATCTGGATGGCCCGCGATGAAGCCGCAAAAACTCAGCTGCTGGAACTGGCTGCAGCCGTCGTCCGGTCGCGGCGGGACAGCTTCGTGCACCACGGCCCCGCTCCACCACCCCAGGATCAATCCCTCCGGGCCGCTGCAGATCTCTGGGCCCGCTCCTCACAGCAGATGCACGACCTCTGCACCGCGAAGGGCATTCGCTACCTGCACTGTCTGCAGCCGTCCCAGTACCTGCAGGGGACGAAGACGTTTTCGCAGTTCGAACTGGAGTTCTGTCGGACGCCCGGACAGCCCCACGCAGTGCTGGCAGCTGAGATCTTTCCACTGCTGCAGACGCGTGGTCAGGAACTTGCAAAAGCCGGTGTCAGCTTTATCGACCTGACCGGACTGTTCACAGAGCATCCGGAAACGCTGTATGCGGATCCCTGGTGCCATGTCAATGCCACCGGCAGCCGGCTTTTTGCGGACGCCATTGCGCCAGCACTGGTGCCGTCACGCTAAAGGTCCTTCGGCTGAATGCCCTGCTGTCGTGCCCACTGAGTTTTGCAGAGAAACACGCTTTGATTCCGCAGCGCAAGGGGGATCGACAGTGCACAACCGGCCATCAGCAGCCCACAGACGGCGGTCGTCAGGCCAAAAAACGCGGATTTGTTGATCAGTGCCAGCAGCTGCGCGAACGGCACGGCGAAGCTGATCCCGATCCATCCCCCGAAAATGCCCATGCGAATCCCGGCCTGACGCTTTTCACGCCGCGTCATATTCTGAGCGATGCGGTTGGCCACAGGGGAGGCCGGGTTGAATACCACACCACGCATCCGTCCCGACCCTTCAGAACGGTGTTCGAACGCCTGATAGGGATTTGAGTTGTCCTTGGACATGCAGGAGCCCTGACTGGTGGCAGCCATTAATGACCGGGCACAGGAGCCCGGAATGAGTCAGACAATTTCTCTGACTCATTTCTCATGTCCGTCCGACCTGATTATCATCCCGAAAAGTCTTTGCGTCGAGTGAAGTTCTCAGAAACGGTTCGGATTATCCTGATTCTTGCCTGCCGGAGGCGGACGACATGCCCGTGCTGATCATCAGGTCCGCCGTCTTCCCCGACGGCAGCCTGCGTTTTGCCCCGGGTGATCTTCCGGTTTCCATCGGACGCAGTCGCCGAGCGGATATTGTCGTGGAAGACCGGCTGATGAGCCGTGTGCATGCTGAATTTCGCTGCAATTCCGCCGGTCAGTTCGAGCTGGCTGATCGAGAATCAACCAATCTGGCCATCATCAATCAGCAGGAAGTCGACCACGCAGTGCTCCGGACCGGCGACTGCATTCTGCTCGGCGAAACAGAACTCTTCATCGAAATCTGCGACGCCGAACCCGGATCGCTGCATGATCGCACCACCCGTGAAATCCCGGTCGTCGGCCACCAGGCTGCACAACCGGCTCAGGATCCCCCCAAACCATAACCTTCTGGAGCTGCCGTGGGACGCAAGTGGACTTTTCACCCGCATGACGCTGGCGCCGTGAAACGACTGGCCGCCCTGCTCGGCGTTTCCCCACTGCTCGCCCAGGTGCTCATCGCCCGCGGACGCGGGGACACCCAAAACGCCCTCAAATTCCTCGACGCAAAGCTTGCCGATCTCCACGATCCCTCACTCCTCCCCGGCATCGATACGGCCGCCGACACAATCGTTCAGGCCGTGGCGGACAGGCGCCGCATCACCGTCTACGGCGACTACGATGTCGATGGCGTCACCGGCACAAGTCTGCTCTGGCACTGCCTGCAACTCTGCGGGGCCCATGTTGACTATTATATTCCCTGCCGCATGGAAGAAGGCTACGGACTCAACGAAGCAGCCATCCGTCAGCTCCACGAAGAAGACCCTGCCAGACTGCTCATTTCCGTCGACTGCGGCATCGCCAGCATCAGCGAAGCACGACTCGCACGCCAGCTGGGTCTGCAGCTGATCGTCACCGACCATCACCACTTCGGTTCACAACTTCCTGACGCCAGCGCCATCGTTCACCCCCGCCTGCCAGGGTCCGAATACCCCTTCGGTGAACTCTGCGGGGCCGGTGTGGCCTTCAAACTGGCATGGGCCGTCTGCCAGCGACTCGGAGAAGGCCGACGGGCCTCCCCAGGAATGCGCGAATTCCTCAAGCAGGCCGTGTGTCTTGCGGCGCTGGGCACCGTCGCCGATGTCGTCCCGCTGCATGAAGAAAATCGCATCCTCGTACGCTACGGCCTGCAAACACTCAAAGAACAATCCTCGCTCGGCATGCAGGCACTCCTCCGCGCTGCGGGACTCATAAACAAAGCCACACTCGAAGCAGACGACATCGCCTTTTCCGTCGCCCCCCGAATCAACGCCGCCGGACGACTCGGACAGGCACGGCTCGCCGTCGAACTGCTCACCACCAACAACCCCGAACGCGCCACCGCCCTCGCCGAATACCTCAACCAACTCAACGAAAACCGCAAAACAGTCGAACGACGCATCCTCCGACAGGCAAAGGAACAGGTCGAAGAAAACCCTGACTGGCAGGACCACAAAACACTCATCCTCGCCCACCACGAATGGCATCCGGGGGTCATCGGAGTCGTCGCCAGCCGCGTTGCAGAACACTTCAGCAAACCCGCAGTCCTCGTCGCCCTCCGCGATGATGGCACCGGCCAGGGCTCGGGACGCAGCTTCGCCGGCTTCGACCTGTACTCCGCCCTCGATGCCTGCAAACATCACCTGCTCACCTTCGGCGGTCACCGCGCCGCCGCCGGACTCAAAGTCAAAGCCACAGATCTGCCACTCCTCCGCCAGTCCTTCGCCGCATGGGCCGCAGACAACTTCCACCCCACAGCCGATGACACCCAGCTCCGCATCGACGCCGAAGTCCTCCTCCCAGAAGTCAACCTCCGCGCCGTTCAGGAACTCGCAAAACTCGGCCCCTTCGGACACCAGAACCCCACCCCCCGCTTCATGTGCACCCACGTCGAACTCGTCGAACCCCCCAAAACCATGGGCGAAGGCGGCCGACATCTCGCCATCCGCGTCCGACAGCACGGCACCACCATCCGCGGCGTCGCCTTCGGTCGCGGCGAATGGGCCGAAGAACTCGCCCGACAAACCCAGCCCTTCAACATCAGCTTCGCGCCCACAATCAATACCTTCCAGGGAATCACTCGCGTCGAAATCCAGCTCATCGACTGGAAACCCGCCGGCGAACCCCTCAACGCCTCCGCCTCCCCCCCGCCCCTCAACGCCAAACAGCCCTGATGCCCCCCCCCCGCTGCCGGGAGGGCGAAGCTCCTGCTGAGCCGCACCACTGCCCTCCGCACGGCACCAACCCACGCGGCTCCGCAGAAAAACACAGGCCCAGGCTGGAATGTTGAAACAGCGCTAAGAACGACTGATTTCGTACTTTTGATCAGCCCCTCAAGGACAAGCGTGCAGTGGATGTCAATCCCCTGGTCACAGTGCGTATCCGCGTCCATGCCAAGGGATCTGACACCGCACCCCGGAATTCAGCCTCGACTTCGTACTCGGACTCAACCGCTCCACCATCCGCCCCGCACGTATCCAACGGAAGCCCCGCCGCTTGCTGACCTCAAAACCGGTGAAGTTGCGGGTGACGAACCCGGCGTTCCCACAGACCCCGAGTCCCCTGTGACGAGTGCTCAAATGGCCCGGAATGGCACCATCTCGGACCGCGAATGGCCATGATACGCGGCTTCCGACAGCCTGCCCCGGTCCGCCGTTGTGCTCGGCTGCCTCAGGATGCATAATGACGTTGAGGAGTTGCTGAATCCCGGTCTCGCTCGTGATCTGAAACTCGCGAATCTCGCGGTTTACCGTTGCGATCTGACCTGCACCACATCCGAAATCTATGCACGGCCGGGCTCGCCATCGGCCACAGCGCTACAGGAAGCGTCCATGACGACCTCGCAGTTCAGAAAATTGCTGCTGACTCTGGTGACTTTGGTTGCCGCTGTCTGCAGCTTGTCGGCCCCCACCGCCTCAGCGCAGGGAAAGCCGCTCAAGGTCTTCATTCTCGCTGGCCAGTCGAACATGGAGGGCCATGCCGCAATCAGCACTTTCGACTACATCGGCAAGGATCCTGCTACGGCACCCATTCTCAGGGAGATGCGCAATCCGGATGGAACCCCCCGAGTCTGTGACAACGTCTGGATGTCTTATCTGACCGGCCCCTATGACGGCAGTGCCAATGGTGAGGGGCTGGGAAAACTCACCGCCGGCTTTGGCGCACGCGGAGATCAACCCACGAGGAATGGTGGCAAAATCGGTCCCGAGTTCACGTTCGGTATTTACATGGAAAAAGAGCTTAATCAACCGATCCTGATTATCAAGACCGCGTGGGGCGGCAGATCGCTCAACACCGAATTTCGTCCACCTGGCGCCGGTCAATACAAGCTGCCCAGGGAAACACAGGAAGCCTGGGATCGGCATCCCGAGGGGGCCCATGGAATCCCCAGACTCGAAGATCGGAAAAAATGGCAGGACCAGAAGGACGCTGCCTCAGGCGTGTTTTACCGGATGATGATCGAACATGTGAAAAAAGTCCTCGCAGATCCCATGCGGGTCTGTCCGGAATACGACGAGCAGGCGGGCTATGAGTTGGCCGGATTTGTCTGGCTTCAGGGCTTTAACGACCTCGTCGACGGTCAGACCTACCCGCGCGGAAATTATGACGAATATTCGCGCTTGCTGACTCACTTCATTCGCGACGTCCGCAAAGACCTGTCAGCCCCGCAGATGCCATTTGTGATCGGCGTCCTTGGAGTCGGCGGTGAGAATGAAAACGAAGCCTTCCGCAAGGCCATGGCCGCTCCCGCCGACTTGCCGGAATTCAGGGGCAATGTGATTGCTGTGGCGACCGCCCCGTTCTGGGATGCAGACATTGCCGCCGCCGAACCGAAGAAAGGGCGGTATGACGAAATCGTCGATACGGCACACGAGCTGAAAGCAGATGGAACACTGGACAGTGAATGGAAATGGGCGAATTACTGGAAGCCGCTCGGCATGCCTCTGCCCAAAGACCGAACATGGCGGTTCGTTACGATGGATGCCACCGAAAAAAAGGACAGACTGGAAACCTATACCGCCAGGCGTTTCCGTGACATCACTCTGCCTGCCGGAATACAGGATTGGTATCAGACCGATTTTGATGACCACAAGTGGCCCGAAGGCAAAGCCCCCATCGGAAAGGGCGCCTGGGATCACAGCGGAATCACGCTGGACCGATTCCCCTCCCAGTGGGGTGCGGGCGAGTTCCTGCTGATGCGCACAACCTTTGAAGTTGAAGAGCTCAACTGCGATTCCTATCGCATCGCCGTGCTGGCGAGACAGGGATTTCATGTCTATCTGAACGGACAGAAAATACACACGTACATCTGGTGGAAGGACAAGCCGTACTACCGTTCCATCGTCCTCGACGAATCCCGGACAAAACATCTGAGGAAGGGGAAGAATGTGCTGGCGATCTGCGCCAACGACCAGTACGCCCCGGATTCCCCGCAGCATTATTCGGCGCTCGATGTGTGGATTGAGGGAATCACAAGGGCCGACAAGGAGAAGCTCGATCACGCCCTGGAGGAAGTCCTTTCGCTCAAGGACAGAGAGGCACTCAAAGGTGCCTCCAATGGTGGTTATCACTATTTCGGCAGCGCGAAGATCTTCGCTCAGATGGGCAAGGCATTTGCCGAGGCCTTGCTGCCGCTGCAGAAATAGATCGTAAGACTTCACCATTCACAGTTTCAGTTCGATCTTTGCCATGTAAATCAACTAAACACCATCAATCCGGACTGTGTTGCCAAACCCGGACAGAGCCAGCGCGATGGGCGCGGCGGATGGCTTTTCGTCAGCATTGATATTCGGGCACAGGGCGCATCTGGCTCCCCTCTCCCCTCAAAGGGGAAAGAGGGGACGGGTTGATCTTCGGTGCAGGCCGTGCGAGGAGTCACAACAGAACGATCCTTCCGATTTTGCCGAACGTGCCCTTCTGTTCGCATTCCACAGGACAAATTGTGTGGTTCCGGGGGCAGTGGGCGGGGTTTGTGTATTAGGGTCTGCCACGTGCGTGCGGCGATTTTTTTCGGAGCATCGGGGTGATGGTCGGGAACGGAGCTTCGGCAGGTGACAGCAACATCAGGACAGGGCGGGCTTCCGCGCTGAAAACTCCCATGCCCACGGACACCACTGCAGTGCTGTTGCGGATGCTCACCATGGCTGATGAAGCCCGGCTGCAGCAGCCCGAATCGATCGAGCGAACGCTCATTCCGCGGCCGCTGATCTCAATGATTCTGCGGGTGATGCGGGCATTGCACCCCAGCTCGCTGCTGCACAGTCAGCGGCTGGCGGCGATTGCCAGCGGGACGGCAAAGCTGCTCGGCTGGAGTGACGAGCAGCGGCGGCAGATTGAAATTGCTGCGATTCTGCACGATATCGGCAAGCTGGCCATACCGGATCATATTCTCCGCAAACCGGGCAAATTGAGCAGCGAAGAGTTTGACTTTGTGATGCTGCATCAGCATGCGGCGATCAGCATGCTGCAGGCATTCTGGACGGACCCGTCAGTGATCAGTATGCTGACATTGCTGTACCGTGGTTTGTCAGGCGCACCGGCAGAGAACGAGGAGGAGCAGGGGGACCTCCCGCTGGGGCCGCGAATTCTGGCGGTTGCCGACGCGTATGATTCTCTGTGCATCGCCCGTCCGTGGCGTCGAGGCATGACGCACCGGGAGTGCGTTGACAGTCTGCTCGAAAAGTCCGGACAGCGTTACGATGAAAACGTCATCCGCACCCTGAATCACTGGTATGAAGCCGAGGGGAGTTCCCTGTTTCGTTTTGCGGATGCCATGTTTGAGCGCGAGCGGAGGACGGATCTCACGCCGGAAATTCGTGAAGAAGCGGCAGTGCTCGCGCAGATCATCAGCGTTCTGTATCAGTTTCAGCAGCTGTATGACGGCTATTATCTTGTGGATGCGCACGAGAATTATCGGATCTGGAGCGATGGGATGCGTGGAATGACGGGCATTCCCGTGCGTTCAGCACTCAAACGCACCTGGCAGGCTCCGGATGTGCAGCTCACCAGCCTTGCGGAAGAGCAGGCTGCGCCGCCGGAACGCGACGACACGATGATTCTGCAGGTGATGAAAACCGGACGTCCCCAGTATGCCAGTCAGTTCTGTCGGGTGAGTGGAACGCGGCACCTGAAGGTGGACGTTTACACGATGCCACTGGTCGGTCCGTCACAAAACGTGCATGGTGTTGTGCAGTTTCTGCGAAACCACAGCGGTGTGAGGATTCAGAGTCGGGAGTTTGTGGAGCTGCAGCTGGCGGCGACACGCGACGCGCTGACGGGAGTTGCCAATCGCGGCCACCTGGAGGCGCGTCTGCGGCATCTGCTGGAGACCTACCACAACTGCGAAGGCACTCGCAGCCTGAGCGTGATTTTTCTTGACGTGGACCACTTCAAGCGAATCAATGATACGTTCGGGCACCAGGTTGGCGATCAGGTACTGATCGATCTTGCTCGACTTCTGCAGAACGAAACGTATTCAGCTGAAGTGATTGGTCGTTATGGTGGCGAGGAATTTGTGATTATTTGTCCGGATACCGATCTGGAAGCCGCTGTACGCCGTGCAGAGCGTCTGCGGCTCTCGATTATGAAGAGTTCCATTGGCGGGATCAGTACGCTCACCGTCACGTCCTCGATGGGAGTCGCCACAGCGCGTCGTGGCGATACGGTGCAGACGCTTCTGGAGCGGGCAGACGGCTGCCTGTACAGTGCCAAGGCGTCCGGCCGCAACCGCACCTGTCAGGAAGCGGCCCCGGAAACGCCGGCGGTGTCGCAGTCTGCGTCCGTGGAGGAGATGACGCAGGTCCGTGAAGACAACGGTCGATTTGAGTTTTCCGACAGGATAGAAGTGAGCACTTCGCTGGAACTCACCGGCATCAAGCTCCGCGCTTTCATTTCCGAGCAGGGCGGGAATATCACGGAGCAGGAAAAGGGCCGGATGAAGATCCAGGTTGGCAGCCCAGGGTTCTTTAAGCGTTGGGGGCGAACGGCGCCGCGACAGCCGGTGGAAATCGTGATTTCCTTCGAGACCACTCGACGCTCTTCCAGTAACTGGGAACCGCTCCGCATCCACCGAATTGTGATGGTGGAAGTGCGATCGGAGGGTCGTGTTCCGAGTATGGAGGTGTTTACGTCGCGATGTCTGGCGATTATGCGGGACCTGCGAGCGTATCTGCTCGGGGCGTGAGTGCCATTTTCCGGTGGTCCTGCGGTGTCGGGACAAGAGTCGCTGGCGGGGCTCGATTTTCCCGGGGCGAGGCTGCTAGAATCCAGCAACTGCGTCTCTCTGACCACTGCCACACCCGGACTTCAGCCGACGGACTCCAATGCTCCAGCTCTTACCCGCAATTGATCTGCTCGAAGGCCGCTGCGTACGGCTCAGACAAGGCAATTATCAGGACAGCACCGTATTTGCTGATGACCCGGTGGAAATGGCTTTGCGCTGCAGGCCGAGGGTGCTGAGCGGCTGCATCTGGTGGATCTGGACGGCGCGAAGGCAGGCCACCCTGTCAATTCAGTGATTGTACGGCGAATTGTCGAGGCAACGGGCCTGCCATGTCAGCTGGGAGGTGGCATTCGTGACGAAAACGCGATTCGCAGATCTCTCGACGAAACCGGTGTGGACCGAGTGATCATCGGCACAAAGGCGCTCCGGGAACCCGAGTGGTTTCAGCGAATGTGCGGAAGTTACCCGGGCAGTCTGGCTCTGGGCCTTGACGCGCGGGACTCCATGGTCGCGGCCGAAGGCTGGCTGGAAGTCTCAAAGGTTCCCATCATGGAACTCGCGCAGCGATTCGTGGGACTCCCGCTCGCCGCCGTGATTTACACCAACATCGCCAACGACGGGATGATGCAGGGAATTGACGCCGCCACGCTCCGCGATTTTCAGTCCCTGGCCGCACTCGGACTGCCCGTCATCGCCTCCGGTGGTGTGACATCCATGCAGGACCTTGCGGCGCTGCGGGCGATTCACGACACCCATTCAGGTTTGATCGGCGTGATTACGGGGCGTGCGATCTATGACGGCGCCATCAGCGTCTCAGACGCCATTCAGTTTCTCCGGGAGGGGGCGGCATGAGGAGTGGATTTCTGACACCGGACGCCATCGCAGCCTTCCATCGGGACGGCTATCTGCTCGTGGAACACCTCCTCGATGCCGAAGAAACTCAGCTGCTGGGCGATATCGCCCGCGCCGATCGGCTGCTCAGCCAGCGCCGTACGTCCCGTGCTGACGGCGAAGGCGGCGCCGTGGAACTGGTTGTCGAAAATGAACTTCCGCCCGACACAATCTACTCCGCCATCGTGCAGGCTGAACCGCTGGTACAGGCCATGGAAGTCCTTCTGGGTGACGAAGTTTATCACTATCACCACAAAATGATTCTCAAGGAACCACGCATCGGCGGCGCCTGGACATGGCATCAGGACTACGGGTACTGGTATCACAACGGCTGTCTGTTCCCGGACATGGCCAGCTGCATGTTTGCGGTCGACAAAGCCACGCGCGAAAACGGCTGCCTGCAGGTCCTCAGGGGCTCCCATCGCATGGGGCGAGTGGATCACATCAAACGCGGTGACCAGACAGGAGCGGACATGGAGCGCGTCGAGGCCGCCCTGCAGAGACTGGAACTGGTCCATGCAGTGCTCGAACCCGGCTCAGCAATTCTGTTTCACGGAAACACTCTGCACCGTTCAGACCAGAACCACAGCGAACATCCGCGATGGGCTTTCATCTGTTGCTACAATACCCGCAGCAACAACCCGTGGAAGGCGGGGCGGCACCCACAGTATTCGCCACTCCCAAGGCTTCCAGCCAGTACGCTCGCTGCGATCGGTCACCGGCATTCTGAAAAACTCAAAGCCGCCGCGGAGCAGCCGGGCTGATGGCCGGTGCTGACGATCCAACCTCCGCAGACAGTCCGCAGCAGCTGACAGACGCGGTCCGCACTGCCCTGCTCGCGGCCCGACTCGATCTGGCAGGCATCGCCCCCGCCGTCACTCCGTCAGGCTTTCATCGGCTCCTCGAATGGCTCAGCGCGGGACACCATGGCGAAATGCACTGGATGGAATCACGCAGCGAAGCCAGACGGCATCCGCAGTCCATGCTGCCGCTCGTGAAAAGCCTCGTGATCGTCGGGCTGAACTCGTTCGATGGGACACCCGCTTCCCCAGGCCCGCGAATTTCCCGCTATGCGTGGGGCCGCGGTGACTACCATCAGGTGCTGAAAGATCGACTGCAGCCCGCAGCTGCTCTGATTCGCCGCCTGCGGCCCGGCTGTAAAACTCGAATTGTTGTCGACACGGCGCCGCTGCTGGAACGAGATTTCGGACGGCTGGCAGGTCTGGGCTGGTTCGGAAAAAATACCATGCTCATCAGCCGCCGCATCGGCAGCTGGTTTTTTCTTGGAGCGATCCTGACGGACGCCGAACTGGCCCCGGATGCGCCGGAAGACCGCAGCTGGTGCGGTACCTGCACACGCTGTCTTGATGCCTGTCCGACGCAGGCATTCGCGGCACCCGGAGTGCTGGATGCACGTCGCTGCATCAGCTACCTCACCATCGAACTTCGCGACTCCCCGATTCCCCCGGAACTTCGCAGCGGCATCGGCGAATGGCTCTTCGGCTGTGATGTGTGCCAGGACGTCTGTCCCTGGAACCGGTTTGCTCCTGCCGTCCCCGACAGTGAGTTTTCACCGCTGCCCGACCGTAACCCGGCGGACTGTCGAGCACTGCTCCGCATGAGTCGAACGGAATTCGCGGCTGCCTTTCACGGCTCACCCCTCGAACGCCCCGGCTACTCAGGCTTACGCCGAAATGCAGCGATCGTCCTTGGAAATCTCCGCCAGCATGCAGCACTTCCGGAACTCCTTGATGCCCTCAAAGACGAAGAACCGCTCGTCCGTGGAGCGGCTGCATGGGCGATCGCCGCAATCGGTGATCCGGCCTGCACTGCACCCCTGACCCACTCACTGCAGAACGAACAGGATCCCTCAGTGCAGGACGAACTGCAATGGGCAATTAACCGTTTGAAACAGGCGGCGACGGATGCCGGCGACTGACGGTTTTGCCTGCTCAGGAATCCGCGCGCGGTCATGCGGATTGTGTGATTTCCGGGATTGATGGTAAACCTCAATGTGCGGCCTCGTCACGCCATCCCGTGTAACTGGAACGCGAAAAAATTGGACAGGAAGCCAATGTCGGCTCGGTCACGGCTGTAAAAGCAGATGGTGCCAGGGCTTGCCGATTGCCCGGCAGCAACCGGCGATTCTGCGACGCTGCTGCATGTGTGTGTGCCGCAGGCGCGAAGATTGTTGTCGTATGCCACATGGACCATTCCCCCGCAACCAGGCGCGCTGTGTCTGAATTGAGCGCACGTTGCTCCCCGCAGTCACTCGTTTCAGCTCAGCCGTGTCAAAAAAAAATGGTTGCCCGCGGGGAACCGAAAAATTCCCAGTGGCCAGCAGCTCCACGTCGAGACATTCACCGCAGATACGAACCGCACGGATCCTGCCTTCAGGCCACATCTTTATGTACATATAACCAAGCTTATTATATGTTGCGTGACTCGTTCAATTTGTTAAACTTGGT
>JBJTOM010000099.1:0-18172 GCA_046074585.1 Planctomycetota bacterium | reverse complement strand
CCAGCACCGCCTTCTCAAGCCGCTCCCGACACAAACTGTTAATCGGGTGCGCGATGTCCGCAAACAATCGCGGACGCTGATCCGAAACCGGCTGGACCGGCTGTGGGGCACCGCAGTGCGAACAAAATCGAGCCTTCTGCTCGTTTTTTCCATGGCACCGAGGACACTTCTCCATAATCTTGCGACTCGGCATCGCCACAAAATTCCCACGCTGCCCCGCGATAATCTTCAAATCACGCACCACAAACTCGCCGTCAAGCGTGATGGAACAAAACGCCCGCAATCGGTCTTCGGGGTCGCTGGCAAGCTTGATTCGAACTTCTGTAATCTCCACCGCAGGCTCACTTTCACCTTCGAAGTCTGCAAAATCCACGGAGTGTTGGGAATTCTGCACTGTGAAATCACATTCACACACCCGAAAACCCCTCAAAAACCAGAACTTTCGGGGAACCCCGGATCTGAATTGTACAAATGTACACATGTATTCAACATTCCCGGGCATCCAGTGCCGCAAGTACCGCGCGGGGCTCCCCGCATTCCCCTGAATTCGAACATCTGCACGTCGCCCGCAGATTTGACTTCCCTCCGTTGATCATTACGCTGACGCTCTCTGGCATCGCTGAATGGAGTCTGTGTTCCAGTCAGCCGCCGCTTTTCCACCACTCGCTGGCGGCCCAACACCGCCTGCCGCCCGACACGCAGGAGTTCCCTTCATGGCACGTCCGGTCACATTGTTCACTGGTCAGTGGGCTGACCTGCCCCTGGAAATCCTCTGCGAGAAGGCCCGAAAATTCGGCTACGATGGACTGGAACTGGCCTGCTGGGGGGACCACTTCGAGGTTGACAAGGCGCTTTCAGACGATTCTTACTGCGCCCGCAAGCGTGAATTGCTGGAGAAGCATGGCTTGAAGCTCTTTGCAATTTCCAGCCACCTCGTTGGTCAGGCTGTCCTGGACAACATCGACAGCCGTCACAAAAGCATTCTTCCGGACTATGTCTGGGGCGATGGCGACCCGGCGGGAGTGAATCAGCGGGCGGCGGAGGAGATGAAGAACACCGCGCGGGCCGCGCAGAAACTGGATGTCGGCGTCGTCAACGGCTTCACAGGTTCTTCCATCTGGCACCTGCTCTACGACTTTCCGCCCACGCCGAAGTCGATGATTGAACGGGGCTTCCAGCTGCTGGCTGAGCGGTGGAATCCCATCCTCGACGTGTTCGAGGACTGTGGGGTAAAGTTTGCCCTGGAAGTGCATCCCACCGAGATCGCCTTTGATATTTACTCTGCGGAACGTGCCCTGCAGGCACTCAATCGCCGCCGCGAATTCGGCTTCAACTTTGACCCCAGTCATCTGATCTGGCAGGGAGTTGATCCTGTGGAATTCATTCGCGCTTTCCCGGACCGCATTTACCACGTGCACATGAAGGACGCGTCCGTCACTCTCAACGGTCGTTCCGGCATCCTCAGCAGTCATCTGTCGTTTGGCGACCCTCGCCGGGGCTGGGACTTCCGCAGTGTGGGACGTGGTGGTGTCCGTTTCGAGGAGATCATTCGGGCGCTGAATGCGGCGAAATACGCCGGGCCACTCTCGGTGGAATGGGAAGACAGCGGCATGGACCGCGAACATGGTGCCACCGAAGCCGCCCAGTTTTGCAGGAACGTCGACTTCCAGCCTTCCGGCCGTGCGTTTGACGCGGCCTTCGCCGAATAGCCGCTCCCAGCCACAGCTCGACTCCGCCCCAGGTCCGCAACCGCAGCCTGTGGGCGGTGTCGTTTTTTCTCCCGGAAAAGCGTTCAATGACGGATCGTTTGCCCGTTGAACAGATCCTCCCCGATCTGCTCGCAGCACTCCGCACCCATGGCTGCGCCGTTCTCACAGCTCCCCCCGGTGCAGGCAAGACGACAAAAGTTCCTCCGGCGATTCTCAACGAGGCATTCCTCGACTCCCGGCAAATCCTGATGCTGGAACCGCGGCGAATCGCCGCCCGCACCGCTGCAGCCAGAATGGCGACTGAGCGTGGTGAACGGGTGGGGCAGACGGTTGGTTTTCGCGTGCGTTTTGAGGAGGCGGTGTCCAGGCACACAAGGATTCTCGTCGTCACCGAGGGCGTCCTTCTTCGTCGCCTTCAGGACGACCCGTTCCTGGAAAACATCGGCGTCCTGATCTTCGACGAATTCCACGAACGACGACTCGACAGCGACCTGGCCCTCGCCATGGCCAGGCGGGTGCGCAATACCGTTCGCCCCGATCTGAAGATTATCGCCATGTCGGCCACCATGGCGCCCGAACCCATCGCTGCCTTCCTCGATCGCTGCCCCATCATCCACAGTGAAGGCCGGCAATACCCGGTCAGGGTCAGATATATCACCCGAGCGGATCGTCGGCCGCTCCACGAAACCATGGCGGAGGGAATCGAGGGGGTTGTGCAGAACTCCGCTGGCCACATCCTCGCCTTTCTCCCGGGACTCGCCGAAATTCATCGCACCCGCGACCGACTCGAAGCCACCGCTCAACGTCACAACCTGCTGCTGCTCCCGCTCTACGGCGACCTGCCCTCCGGGGAACAGGATCGAGTTCTTGCTCCCACAGCCGGCCGCAAAGTGATTCTGGCCACCAACGTCGCCGAAACGTCCATTACGATTGACGGAGTCGAAACCGTTGTGGATTCCGGGCTGGCTCGGCAGATGCAGTTCGATCCGTCCGCCGGTCTTGATCGTCTGGAGCTGACTCCGATTTCCCGCGCGTCCGCCGATCAGCGCGCCGGCCGAGCCGGGCGAACACGGCCCGGCGCCTGCCTGAGACTCTGGGACGAAAGTTCTCACCGCAGTCGCCCTGCAACGGATCAGCCGGAAATCCTTCGCGTGGATCTGTCGTCCGCCATCCTGCGACTGAAGGCGTGGGGCGAAACAGAGATTGCCGGCTTCCCGTGGTTCGAGCCACCGTCGGCTGAAGCCATCGAACACGCACTCCGACTCCTGCACCTCCTGGGCGCTCTCCAGCAGAACACCATCACCGACCTCGGACGCAGTCTGGTGCGATTTCCAGCTTCCCCGCGTATCGCCCGACTGCTGCTGGAAGCCGCCGCCTCTGGTGCCGCCAGCCGCGCCTGCCTGCTCGCTGCACTGCTGGCTGAACGTGACCCCTTTATCCGGTCCCCCGATCCCCGTCGCGGGAATTCCGGTCAGCCGATCCACACCCGAACCCTCCACAACTCCCGCAGTGATGTGCTCGATCGACTTCACGCTGTCGAACGCTGGCTTGAACACGGTCAGACATACTCAGAGTTTGGCGAAATTCATCGTGGTGCCGCCCAGAGTCTCACTCAGGCCGCCCGACAGTTTCACAGCATCCTGCGCGACGAAATCACTCCGACACCCGTTCCACCGTCACAGTCCTCAGCCCCCGACGCGGCAACTCGGATCATCGACGAGCCCGACGAAATCCTCCTCAAATCGCTGGCTGCCGGCTTCCCCGATCGACTCGCCCGTCGCCGCGATTCAGGAGGCGACCGAGCTCTGATGGTAGGGGGGCGGGGTGTCCGGCTGAGTCCGAAATCTTCCGTGCGAAACGCAGCCCTGTTCCTCTGCATTGACGTCGATAACGCCGGGACTGACGCGGAAGTCCGACAGGCGTCCGAAGTCCTCCGCTCCTGGCTGCCAAAGTCACTCCTTGCCGAATCCGAAGAACTCTTTTTCCACCCGTCACAAAAACAGGTCGTCGCGCGCCGCCGACTTTCCTTCGCCGACCTCATCCTTGAAGAAACGCCGGTCGCCATCACGTCCGCCGATGTGGCCGCCGATGTCCTCTACAAAGCCGCAGTCACACAACTGAACGCCGTCCTCCCGACTGATCACGAACCGCTCTCCACGTTCCTTGAACGGGCCCGATTTCTGCGGAAATCGATCCCCGAACTCGACCTCCCGGCGTTCGATGACTCCACTCTCCATGACGTGCTTCGCAGCCTCTGCCATGGACGACGCTCCTTCGAAGAACTCAAAGCAGCCCCATGGCTGCCCACACTCCAGTCAACACTCAATTATTCCCAACTGCAACTCCTCGAACGCGAAGCCCCCGAACGCATCGAAGTTCCCAGTGGCAGCCGAATTCGGCTGGAGTACGCTCCGGATCGGCCACCAGTCCTCGCCGTCCGCATTCAGGAAATCTTCGGTCTGCAGCAGACACCACGCGTCGCCCGAGGTCGTGTGCCTGTGCTCCTGCATCTGCTGGGACCAAACTTCCGGCCACAGCAAATCACCGATGACCTCGCCAGCTTCTGGGTCAATACCTATCCCGAAGTCCGCAGGGAACTCAAACGCCGCTACCCGAAACACTCCTGGCCCGAAGAACCTGCCACCGCTCAGGCCATCCGCAAAGGCTGAACACGTCCTCAGCGAATCGTCATCCGCAGCCGCGCTTCCGCCGTTTGTCGAGTCAGCTGGTCGCACAGATGCAGCCGCACAACGTAGTTTCCTTCCAGCACTGGTGCTGTGAGCTCGAAACTCTGAAAATAATCCGTGCGTTCCTCGTCACATTCGTCCGGAATCTGCGGCAGCTGAATTCGCTCCAGCACCTCGCCATCTTCTTCCCGCAGAAACTCAACAACCGCCGCAAACTCACTCCGGTACCGCCCTTCACCTGTCAATTCGCTCCGAAAATTCCGCACGCCGGCATACAGCAGCAATCGCTGGCCAGGTTCAAAATCAGCCGTCGGAAACGCCGTCGCATTCCCGAATCCCTCAATCCGCGTGCAAAACTGCAGGCGATAGATCTCCAGTTGCGACAATGGCCGCAGATGACGTTCCGCCGCCCGCACCTGGTTCAGCGTTTCCGTCAGCTGCTCCGTCCGTTCAGAACCCACTCCCGAATTGCGATACTGATTCATCGCCAGCATCAGCGACTGCCAGAATTCCTGCTCCTCACGAGGTAACCCCTCGATCACACGCGCTGCATCCGCGGATCGCCCGGCCACACTGTAGAGCAAACGCAGATCCGTCTGACGACGACGCCATGATTCCAGACGCTCCGGACGACCGTTCTCCGCACCCGGCCACTCCCGCAGCTCCTGCTCCAGAGACGCGATGAGACTGTCCAGCAGAGATCGCTCAGCCCCCGGTGTTCCTGCAGCCGGCAACTCCGCCGTCCCGACGGAACCCGCAGACGGCATGCGTTCGTTCGCCACTCCATTCTCCGGATCCCCAGGCTCACGCTCCTTCAGCAGCCCAAACGGATCAGACCAGCGCAGCATCTGCCGCCGCAATCGCTCCGATGCGTCGTCCGTCCGGGGAACTGCGTCCGCCTTCGCCGATGGCTCCGCCCGAGGAGCATACAGCGCCCGAAATCGATCCAGCATCCCGGGTTCTGCAGCAGGTGCGGACGGACTCGAACGACCCGCACCTGACGCCCGACCAGACGCGTCCGACCGGGAGATCTCAGGTCGGGATACCGGGTCCGCAGCCACCCGCGGTACCAGCGAATGCCCGCTCGCCGGCCGCTCCCGCTCACTCCGCTCCGTCGGCCTGGCAGCCACTCGCGTCCGCTCCCCGGGAATCCGTCGACCTGATGGTGAAGGAGACTGCGTGTCGGCGTCTGCCGTCTTCACATCAGACGTCGCCGACTCCTTCAACAACACCGCCGGATCCGCCTCAGCCGAAACACCACCGGAACCCTCATCGGCAGTCCACGAGACTTTGGAGATCAGGGCAGTCTCGGGCAAACCGGACGACAGCGTCTTCTGAGATGTGCGATCACCCACCAGCGTTGACGCACAGCCGCACTGAGTCACGGCAGCAAGCAGCGCCACAGCCACCAGCCGTCGCAGGGCACTCTGCAGGTCTTCTGTTGGTGAGTCGTGGTCAGCTGGCATGAGTAGCAACCTGTTTCGACCTGCCAGGCAGGCCGTTTCTGAACGCAGCCCCGGAACTCTAAAAACCTTCCCAGCTGCGACTCAAGGCAAGTTCCCCCCCCAAAATCCTGGCCAAAGGTAATCTCGGCAGGTTGCAAATCTCTTTCGGCAAATTCTGCTGATTTCCTGGCTGGGCGAGACTCTGTAAAGGGCTTAAACTTCCCGACAGTCGCTGCTCCCCGTGTTTTCGGCGCGCACGCCGGAGCAGCCACAATGATTCTCACAAACGTCCCCCCGCTCAGCCGCAGGGAACCAGAATGGGACTCCGCATGCTTCGCCAGATCCGCACTTCCATCCAGACACTGCTGCTGCTGATCGTAGTCGCACAGACCACATGGCCCCTGGCCGCTGCCTCTGTCGCCCGCACCGACGAGAACCCGGGCGAATCACAACCCGCAGACGACCTCCAGCGCCTGCCCACCGACCGCGCCACCCTCCGCGAACTTGACCGGCTCCGCGAATCCATCGACGACCGCGATATCAACACCTTCAACAGCAGCCTGCGAGCCCTTCGCGCAGCTGAACCGATTCTCATGACTCAGGGGCCGGACAGCTTCCAGCCACTCCATCGCACACTGATGCTCCTGCTCCAGCAACTGCCCCCCGAACTCGCCACCGCTCGAGATGCCGACGATATCTCTGCCAGCGCAGAACTCCTCCGCACCCTGCAAAACCCCGAACCAGCCGAACTCCTCAATCTCCTGCAACGCTGCAACGGAACTCCCACCGCCCGAAAAATTCTCCTGATCCTCGCCCGCCTGCACGAAGACCGCGGCCAGCAGGCGGCTGCCCGCTACTGGCTGCTGCCGCTCCTCAATGCCCCCCCCGACAGCCTTCCCCCACATGTCCTCGCCCTCCAGCGCCGCCTCGAAGCCGGAAACTCCCCCCCAACGCCCGCACCACAGCCAACCACCAGCCCCCCCGTCCCCCCGTCGTCCGCATCCACCATTGGCAGCAGACTCCCTGCCGATCCCGCCAGCGCACTGCCGCGCAACATCCAGTGGACGCGTTCACTGCCCCTGCTCGATACTGCCCGACGAACACTTCACGAGTACGTCACGACCGCGACCGCCAGCGCCACGGTGCCCTGGAGCGCCTTCACACCCCTCGCTGACCAGAACAGCATCTTTGTTCGCAGCCAATCAATCATTGCCGCCCTGGATCGAAGCACCGGACGCACTCTCTGGACCCGCAATCTCCGCCCCGGTGCCCGTGCCGTCGATCAATCGTCCTCGTCCAGTCGGATGATCCAGCCGTTCCCGAACATCGCAGGCTCGCCCCGCTCAAACCCGGCCCGGGATGCCCACTCGTGGCAACTCGCCATGGACGCCGAACGCCTCTACGTGATCTCCGCCGATCCCGATCCCTCGAACCAGTTCCGCGATGAAGAATCGCTGCGGATTCGTATGTTTATCGGCCGCGACGATTCCGCCCGCCGTCCCCCCCAGGAATTCTCGGCCATCGATAAACAAACCGGTCGCCGGCTCTGGACCGTCGGCGGTGAACCTGTTGAAGCGACGTTCGGAAATCCTCTGTCCAGGTGCTGGTTCGCAGGACTGCCCGCCATGCACGGCCCCAACCTCTGCCTGCTCGTCGAGAAAGACGGGCAAATCAGCCTCGCCTGCCTCGCCGCAAAGGACGGTTCCCTGCTCTGGCAAATCCCCCTGGTCTTCCCCGAAAATAACATCGATCAGGACATGCTGCGACAGCTCCTCGCCGCACAACTCTCCGTGCATCAGGGCATCCTGCTTGCCTCCACCACCACCGGCTGGTCGTTCGCCGTCGATCTGCTCACACACGCACCACTCTGGGCCCGCCCCATCACCCCGCAATCGTCCGGGCAGGCCAGTACCGCTCGCAACCGTCGAGCCGCCTTCCAGCAGAGATTCATCCGCGGCAGGATGCTCAATTCCTCAGCCGAACCCGGTCACCGCCGCTCCGAACAGCCACTCGTCATCGGCAATGAAGTTCTCTGGACACTCAACGAAGTTCCCCAGATCACGGTGACCACTCTGCTCACCGGCGAAATCAGTCGCCGACTGGACACCAGCGAACCCGCACTCGTCCTCTGGGCCGACACTGAACTGCTCGTCGCAGCTTCCGCCAGCGAAATCACGGCATGGCAAACAGCCGACTTTTCGCTGCGATGGAAATCCCAGCTCAACTCCCAGGTCGCCGTGCCCGTCGGCACGGCCGTTCGCCGAGGAAATCAACTGCTGATCCCCGCCGCTGACGGCAGCCTCCAGATCCGCAGCCTCGCCAACGGACAACTCGTCGACTCCCTCCCAAACCTGCGACCAGTTCAGCAGCCCGGAACTCTCACAGCCTTCGACAGCGACCTGATCAGCGCAGGACCCGGATATCTCACTCTCGCCGCCGCTCGTCAGCCCACGCCCCAGCCCGGCGAAGATTCCCTTGAACAGGCCGCCTTTCTCCTCGCCACCAATCAGCCCGCAGAAGCCCTCCAGGTCCTCAGCAATGCACCTGCAACAAGCCTCAACGAGGAACGACTCCGGCAACTCCGCTTCCGCAGCGCTCTCTGCCTCTTTGCCCGCAACCCAACCAATCCGACGGCAGACCTCCAGCAACTCCTGACGCTCGCCGGATCGGCTCCCGAAAAAGCCGTCGCCACCTGGCTGCAGCTTGCAGATCCCGGACTTCCGCAGGGATCTGAACGCGTCCAGCTGCTGTTCAACGCCCTGCAACTGCCCCCCACCGTCCTCAGAATTCAACTCCCCGATACCCCAACGCTGCTGAACACAGCCCGAATCGGCGGCATTGACAATATCCTCGACGTACCAGCCGTCGCCACCGGGCTTGAAACCCTCCGCTGGCCCCTCAAAGCACTCATCCTTCAGGAGCTCGCCACCCTCCTCAATGGCCCCGACTCAGAATCCCGCTCAACACTCCTCAAACAACTCCCCGAACTCAACGACCACGCCCTCTGCTCACTCACCGCTCCCAGCCTCACCACAGAATGCCTCACCCGCGCCGAACGGCAGCTCAATGCCGGCCCCCCCGCCGAAATCACCCTGCATCTGCTCTTCGCAGCCGCCGAAAACATCAAACGCGAAACCAACAGCGATCTCCAAAACGCCGCGATCCTTAAACTCACACAACTTTTCACCCTCGCCTCCAGACAGGCCGCTGATAACCCCGCGATAAGCCCCTTTGAACAAACGCTCCTGAACCACCTCATCCGTACACTCGCGCAGGAAGTCTGCCACTCCCCGTCCTTCACCCCACCTGCCACAGAAAACAGTCTCGCCTCCACACCCTCCGCCAGCAGTACCTGGCAGGCGATCGCCGAGGTCGCATGGAACGTCACGCCCGTCAGTACGATCAGTCAGAGCGATTCACGGTCGCCTTCCATTCGCGGACTTCGCCCGGCATTCGCGACTGATCCTGTCCTCAATGTCTGCAACTGGTCCAGCCAGCCCGGATCCGGCGAATTTGTGGCCCGGGCCTTCACCAGTGATCTGCCAGGCACCTGGCGACTCCGATTCCAATCCCCCGATCAGCAACTCCTCTCGCCCGATGAATCCCTCCTCCGCTGCGGCAGCATTGTCATCCATCGCAGCAATAACACGTTTACCGCCTTCTCACTCCTCGATCGTCGCTGGCTCTGGTCACGCTCCGATCTCAACGTCTCTTCGTTCGGCTTTTCCTCCGACACCTTTACGGAATTCGACATCGATCGCGAAGGCCGGTTTGTGTTTGAGCAGGGGCGGAGACTGGCAGGGCACACAAACCGCTGGCTCTGCCTGATGACCGACTCCAGCCTTGAAGTTTTCGACCTGCTCACCGGGGAACAACGCTGGCAAATGAAGGCCCAGGGACTCACCAGGCACAGCTTTGCCTGCGATGACGCCGTCTTTGCCCGCAGCGTCGAAACGGTCTCGGCAGCCACCCAGCGCCCCCCACGCATCTCTGAACTCATCCTCAACCCGGCCACCGGACGCCCCCGTCCCAAAAAATCCGCCCCGCTGTCAGTGGACGATCAGCAGGAATTCAGGCTGCCCGCCAGCGCCCGACTCGCCGCTCTCTCCCGACATCTCATCCGCGCCTCCGCAAACTACCTTGTCGCCTGGGACCCCCAATCACAACTCGATGACGTCAAAACCATCGAATGGATCGATGCCCTCTCACTCGAAACCGTCCACCAGGTTCAATTGACAGACTTTGCCGCCGCTCAGTTTCTCGATCCCCGACTGCTCGCCGTGTTCACCACCACCGGCAATGTCCTGCTCGTCGATCTGCAGACAGCCCACACGCAGACATTTGCCGGTGCTGGAAATATCCCCAACCTGCCTTCTCTGCCGGCAGACAGAATCGGCGCTGCCATCGATGCAGGAAACCTGTACCTGTTCCGGAACGCCGATTCCGCAAACACGGAAGTCCGCCCCCCCGGTTTCTACAGCATCCCGACAAAGCACGCCGATCAGCAACTGCGAGCCATCGATCGACAAACCGGCCAGCTGCGCTGGGCCATCCCAATCAATTCGTTCCACCTCGTCTTTGATCACTCACAAATGCCCGTACTCATCGCACTCCACACGAGGACGCTTGTTCGGGAACAGAATAATGCCAATGCTGTCCAGGGCTTTTCCGGCATTTCTCAGACCATCGTCACCGGATTCGCCAAATCCAGCGGCCGTGAGGTCTTCACTTTGCCGATCGTCTCGCAGTTTCCTGTCCAGGGATTGAAACTGACAATTCCAGCCGGCAACCGCATGGAACTGGAAGCGTTCGGGACCCGCATCCACCTCACACCGGCAGACGCACCCGCTCCCTGATCCTCAGGACACCTCCACATGCAGGCGGAAAAATGTCTCCGCCACGGCACCGCCAATATCATTCAACCGCGTCTGAAACCGATCCACGTACTCGTGCAGCCCCCGCTCCAGCAGCTCACCGGCCTGCGTCTGCTCAAGCTCCTGCAGAGCATCTGCGGTGAGTTGTTCAGCCACATTTGCAGGCACGCACTGCGTGTTCCCGGAAATCGCCCGCAAACTGTCCAGCGCCCGCCGCGTACAGAATCGCAGCGACCGCGGAAAGTCCGGATTGAGCACCAGAAAGTCGACCACATTTACCGGCTGGATCCGTCCAAATGATCGCCGATACATCTGCAGAGCGCCGGTGGATTCCAGCAGCGATGCCCACTGCACCACGTCCAGCTGACTCCCCACCCCCACGCCGGCAGCACCAGGCTTCAGCAGGAAGTATTTGACGTCCAGAATGCGTGATGTCTTGTCAGCTCGCTCCAGCTGATAACCCAGCCTCGAAAACTGCCACGCCTCACCCTGAGACCACGTGGCCTCCGTCACACCCAGCACCTGATGAGCCGAACGCTTGATCTGGTCCAGAAACGGATGCGGCTGACTCACCACCTGCTGCGACTGAACAGCCGCCTGACGCACACGCAGGTAAAATCGATTCACCGCTTCCCACATCGGAGTTGTCAGGTTCTCCCGAACAGACCTCGCGTTCTCCCGCGCGGCTGTCAGACAACTCAGTACGGAATTCATGTTCGCGCGATTGAAGAGCAGATAGTCGATCACATTCTTCCGCGTGGGCCTGTCGTAACGCTCCTGAAAGCATTCCACGTCCCCGCCCGCATGCAGCAGCGACGACCACAGAACGTCCTCGCGCCCACGATATCCCAGAGCAATGTGGGAGGTCACATCGATAAACCGCGCCTGATTCTCGGCACGCTCCAGATAACGACTCATCCAGAACAGCGAATCCGCCACTCGACACAGCATCGCCGCACCCGCCTCTGCAAACGAGAAATTCAGGAACCCCGGGAAACTCAACCGCCACTCCAGACGCAGTCACCTCAACCCGCAAACTGCTGCTGCTCCTGCAGTCGCGTAAATGGCGTCTCACTCAGCAGCACCCATGTGTCCTTGCTGCCACCTCCCTGCGACGAATTCACAATCATGGAACCCTCCCGCAAAGCCACCCGTGTGAGCCCTCCCGGGAGCACAAACACGTCGTCGCCATAAAGAATAAAAGGACGCAGATCCACGTGCCGCGGAACCAGGCGTCCGTTGATCACCGTGGGGACGGTGGACAGTGTGAGCATTGGCTGGGCGATGTAGTTCCGCGGGTCGCGACGCACCTGCTCCGCACACCGCTGCCGCTCCTCAGCACTCGCCGTCGGCCCCATCAGAATCCCATATCCCCCCGACTCGTTCGTCGGCTTCACCACCAGCTTGTCCAGATTCTCAAGCACATAACGGCACTGATCCGGTTCTGAACACACGTACGTCGGGACATTCTTCAGAATCGCCTCTTCACCCAGATAGTACTGGATGATGGCCGGCACATACTGATACACCGCCTTGTCATCCGCCACACCTGTGCCTGGCGCATTCGCCAAAGTCACCCGGCCCGCTCGACAGGCACGCATCAAACCCGGTACTCCCAGCATACTGTCCGCACGAAAAACTTCCGGGTCCAGAAAGTCGTCGTCAATCCGCCGATAGATCACATCCACTCGACGCGGTCCGTGAGTTGTCTTCATCCAGACCGTGTCACTCCCGTCCACGTACAGATCCGGCCCCGTCACCAGCTCGATACCCATCTGCTGTGCTAAAAATGAATGCTCGAAATACGCCGAATTGTAGATGCCCGGCGTGAGCACCACAGCGGTGGGATGCTCACAACCCGGCGGTGCCGTCTTCAGCAGGGCACCCAGAAGTCGCTCCGGATAGTCCTCGATCGACGCGATCGTCGAACCACTGAAAACCTCCGGAAGCACCCGCTTCATAATCTCCCGGTTCTCCAGCACGTAACTCACACCCGATGGACAGCGCAGATTGTCCTCCAAAACGTAAATTGTGCCGTCACGGAGACGCACCAGATCAGTGCCCACCACATGTGTCCAGACTCCACCCGGCGGACGAAAACCCGCACACTCAGGCCGGTAGGTCTTCGCTGTTTTCACCAGATTCTCAGGAACCACACCGTCCCGCAGAATCCGCCCCTCGCCGTACACATCGTCCAGAAACAGATTCAACGCCCGGATCCGCTGACGCAGACCCGCCTCAATCATGATCCACTCGTCCCACGGAATCGGACGCGGCACCACATCGAATGGCCAGATCTTCTCGTGACCGTCGTTGTGACCGTAAACCGCAAACGTGATCCCCTTCTCCAGCAACTCCTCTTCCGCATGCCGCTGACGTTCCGCAAGCACATCCCCGCTGAGCGCCGACAAACTCTCTGATAACGCCGCATGACGAGGCAATCCATCAGCCGTCAGTAACTCATCGTAGTTCATCGGCTCCGCTGCCACCCCGTGACTCCCTTTCCAGATCTGTGTGTCGGAGTCGCCCGGTTTTCGGGCAGAGGGCGATAAAATTGAGCAGCTTCGGGGGCGGTTCAAAACACCCGACTCGCTCACTCACCAGGCGTTGCCGACTTTCCGACGCCTGATTCCCATGACTGTCGGGAAGCCGCAAGTGGCGTGCCGAGCAACCTGGATTGCCACCAGCCTGCGACCGCGAGGCATGGTCGCGGGAGTTTGAGCGGCTCTGTGGGACGACCGCGCCAACACCCGCTCTGAGAGGGCCGCCTGGCAAAAGCGATCCTCGGCAGGGCTTCGCGAACATCACAGGACGTGGCGAGCTCTGCCGACAATCACTCGTCGTCCTCGTCCTCACCATACAGCAGGTCCCGAAAGTTCTTCGAACCCCGGCGGTCCCGCTGCTGGAGTCCCCGGCGAGCACCGTCGGCGTCGTCCGGAGATCGCTCGGAACCCTTCTTACGGCGATCCTTGCGGATTCGCTTGTCACCTCGATTACGCGCGTCGTCGGGCATGGAGAAGTCGTTTGCCATGGAAGCACTCGGACTGGATTAACCTTTCACTGATCCCCAGAACTGTCCGGACGCCAGAGGTCCGCTGGAAACACAGGCCACCCGGCCATGTGCCCGTTGCAAAGTTTACCGAAAACAGCATGCATCCCGAAAGCCGCTGCTGTCAAGAGCAGCCCCGCCCGGGATTTCCGGATTTTGAGCAATCGTCTGCCTGCTGACCAGTCTGAAAAGCTCTCTAATCGGCGTGGCTGCAAAAATTGCCGAATGCATGCGGAATTTTGTTGACAACCCCGGCTGGGCTGTTCTCATGCATCCGGCAAATCGGCGCGGTTTTCAGTGGAGCTTTCCGCCGTCGCCTGCCACAATTCGTCCCCGCAGCCCCACTCCCTCCTTTCTGTCGCCTCCATCCCCCCCACCCCAAAACCATGTCGTTTCGCCCCGAATTTTCTGAAATCAGTATCCTGATCCCCGGCTACTCCGTCGAAGACCTCCCCACGGACCTCGCTGAAGCAGAAGCCTCCAGCCTCTGGAATGCCATCGCCTGCGCCTGGCACCCCCGCCTGCTCGCACAGGCATCCTCACTCCCGATGCTCCGCCAGGCCGAATCCCAATACGGCTACCCAGGCCGTCGCATCATCCTCGTTCCAACTCCCTCCGAATCGTGGATGCCCCACGAATGGAGGAACGTCTTCCGCGATCAGGAACACGTCATCCTCGATGCCTGCACCGACCGCGCCCAGTGGCTTGCCGCCATCGACGCCGCAACCCCGGCCCCCGTGCTGATCGACCCCTCTGATCCCGTCCAACCGCTCCCCGCGCACCCCATCTGCGTCCCCGATTTCCTCGCCTTCGGCACCGTCACCCTGCAACTGCAACTGCTCAGCCGCCGGCGACACCACTTCATCGACCCCGACCAGATTCTCCTCGCACGTGAACTGCGCGCTGCCGCCACTGCCGCGATCCTCCACGACGAACCTGCCACAAAACAGCACCTCGCCGCCGCCTTTGATCACCTCCGCGAAATTCGCGAACAGATCTATCCTCAGAAATGCGTGCTCCTGGATCTCTGCCTCCCCGGTGAACAGGATCCCCCCGAACTCATCGCCTCCACTCTCAACTCCTCAACACCCGTCAATCTGCTCATCAGCGGCCACGAACTCAGACAGCTCGCCCAGTCCAGCCCCGCAGCGGCCGATCTGCTTCGCGCCGCCTGCGAATCTGCTCAACTGTGCTTCCTCTCCGGACACGAAATCGAAACGCGCACGTCTCTGGGTTCCATGGCCGCACTCCGCAATGATCTGATTCACTGCCGCCAGACCTTCCTCGAAATCCTTGGACACCCCCCCAGACACTGGGCCCGCAGACGCTTCGGACTTATCGCCTCACTCCCCGCCGTCCTGCACCTCTCAGGATTCGAATCCGCTCTCCACGTCGCACTCGATGATGGTCTCTATCCCGATCGCGAACGCAGTCAGTTCGACTGGCAGGCCCCCGATGGCTCCATCATTCCCGCCGCATCCCGCATCCCGCTCGCCATCGACAGCGCCGCCGGCTTCCAGAAATTCGCCGACCGGTTCAACGAAAGCATGCAGGAAGATCCCGTCGCAGCTCTCTTCCTCGCCCGACTCCCGCAACTCCGCAATCCCTGGCTGGATGACCTGAAAACTGCCTCCGGCTGGGCCCCGGTCCTCGGCGAATTCGTCACCCTTGAAACACTCACACGGACCGCCGAAGGCAGCCGACTCGCCGAATCTCACGACCACTCCGAATATGTCTCCCCCGCACTGATTCAGGCCTCCGTCCTCAAATCCGAACCCCCTGTTTCCGGCCCCGCCACACTCCACAACCTCCAGCAACTCATCGAAAACCTGCATTCACTCACCGCCATCTCCGCCATCATCCGCACCAACACCACCTCCGCAAATCCCTCCGCAAGGCTCCACGAACTCCAGCGGCAACTCTTCGACCTCGAACTCCTGCACCTCGACATCAACTCCACTGTCCCCTCCAAACTCCCCACGCTCGAAAACACAGCCAACTCCATCCGCAACGCCACCCGACAACTCGGACTGGAGCTCGCCGAAGCCCTCAGCCAGCGAATCCCCACAACCGACTCCGCCGCCAACAGCCTGCTGCTGCTCAATCCCCTCCCATTCCCCCGAACGCTGCCGCTCCAGTGGCCCACAGGCTGGCAGCCCCCCGCAGCCGATCCTGCCATCGAAGCCGCCGAAATCAAACAACAAAACTCCCGTCTCCTCGTTCAGGTCCCGCCAGGCGGCTTCCTCTGGCTCCGTGAATCCTCCTCGGCCGATCCCCCGCAGCCAGCCACCCAGCCCGCTCGACGCGAACCCCCACTCGCCGAACCCCTGCTGCTCCGCAACAAACACTTCGAGGTGCGTCTGAATGATCGCACGGGCGGAATTCAGGCCGTCACCTTTCACGGACAACGCGGCAATCGCGTGAGCCAGCAGCCAGGCTTCCGCTTCGAACGCGAACTCTCAATCCCCGCAGAACCTTCCGCAGATCCCCGCAAAACACACTGGGCCACCCCCCGACTCGTGCACACCAGCGTCCTTGAATCCGGGCCCGTCTTCGCCGCTGTCGAAACCATCACCGAATTCTCCTCGCCCGCAGACAATGCTCCCCTCGGCCGCACACGACAGATCACCCGCGTCGATCGACTGCGGCCCGTCATCGAAATCGAAATCGAACTCACTGATCTCGCTCTGCCCGTACGCGGCAACCCATGGCTCACCGGATGGTGCTGCCGCTTCGCCTGGGATAACGAAGCCGCCGTCGTCTCCCGCGCTGTCCTCGGACAAATCGCCGGCTTTCGACTGGAACGCATCGAATCCCCTGATTTCATCGAAATCACCGACGGCCCGCAGCGTCTCACCATCCTCAGCGATGGCCGTCCCTGGCATCGCCGATCCGGCAACCGCATGCTCGACAGCCTCCTCCAGGTCGAAGGCGAACACAACACCTGCTTCCGCTTCCGCCTCGACTTCGATCAGCCCTCACCCCTGCGCTCCGCTGAAGATCTCGCCAGCCCGCTCATCACCCTCGAAGTGCCCCGCAAAATCCCAGCCAGAGCTTCCTCCGCCTGGATCCTCGGACTCTCCGCTCGCAATGTCCAGCTGGTGCAGGCCCGCTGGATCCGGCAGGCTCCCAATGCCCCCGACGAACTCTCACTGATTCTCAGCGAAACCGAAGGGCTCCCCACCATCTGCCAGATCCGCACCGCACGCCCCCCGGTCACCGCCTGCCTCGTTAATCATGACCGCTCACACAAAGTCCTCCTCGAAACTCACGGCGACTCAACCCCCAGCGTCCCTCTCCAGCCATTCCAGATCCGCGAAGTTCTGCTCACCTTCTGACTCAACACAGACCAGCCTCGACCTGGAATGGTGAAACGGTACTGAAACAGACAGGCTGCGATGTTTCTACCCCCCCCCGCTATCGTCGGGCCCCACTGCCCGAACGAACACAAAAAACGTCCCGTGGCGTGCCGTCGATGTCAATCGGCCGGCCGGTCAGGCTTTGATACGTTCCTGATGCGGTTCTGGCCGCGCGGGCACGCACCGTTGCCGGGGGATTGACATCCATTTTTTGACGGCACCCGCCGTCAAAAAATAGAGCAGGAGAATGGAGAAAGGGGACTCTCGACTTTCTGCATTCTCCTGCGGTCTCCTGCGGTCTCCTGTGCACTTTCTACTCTCTAACGTCACACGTCACACGTCACACGTCACACTTCACACTTCACACTTCACACTTCCCCTGTCCCCCATCCCACGTCCCACGGAACCCCTGCCAATGCTCCACCGCCGCGCGTTCTGCTCGTCCACCTCAGCTGCCCTCGCCGCCGCAGCACTCTCCCCCAGTTCTCACGCCTCCGCCTCGCATCCACTCGAACCCATCACCCCTCAGCCCGGCGACTGGCCCTGGTGGCGCGGCCCATCACTCAACGGCATCGCCGAATCAGGCCAGATGCCCCCTGTCTCGTGGTCTGACTCCCAAAACATCCTCTGGAAAACCCCGGTTCCAGGCCGCAGTCACGGCTCACTCACAGTCGTTGGCCCCGATGTTCTGCTTGCCGTCGCCGACCACGAACGCAATCTCCAGGCCGTCATCTGCCTCGACCGCAACACCGGCCGGCAGAAATGGGAGACGGCCCTGCACACTGACGGGCTGAATGTGAAAGGCAACGAAAAATCCAGCATGGCTTCCGCTTCCCCCGCCTGCGATGGCAGCCGCATCTTCATCAACTTTCACAACGCCGATTCCGTCTGGATGCACGCCCTGAAACGCGATGGCACCCCGCTCTGGAAAACGCGGCTCTCCGGGTACGTCAATCACCAGGGCTTCGGCTCTTCTCCACTGCTCCACGGCGATCTGGTGATCGGAGCATCCGATAATAAGGGTGGTGGAGCGATCGTGGCGATGCACC
>JBJTOM010000098.1:0-3392 GCA_046074585.1 Planctomycetota bacterium | reverse complement strand
CAGCCGGGCGCTCTGCGAACGGCACGATCCGAAATCTCCAAAAACAAACTGTACACGGTTGTTTTCTCTGCGTATCCTCCCCAGGATCCCCCGGTGGCGTTTGTATTCCCGCGATCAACACTCTGGGTTTGAATTCCATGTCCAGACTTGCTGCCGAACTGGAACGTCTGTGGGCATCTGGCAATCAACCGCCGGATCTGGTGTCCTGGTGGTCGTCGCTGTCAACAGCCACAGCCCCGAATCCGCCCAGTCCCCACGAACTCCTGCAGGCACTCACGCTGGATCAGCAACGCCGCTGGCAAACCGCTGCCCCATGGCTTGTCGAAGATTACCTCGCACGCCTCCCCAGTCTGCCCGCCGGCTTTCCCTGGACACTGGAACTGGCAATCAGCGAAGTCAGCGCCCGCGTCCGTGCCGGGCGGCCGGCCAGCATGGACGAGCTTGTCACGCGATTCCCCGACCTCGCAGACACGCTCCGGTCTCGACTGTCGTCCGCCGGGACTGCAATGGCCGCCGATAAAGCCACCGACATCGTCAAAGTGACCCCCGAAAAACTCAACGGCCGCTATCGCCTGGACCGGCTTCTTGGCCAGGGCAAGTTCGGACGTGTTTACCTTGCATGGGACGAACAGCTCCAGCGGGACGTGGCGATCAAGGTGCCGACAGCCGAACGGTTTCAGGATTCCAGGCATGCCGACGAATATCTCAGCGAAGCCCGCACGCTGGCTGGCCTGAATCACCCCAATATTCTGCCGGTTTACGACATCGGCCATGATGCCGATGGCGTCATTCAGGACGGGGCCATTTTTGTCGTGTCACAGTTTATCTCCGGCGGCACACTCGGCGATCGGCTCAGACAGTCCCGCCCGACCCCCACCGACGCCGCAAAACTGCTCATCCCCATCGCCGAAGCGCTCGCTGCCGCCCATGACCGTCGCATCATTCATCGCGACGTCAAACCCGACAATGTGCTCGTGGAACAGGCCACCGGGCGACCGTACCTTGCAGACTTCGGCCTCGCCATTCGCGAAGACGATTACCGCCAGCGTCCGGGACTGGCAGGCACGCCGGCGTATATGAGTCCCGAACAGGTGCGGGGCGAAGGACATCGGCTGGATGGCCGCAGCGACGTGTTCTCCCTCGGCGTCATCTTCTATGAACTGCTCACCGGACAGCGCCCGTTTCAGGGGACCGATCGCGACCGTCTGTTTCATGAAATCGCAGCCGTCGATCCCGCGACCCCACGGTCCATCGAACCAGACATCCCGCCACAACTGGAACGCATCTGCCTTAAAGCCCTCGCCAAACAGGTGGCCGACCGCTGCACCTCAGCCGACCTCGCAGGTGACCTGCAGACCTTCCTCGCCGGGTCCACCACTGTTCAGCCCACCGCCACTCCAGCCGTCTTCAAACCCAAAGGGCTCCGCGCCTTTGATGACACCGATGCCGATTTCTTCCTTGAACTGCTCCCGGGACTGCGAACAGTCGATGGACTGCCCGAAAGCATCGCCTTCTGGAAGACACGCCTTGAAGAACCATCCGCCGCAAAGACATTTCCCGTTGGCCTGATTTACGGCCCCAGCGGCTGTGGCAAGTCTTCGCTCGTTCAGGCCGGTCTGCTGCCACGACTGGCCAACGATCTGCACACGGTGTATCTTGAAGCAACTCCCGAGGCCACCGAACGGCAGCTGCTGGCGAAACTCCGCGAACGTCGTCCCGACCTCGCAGAAACCCCTGGCGGGCTCCGCGAATTCTGCACCGCCATCCGCCGCACTCCAGGCCGCAAAGTCGTCATCGTGCTCGACCAGTTCGAACAATGGCTGCACCGCAATCCCTTCGGATCCGAAACAGAACTCGTGCTGGCCCTGCGGCAGTGCGACGGTGCCCGACTCCAGGCCCTCGTCATGATCCGCGAAGATTTCTATGGCAATGCCACGGACTTCATGCGGCAACTTGATGTCCCCCTGCTCCAGCGACACAATGTCGCGCGAATCGACCTGTTCGATCTGCCCCACGCCGCCACCGTACTGCAGACATTCGGCAGCGCCTACAGGCAGCTCCCGCTGCCGCCGCAAAAACCGTCCGCCGAACAACTGGAATTCGTCACCGCCGCCGTGCACGGACTCGCAGAAGAGAATAAGGTTATCTCCGTACGCCTGGCCCTCTTCGCCGACATGGTCCAGCATGCCCCGTGGCAACTGCAGACGCTTGAACAGGTCGGCGGTGCTGCCGGTGTCGGCCTCGTGTTCCTCGAAGAAACCTTCTCCAGCCCCCGCAGCGATATCCGCTGCAAACGACACCTCCCCGCAGTCCGCGGCATCCTCAAAGCCCTGCTCCCCGACGTCGATACCGATATCAAAGGCAGCAGCAGAACCACCACAGAACTCCAGCTCGCCGCCAACTACCAACACCGCCCCGATGACTTCCGCGAAATTATCACACTCCTCGACAAAGAACTCCGACTCATCACCCCCAAAGAAACAGAACCCAACCCCACCCTCGATCCTGCCACCGACCTTCCGCGCCCCTCCCCCCTCGCCCCTCGTTCCTCCCCTCCCCCCTCCTACCAGCTCACCCACGACTACCTTGTCCCCTCCCTCCGCGAATGGCTCACCCGCAAACAAAAGGAAACCGTCACCGGCCGCGCAGAACTCAAACTGGAAGACCGAACCACACTCTGCACCAGCCGCCGCGAACGCCGGTATCTGCCCGGCTTCTTCGACTGGCTGCAGATTCTGATCCTCACCCGCCGCAAACGCTGGACACCCGCCGAAGCCGCCGTGATGCGCGCAGCCACTCGGCTGCACGTCGTCCGCAGCACGGCCATCGCCACTGTGCTGCTCGTGCTGGGACTGGCCCTGCAGGCGGTGCTGGTGGCCAAAGCCATTGAAGGTCTCGCCGGGCAGATTCAAAATGCCAACCCCTCCGGGCTGACAGAACTGCTCGACCAGGCCGACGAACAGGGCCCGGCACTCGATGAACGCCTGCGGCCCCTCATTCAGGCGGCCGATGAACCCACAGCCGATGCCCCCACCAAACTGGCCGCCGTTCCAGCCCGGCTGGTGGTGGTGATCCGCGATGAATCGCAATTGTCGCCACTGCAGGAAGCCATGCTGACCGGCGAACTGACCTACGTGGAGCCGATCCGCACCCGGCTGCGGCGGTTCGCGGAAAAACTGCGTCCGCAATAGCTGGAACTGCTGCGGAATCCCGCCGAACCAGCCGCCCGTCGCTTCCGCGCGGCCCTGGGCGTGGTGGGCCTGGAGGGCAATCAACCCGTCACGGAATGGACGGATGCAGACATCACGTTTATTGCCACGGAACTGAGCACCAGCTTTGCGGAATACCAGCCTCAGCTGCGCGAACTGCTGCGGCCGATCAGCGGGAAACTG
>JBJTOM010000097.1:0-6864 GCA_046074585.1 Planctomycetota bacterium | reverse complement strand
GCCGTTCGGGTGCCATGCACCGTGGCCGGGTTCCTGGCCTGCCGGAGACAGTCCCCCCAGGCTGCGGACGGAGACGTTCTGCCGGTCGTACTGACCGCGAGACCACACCGGAGCCCCGCGTTGCGGGGACAGTCCCTGCGGCGAGAGCAAGTCGGAGCGGCTGATTTGAGCGACCCGGTTGGGGCGATTTTTCGGTTTGTGGTGATTTGGAGTGTTGCAGCGATAACCGCGGTTGCAGAGCCACGGGGGGCGGGCGGCCGAAATCCGGCCCGCGCGGCCGCCGGGGACAGTCCCTGCAGAACCAACGACGTCACCTCTGGGGCGTTCCATTTCCGGCGAAGGCCGTTGCGGGAGGGCGAAGATCCTGCTGAGCCACCGTCGTCGTAAAAGTCATCCACCAAACACCTTCTGCGTTTCGGTGCCATGCACCTTTGTCTGCGTTACATAACCATGCAGAACGCAATCAGCGTCCCCCCCGCCCGTGAGGAAGCCGGCGACCCGGACGACCCAGATGACGGTTCGCAGTGGGAAATGGGAAGTGGCGAGGGCACGAGGCTGAGAGAGTAGAAAAGAGACCGTCGGAGCATGAAGAAAGTCGAGCATCTTCTCTCTCCATTCTCCTGCTCTATTTTTTGACGGCAGGTGACGTCAAAAAATGGATGTCAATCCCCCGGTCACGGTGCGTGCCCGCGCGGCAGAACCGCATCAGGAACGCACCAAAGCGTGACCGGCCGATTGACATCGACCGCACGCCACGGGACGTTTTTTGTGTTCGTTCGGGCGGTGGGGCCTGACGATGGCGGGGTGATTGAAACATCCGAGCTTGTCTGTTTTAGCACCGTTTCACCATCCCAGCCTCGCCCTCCCGGTGTCTTCACCTATCTGCTCAGAGGATTCCGGAGAACTTCAACGCCATTGGGATTCCGCCCATCCGTTCAAGTGTATCCGGTGAGGCCCGAGCGGCTTCGGCATCTGACTTGATGAAAGGACTTTCATCGATCATGCTTTGTCTCTGTGTTTCCCGCCCTGATCCCTCCCGCCTCCCGGAGCTTTCGATGTACGTCTTAGCCCGCCGTCTGTTTGCTGCCTGTTGTGTAATCTTCGGGGTTGTGCTTCCATCTGCCAGCATCTTTGCGGCTGATTCGTGGAAGGCGGGTGCTGCCAAAACCGTCATCACTCCAAAACAGTACATGTGGATGTCCGGCTATGCCTCCCGCAACACGCCGGCTCAGGGCATCATCCATGACCTGTTCGCCAAAGCCATGGCCATTCAGGATCCGGCCGGTCACACGGCGGTGATCATCACGCTGGATCTGGTCGGGATCGACCGCGCCACGTCACAGAAAATCTGTCAGGCCATTCAGACGCGTCACAAGCTCGAACGCAGTCAGATTTCCATCGCCACCTCCCACACCCACTCCGGTCCCGTCGTCGGCACGAACCTGCTCACCATGTACTCGCTTGCCGCCGACCAGCAGATGCTGGTGCAGGAATACACCGCGCGGCTGATTGAGCAGTGTGTGGAGACGGCTGGTCAGGCGATTGGAAATCTGAGTCCGGTGACGCTGCAGGCCGCTGAGGGCACAGCCACCTTCGCAGTGAACCGTCGCAACAATCGTGAGGCCGATGTGCCGATGCTTCGCGAGCAGGGCAAGCTGATGGGGCCTGTGGACCACACCGTCCCGGTCCTCGCTGCCCGCTCGGCCACCGGAGAACTCAAAGCCGTGCTCTTTGGCTACGCCTGCCACGCCACGGTGCTCAGCGGCATGGAATGGTGCGGAGACTGGCCCG
Organism: Planctomycetota bacterium; assembly: GCA_046074585.1. Taxonomy (GTDB): domain Bacteria; phylum Planctomycetota; class Planctomycetia; order Planctomycetales; family Planctomycetaceae; genus SXXK01. Next base: position 5,073 of record JBJTOM010000097.1, on the reverse strand, counting down.
GCTTTGCTCAGATCGAACTCGAAAAATCCCACCCCGGAACCATTGCGCTGTTCTGGGCTGGTTGTGGCGCCGACCAGAATCCGCTCCCCAGACGCACGGTCGAACTGGCTCAAAGTTACGGCGAGCAGGCCGCCACCGCCGTCGACAAGGTGCTTGCCGGATCGATGCGGCCCGTCACCGGATCGCTCAGCACCCGCTACACCGAAATCGACCTCGCCCTCGACACGCTCCCCACGGCTGAACAGGTCGCTCAGGACCTCAAATCCGACAATGTCTACATTGCCAGACGCGCTGCATGGCTGAAGAAAAACTACGACGCCAGCGGCAAGCTCAGCAGCACCTATCCGTATCCCATCCAGGCATGGAAGTTCGGCAATGCGGCATCGCTGACCTTTCTGGGCGGAGAAGTCGTCATCGATTACAGCCTCAGACTGCGCAGTGAAGTGCCCACAGAACACGCATGGTTTGCCGGGTACAGCAATGACGTTATGGCCTACATCCCCTCCCGCCGAGTGCTCACAGAAGGCGGCTACGAAGGCGAATCGTCGATGATTTACTACGGCCTGCCCACCCGCTGGTCACCGGACGTGGAAGAACACATCGTCAGGGAAACCCGCAAACTGCATGAAGGACTCTGATCCGCTCCTTCCCGCTGAATTCCGCAGCCTCTCGCCCGGATTTCTCTTGTCACACGACTCACGGAGCGATAATCAGTTGGGATTGCCGTGTCCCCGACGCAGAATTGCCCTGTGATTGTCCGCTCCTCCCGCCTCCCGTTCCAGCCCGCCCCATTCCTCAGCCCCCTGTGCCACCATGTCCAATCGACGCCAGTTTCTCTGTCAGCAGGCCCTTGGTTTTGGCGGTGTCGCCCTCGCTGCACTGCTCAACGACGCCGCTTCTCAGGCGGCTCCGCCGGAAGTGTCCACGCAGCCGCGGCACTTCGATCTGCTGCCCAAAACGCCCGCGGCCCGTCCCGGCAGGGCTCAGGCCATGATTTCGCTGTTCATGCACGGCGGACCGTCGCATGTGGACCTCTTCGATCCCAAGCCGGAACTCACACGGTTCCACGACACCGACTACCAGGGGGAAGTGGTCTACAGTTTCGTCAATCGCGCCAGCCGCAAGCTGCTGGGCAGCCCCTGGAAATTTTCCAGACACGGGGAATGCGGAACCGAACTCTCTGAACTGCTCCCGCACACCGCCCGCATCGTCGACGATCTCTGCCTGATCCGCTCCATGCACACCGGCTTCAATGGCCACGAAGTCTCCATCCGTTATCTCAATGCCGGCATTCCCGCCGTGACTGGTCGGCCGTCGCTGGGATCCTGGGTCACCTACGCTCTGGGAGCGGAAAACCGCAATCTTCCCGGCTATATGGTGCTCACGGACCCGGAAGGTCATCCGGTGGACGGTGTGTTCAACTGGTCCAGCGGCTGGATGCCGGCGACGTTTCAGGGCACGGTGCTGCGTCCGCAGGAACCACGCATTCTGAATCTCGCACCGCCACCGCATTTGTCCGGCATTCCACAACAACAGAATCTGCAGCTCCTGCAGACGCTCAATCGCCTGCACCAGCAGAAGTTTCCCGGCGAAGCGGACCTCGAAGCACGGATCGCCACCTGGGAACTGGCCGCTCGCATGCAGGTGGACGCTGCCGAAGCCCTCGATCTCTCCCAGGAAACCCAGGCAACACAGCAGCTCTACGGTCTTGACCAGCCCGAAACCCGCGAATACGGCACCCGCTGCCTGATCGCACGCCGACTGGTCGAACGCGGGGTGCGGTTCGTGCAGCTGTTTCTGGGTGGCCAGCCGTGGGACAATCACAGCACCATCCGGAAAACGCTCCCGGCCATCTGCCGCCGCACCGATCAGCCCTCCGCCGCACTGGTGCTCGATCTCAAACAACGTGGACTGCTCGACACCACCATCGTCCACTGGGGCGGTGAAATCGGGCGTCTGCCCGTCACGGAAAACCATGGCGACCCGAACACTGCCGGACGCGACCACAACGGCCAGGGGTTCAGTACCTGGCTGGCGGGCGGTGGCATTCGTGGTGGGATGACCTGGGGCGAAACTGATCCCCTCGGCCACTCCGCCGTTGTCAACCGCGTCACTCCCAACGACTACCAGGCCACCATTTTCCACCTGCTCGGCTTCGATCACTCAAAACTCACCTTCCTGCACAACGCACGTCTGCAGACACCCACCGACAACCGCGAATGTCGAGTGGTCCAGGAAATCCTCGCCTGACCCCCCTGCGATCTGCCTTCAAACCCCTGTTGTGCGAACATCCGCCGCGAACTACGATGCGGGCCTCGTTTCGTCAATTCAGTGCTCATCGACGGCGACGGACCATTCGGGGTGATCGGTGAATCGGGGCGGCCAGTGAACCTTCGGGGGGGGCGTTGAGTGTTTGTGCGGGCGTCTCTGACCATCATGCGTTCGGAACTGGTGCACACTCTGGCGGTGCGCGTTCTGGGAGTGCTGCTGGCGTTTGTGTCGACGACGATCACTGCACGCGTGCTCGGGCCGGAGCAGTTCGGGGCGTGGAGTGCCGGGTTGTCGCTGGCCACACTTCTGGCATCGCTCGCCCCCCTGGGCATGGACCGCGTCCTTGTGCGGCAGTTGTCAATCATTTCCAGCCACACTGAACGAGCAGCGGAACTTGCCATCGCCCATCGCTGTGCGGTGAGATTCGGTGGCCTGCTGCTGGCCGTTGGCGTGCTTGCAGGGATCGGCTGTCGCCTGCTCGGCTGGAACGACTGGTCCCGGACACTGCTGTTGTCTTCGCTGTTGCTGACACCTCTCACACTCACATGGCTGCGGCAGTGGGCAGCAATTCCGCTGATGGGCACCCGGCTGGCGGTTTTGCCCGAACAGGTGCTCATTCCCGCCGGTACGATTGCTGTGTTCCTTGTGCTGCACTGGCAGCAGGTTCCGTTGTCCGCGACAGCCGCAGCCGTGATCTTCTGTGGCCTGTCTCTGCTGATCTGGGTGTGGTCAACGCTGCGGGGCAGCCTCGGTCAGCTGTACAGTGCGGCGTTTCAGGGCCGCCATGCGTCGACCGTCACGCTGCAACCGCGGGTGATCGAAGGGATGCAGTTTCTTCCGATGGCCATTGGCCCGATGCTCTGTCAGCGAATCACACCGCTGGTGGTCGGCGCCTGCTGTGGATTCGAAGAGATCGCGCATTTTTCCTATGCCCTGCTGATCACCGGAATCCCCGCCATTCCTCTGGGAATGCTCAGCCTGAGTCTGATTCCGCCGCTTGCCCGCATGCATCACTCACAGGACACTTCCGGGCAGCAGCGACTGGCTGAAAACACGGCGACGGCCAGCGCGCTGATTGCTGTGCTGCTGAGCGCTCTGATTCTGCCGTTCGCACCGCTCATCCCGCAACTTCTGGATCCGCGGTATGCTCCCGTGCCCACACTGCTCCCGGCACTGCTCCTGGCAATGCTGGCCGACTGTGCCACCGGTCCGACCTTTTCCGTGATGCAGACGCTGGGGCTTGAACGCGCGTATTCACAACTGCTGGTGACGCTGGTCCCGCTGCAGATGCTCCTGATCTTCTGGTTTGGCAGCCTCGCGTCGGTCCAGGGGGCGGCGCTGGGATATTTCGCAGGTCGAGTCATCTGGAATGTGGGCGTGGTCCTGGTGATTCACAGAAGACGCGGCCTGCTGCTGCTCCCGTCTCTGCGCAGTCTGAAATTCGGCTGGCAATGTCTGCAGGGAAGGGAATCAACGGTGTTGACGAGTGGCGAGACTGACGGCAGTGGTCTTCGCCAGGCGGCCTGAGCCAAAGGAGTTCCCGGATCCATGCAGCGTCATTCAGGCGACAGCTGGCAGTCTTTTCACAGTGGGCGGCACGAACTGAGTGTCCGCTGGCTGCTCAACCCCGACCAGCCACCCCAGCAGAACTGCCGTCTTGTGATTGAAGACGGAGTGCTGCTGGCCGTTCAGCCGGCGACAGGAGCGGACAGTGACGGCCCCCCGCTGATGCTGGTACCGCCGCTGGTGAATGCCCACACGCATCTGGAATTCTCCTCGCTCAGCCAGCCGCTGCAGCCACCAGCTCCGTTCACAGACTGGATTCGCAGCGTGATCCGCTGGCGAACCGCAGAGGCGTCTCCAGGTGTCACGGATCCCCAGCGCGCTGCGATTGATTCGGGGCTGGCGGAATCCGCAGCGCAGGGCGTGCAGCTTGTCGGTGAAATCGCAACCTCAAATCCTCATCTGCCTCCGTCAAAACGACCGCGCTGTCTGTTCTTTCGCGAAGTCATCGGCCTGCAGCCCGATCGCTGTCAACAGCAGCTGACCATGCTGGAAGGTTTTCTTGATCTGCGTCCGCAGATCGAAGCGGCCGGCGGTCGAATCGGCATCAGCCCCCACGCACCCTACAGTGTGCATCCGGACCTGCTGGCTCAACTTGCCACCACCGCTCGTCGTGAACACCTGCCGCTGGCGATGCACCTCGGAGAAACGCGGGAGGAGCGGGAGCTGCTGGAACGCGGCACCGGCCTGTTCGCTGAATTCCTGCGTTCGCTCGATCTGTTCGATCCCGCTGTTTTCTGCGGTGGCAGAACACTCACCGACTACCTCGAAGCGCTGACCCTCGCTCCTCACGCACTGGCAATTCATGGCAACTGGTTTGATCGATCCGAGTGGGAGTACCTGCGAAGGCAGCCGACGATCACCGTCGTCTATTGCCCCCGCACGCATCACGGCTTCGGACATCCGCCCTACCCACTCGAAGAAATGCTGGCGATGGGCGTCCGTGTGGTGCTGGGAACCGACAGCCGAGCCTCCAATCCGGACCTTGGGATCTGGCATGAATTTCAATACGTGCTGCAGCACTACCCGGCCCTCGATCCACTGCCGCTTTTGTCGATGATCACCACCACTGCCGCTGCGGCCCTTGGCTGGCCCGAAGCCTCGCAGGCGCTGATCCCCGGACGACCGTTCGCCGGAACGCTGCTGGAGTGCCCGGCCCAGTCCTTATCACTCCGCCAACAACTGCGTCAATGCCGAATTCTTCAGACCATTTAACCCTATCCCCCCTCTCCCCTTCCA
>JBJTOM010000096.1:0-2491 GCA_046074585.1 Planctomycetota bacterium | reverse complement strand
ACCTTGAAGAACGCGAATTCACCGATGGAAACGGTGAGACCATTCCGAATCTGCTGGTGAAACTGGCGATTCTGGACGCGGAAATCGTGGAAAGCTCGTGGCTGCGACGGCGGGTGGAGGAGGGGGGGGTGGCGGATCAGGGGGCAGACTGCCCCGCTGCGTGGCAGCAGGCTGTTCTGGGACGCGTGATGCGGCTGCAGCGTGGTGACGTCATGCGGCAACCGTCTGACCCGCCGATTCCGGAGCCTGGGGTTTTTGATGCCGCTCAGCAATTTGAAGCGTTGCTGCAGCGAATCCAGCTGAAGGGTTTTCAATTTGAGCCATGGCAGATCGCGGCTTACATCACAGCGCTCCGCACAAAACCGTTTGTGATCCTCGCGGGTGTCTCGGGTACGGGGAAGTCGAAGTTGCCTTCGCTGATCGCTGAATTGACCGGTATGGAAGAAACGGTGCGTGTGGCTGTTCGACCGGACTGGAATGACAGTTCTGAGGTGTTGGGTCACGTGGACCTGCAGGGGTGCTTTCGACCCGGCGTGATTCTGCAGAAGCTGCGTGACGCGGGTCTGAAGAGCACATGTTTTCACACGTGCCTTGTTGATGAAATGAATTTGGCACCGGTCGAGTATTATTTCGCGGAAATGCTGAGCGCGATGGAGGACATCCAGCGGCTCCCAGCGGGTGGCTACTGGTCAACACCAGTCATTGGCAGCATGTTGGGTCACGACGATGAGTGGTCGCGTGTGTGTCTGCCGCCGAACATGGCGTTGGTCGGTACGGTCAACATCGATGAAACGACCCACAGTTTCAGCCGTAAGGTGCTCGATCGGGCATTTACGCTTGAGCTTTCCGAGATTGATTTGTCGAGAGTTTGCAGACGAGCAAATGGCGGCGGGTCAGAGGAGATCGGGCCGATGCGTGCGTGGCCCATTTCGTTTTGGCTGGCTGGACACAGGCGACTGGCCGACGTGTTGCAGTCGGGTTTGCCAATTCCGGCCGAGATTTCTGCAGCCACAGAGATTCTGGGAGTGATTAACGGCGTACTGACTCGAGCGCAGCTGCAGGTTGGCTATCGTGTGCGCGATGAAGTTGGGCTGTTTCTGTACAACGCAAGGGAACTCACGAGCGGATTTCGGACGCTGTCGGGTTCGAGGGTTGATCCGCTGGATCTGGCTTTGTGGATGAAGGTGCTTCCTCGAATCACAGGCAGTAGTCAGTCCATTCGGTGGGTGCTTGGCGCATTGGCGGCGATCGCACAACATGGGTCTCTCGCTGACATTTCCGGAGTGCCTGACGACGCCTCGTTGCCGGGGTTCGGTTCCTTTCTGCCCGAGGAATCTGCGGCCCCACGATTTCCCATGTTTCTCGCTCGGTTGAAGACCATGTACCAGCGGCTGGATCGCGAAGGCTTCACATCGTTCTGGAATTGATTGGTCCCCGCGGAGTATTGGCGACATGCAGACTGAGGAACAGGAACGGCTCTACTGTCAGCACGTGCTGGCTGCAATGGCCGGAACTCCGGAGTCGACGGTGCCCCAGACATTCAAGTCGGGGAACACTCGCAATACAGCGCGATTCATGGTCCACTTCCTGTGTGAGCGTCTGGCGGGGGCTGGGACAGTGGAGCTTGTGGAACGCACAACCATTCGCTGGCGCCACGGTCTGATCAACATTCGGAACGCAGTCAACACCCAATTCTGGACGAATCTGACAACATCCACGTTGGAGCGGATGGAAACGCTGTCTGGAGTCCTTCCTTCGGCGTTTGTGATGATGTGCTGGTCGGCCGAGACCGCGGACCTGCACGTTTGGGCGATTCCCGGACGGATGATTCGCGACAGGCTTTCGGAGTTCAATCTTTCTGCGAACGGTCAGTATCGAATGGTACGAATTGTGCCTGGTAGAAATCGATTTGAAGCTTTGGCAGACTCCCCCGACCTGACGCCACTGTATCGTCGGCTGACATGGAGTGATGGCGAACTGAAGTATCTTCGGTCCGCGTTTCAGGCGGACAGTGCTGGACGGGACCGGCATAACGACGCGGATGCAACTGCCGACATTTCCCATGTCGCTCAGCAGTATCACTCGGATCGTGTTGTGTTTCGAAGTCCGGAAAAGGGGGCGCGATACTTCGTATCGAGTGTGGATGAAAAAGGCTGTGTGGTTCAGCGTGTCGGTGGCGAGCCTGCTCGGCTTACATGGAGTAATTTCAGAAAGAAACATGCGGCTCTGCAGAAATCGGGATCATTTGCGCGGCGATCGCAGCTGGACGCGACTGTGGCAATTCACATGATGATGCTGCAGAGCCACTCGATTGTAGCGGCTGCGCAGGGGGCTGGCGTTCGTTTACTGTCGGGCGTGGAGGACACTCTTGAGTACCTGCAGACGCGTCTGGAAATCATTTGCCGACCGCAGATTCTGCGCGCTGGCATATTCCTTGCGGTGATTGAAGCTCTGAATACGGCGGAGCTCACGGAGAATTCCATCCCGACGC
>JBJTOM010000095.1:0-2186 GCA_046074585.1 Planctomycetota bacterium | reverse complement strand
CTTCCTTTGCGTCTTTGCGCCTTTGCGTGAGACCAACAGTTCTGACGACAACCGGCAGCGGAAGAGACGTCAACTGACAGGAAGAACAAAATACTCCAGCTTTCCCATTCTCACGCCGTTTCACCATCCCAGCCTCGCCCTTCCGAATTGCGGTTCGGCACCGGGGGATTGACAGCCACGGCACGCCGATAGTCTTTTCCGGACACGGTGTGTGTGGTGGAGGTGCGGACCGACTCCCTCACGGTCGCGGCTCGGTTTGCGATTGGCGTCGTATGCGGTGTGGGCGACGGCGAAGTGTGGTTCCGACCTACCCGCAGCCTGAAAATGAAACCGCCCTTCGACGTCTGCGTCGAAGGGCGGTTTCAGGAACAAGCGGAGAGGGAGGGATTCGAACCCTCGGTACCGTTGCCGGTACACCGGTTTTCGAGACCGGCACATTCGGCCACTCTGTCACCTCTCCTGAGGTCAGTCAGCTGCCAGGATCTGGCTGACGGAATAATATCTGGAAGCCCCCTCTCGAAGCAACCCAGTCGCACGCCCGGAAGAAAACTGATGATTCGCCCCGCGTCGGCGCCCCGAAAGTCGTTATAATCGCTGGGCGCCTGTTCTGTCGCCCACTGCCAATCACGTCCCCGCGCAAGGCCCAACACAATGTCGACTGCCCTCAAGGGAATCCCGCTGTCCCATTACCCGGAACTTGAACGGCGCACAGGGCAGAAGCATGAATACTACAGGGGTGAGTTGTTCGCTATGGTTGGTGGCTCTCCGCAACACGCGCTGATTGCCACGAATTTCATCGCCGAGGCCCGCCAGAGACTCCTGCACAGCCCCTGTGTCACCTACAACTCGGACCTCCGCGTCAAGGTTCGGGACAGCGGTTTGTATACCTATCCCGATGCCACCATCGTCTGTGGCGACCTGCAACTGGATTCGGACGTTGCCGATACGGTCGTCAATCCAACTGTCCTCGTTGAAGTTCTCTCGGATTCTACGGAGCAGTATGATCGCGGACGCAAAGCCAGCTGGTATCGCAGCATCCCATCGCTCAAGGTTCTTGTCCTGATTTCCCAGGATCGGCCCGCCGTTGAATGTCTCACCCGCCAGGCCACCGGTGGCTGGCTGCTCACAGAAGCCACGGAACTCACGGGCGATCTGGTTCCGGACCCTCTGGGAATCGCAATCCCGCTTTCAGAACTCTATCGGAACGTGAAGTTCCAGACGCTCTGAAACATTCAGCCATCGGCAGCTCATTACTTCAGACTTTTCACGGGTTCCACGATCGTCAGGCATCGATTCAACTGCGGTTGCAGCTGCTGGGACTGGCCGGATGGCCATTCAATTTCCAGCTGCACATCGGTAGCCTCATTGGGAACGGCGAACGTGACGCAGGCACTCTGCGACGCTCCGTAGCTTCCTCCGCCGCGGATAAAACGACTTTGCGTTGTGCCAGCCACCAGCCGCACCGCTGCTCCTGTGGGATCCCTGGCAGAATCCCGACCGACGAGCCGGACGGAGAGCCAGCGGCTGCAGACTGGTGGAGAGGCATTTTCAAGCACGACAGCCGGCTGTCGCGTGCGTGAAATGGCCAGATCAGCATCTCCATCGCCGTCGAAATCGGCGGCGACCGCTCCGCGTCCCATATGCTGCTGCTGCAGCCATGGGCCAGCGGACTCTGAACGGTTCACCAGTCGCCGGCCGGCTTCATTTTCCAGCAGCAGCGGGACCTGGAACAGAGCGGTGTTCTGGGGATAGCGGATGACATGTCCGTTGGACACAAAGAAGTCCTCGTCCCCGTCACGATCGAAATCCTGAGCGGTCGTGCCCCAGCCGACATACATGCCCCCCACGGCATTCAGGCCGATTCGCTGGCTGACGTGCCGGAAGACCATGCCTCCGGCATTCTGGTACATGGCATTGGTTTCGCGTTCGTAATTCACGACCCAGATGTCGGGAAGCCCATCGTTGTTGTAGTCACACACGTCGACTCCCATACTGCCGTCCGGAACCCCCGTGCTGCTGAGACTTGCTCCGCTGTGCAGCGACACATCCTGCAGATGGCCGCCACCGATATTCTCGTACAGAAAATTCGCCACGGTGTCGTTTGTCACGTACACATCGTTGTCGCGATCCCCGTCGAGATCTGCGATGACGACGCCAAGTCCCTTGCCGTTGGTGTTGTTGGTGTT
>JBJTOM010000094.1:0-60747 GCA_046074585.1 Planctomycetota bacterium | reverse complement strand
TGAAATCGTCTATCGGATTTCCTGCAGACGCGCCGCCTGGCATCTTGCTGTAGCAACTCTTACCTCACGCAAAGGCGCCAAGGCGCAAAGCTGGAAATGTTTGAAATTTGAACCTTTTGTCCTTCCTTTGCGCCTTGGCGCCTTTGCGAGAGACCAACAGTTCCTGCACAAGGGATCGCGGTGAGAGCTGTCAACTGGCAAGCAGAACTGAAAACATCCCAATTCGCCCGAATTCACACCGTTTCGTCATCCCAGCTTCGCCCTCCCGGCCGTGCCCGGCTGGATGACCTTTTATGCGTCTTCACTGCACGAACGTGCGATCCTGGATTTTTTCTGACAGGTACAATTCCACGTCATCACCGGTGGCGATCTGCAGTGAGTATTCCAGCTGGAGCTCTCTCAGGGCCTCTTTGATCTCATGGAATTCGGGAAAGGAATCGCGGGCGACGAAGAGGCGGACGACGAAGCGGGAACCGACATTCCGGAAACGTTCGCGGGCCTGCTGTCTGGCGTCGGCATTGTCCCGGATGGCCACTCCGGCTGTGGGATTCATGGTGATCTCGGTGCGCTGGCCGCGTTCCACGACCAGACAGTCGGTGCGATTAATGGTCACATCGGTAAACTCCGTTCCGGGGCCGGAGAGTGTGTGCACGGAGTACAGGCGGCCGTTGTCCAGCGCATAGGTGAGGGCGAATTTGTCTGTTTCGTGGACACGACGAATCACCGCCTCGCGTCCCTCGCGGGTTTCCAGCTCGCTGAGCTGACTGGCTAATGTCGCCTGCTGCTGTTCCTGCTGCTGCAGTTCGTCCTGCTGCCGCGCGAGGGTTTGTTCCAGCTGCAGCTGCTGCTGTTCGGACTGCAGCAACGCTGCGGCGGCGGCATTGCTTTCGGCCAGCAGCTGTGTGTGATCTGTGAGCAGTTCCTGGAGGGAGCTGGCCAGCTGCAGCGTTTCGCTGCTGGCAAAGCGATCCAGCAGTGCGGACTGCTGCGCCAGTTCACGTTCAAGAGCTGCCCGGCGTTCCGCGAGTTGTTCGGCTTCCAGTTCCAGTTGCGCGACGGCCTTTTGGGCCGCTGCCACTTCGGCAGCGTCCATGGCCTCTGGTGCAGAGTTCTGTGCCAGCAGTGACGCCAGCATGGAGATGAAGATCACGGTGGCAAAGGTATTGCAGATGGTGTCCAGCAGCAGTTCAAGGCTGTCATCAGGAGCAATATGGGGACGGCGGCTCATCGCGTTGCAGCCCCCCGTTCTGCATCGAGCGCGGTCTGATTCTGACCCAGCAGATCATAGCCATGGGGAATCTGTTCTTCGCGCAGTGTTCCGGGTAACAGATCCGCGGCTTCCACGGCAGCGGGTTTGAGCAGAATGAGGAATTCAGCGCCCTGGCGGTGTTCGCGGCGAATCCAGCGCAGCGCGTCCGGGATGCTGGCGAAGGCGAGCGGTTTCCGGCTGTGGCCAAGAGGGGCTGCCTGAATGCTGCGGTCGTCGGTGACTTCCACAATCCAGCAGGTTTCCGACGTTCCCCTGTGCTGGCTGTAAACCACCCGCGTGCCATCGGTGAGTCCCTGCAGGCTGGATTTCATGGCAGCCAGATCAGCCCTGAGCCGCTGCTGTGCACGCTCCGCTTTGGCCTGCTGTCGAGTGGCTGCGGTGGTGACGTCGGCAAGGCTGCGCGCGGCTGCGGCAGCACTCGAACGCAGCCGTTGCAGTTCCGTTGCGGCCGCCTGCTGTGCAGCCAAAGCCTGCTGGTGCTGCTCAGTCAGCAGGTTCTGATCGGCGAGCGCACCGGATGAGAGCAGCTGGCGGTTCGCCTGAGTCTGCTCTTCCAGCTGCGTGATGTCCCGCTGCAGATCGGTCAGCATTTTCCGGAGTTCTGTGCGGCTGTCGGCTGCCTCGTCTGCGGATCGCACTGGCTGTTCCGTAATCTGCAGCGCGATCAGCAGTGTCAGCAACAGCATGATACCCATCAGACATGTGATGATGTCCTGAAAGGAAAACAGCGAGAACTTCGCCATGGCTGACCGGCGTCGACGTCCCACGTCCCACAACTCCTAAGGCACAAACCGAAAATCGCCGCGGTTTTCATCGGCTATCTGCCGCAACAGCGGTTCTCCGGCGCGATTGACAAACGCCACGGTATTGATCCTCACAGTTCCACCTCTGTTGCGGCTTTGAATAAACCGGGGCGTCTCCGGGTCAAATTCGCCATCGGTGAGCAGGAACGTCGTGTCGGGGCGCGTCTTTTGCGAAAACACCTGCCGCATCGCCTGCATCACATTTGTGCCGCCACCACCCTGAATGCCGGAAACAAACGCTTCAGCCGCCGCCAGCGTTCCTGAATCCATTTTCTCAAAGCCACCCGCCGGATAGCCATAAGGCAGGTCATCGAAGAAGATCACCTGAAACTCCAGACCCTGAGGAAGCTTGCGCAGGGAATTGAGCAATTCCTGACGGGCTCGTTCCAGTGGCGGGCCCTGCATGCTGCCCGAGCAGTCAACCACCCACGAAAACCGCCGCCCCTGACCTCGCAGGCCAAAGAAAGTGGTCTCACCGGGAGCGGATATGGCGAAGCGTTTGTCACCGCGGGAACCGACCATCAAACCTGCAACCGGCTCGTCTGCCGGGTTGGTTTCAGCGGGTTCGCTGTCGGCCGTGCCAAAGTCGCCGGTGGGAGCTGTGGGGGCGGCCTTTCCGGCGTCCGCCACGCTGTCTGCAACATTCGCTGTGGCCGTGGGATCCGTGGGGGCGGTGGGGGCCACGGCATTGTCGGGCTTGGTGGCCGACGCTGATGCAGCTGACGACGCTGATGCAGCGCTGGCTGACGCGCCAGCAGCGGACGAGGTCTTCGCGGGCGCTGTCGAGGCACCTGCTGTGGTCTGCTGTGCATCTGTCGCCTGCAGCGCGCTGGCCGCCGCTGCACCAGCACCCGTTCCGTCGGTTGCAAGGCCGGGAGGATTTCGCGGCCAGAACCACCAGAGACAGAGTGCCAGCAGCAGTGCAAGAACGCAGGCCGTCATCGCGATCGGTGGTGTTCGCGATTTGGCCATGGTCGGCTGGAGCGGCGGTGGGAGACTGGGCGGAAGCGGGGTCGTCGCGCGATCGGCCGGTCGGGCCGGGCTGGCAGCGATGCCGTCGGCTTTGGTAACCGCCACTGCCGGCATTGCAGCACCGCGGACACTCTTTGGAGTACTTGACGTGCTGACATGCGATGCCACGGGTCCGGAACGTGCGCGGTGCTGCCTGGCGGTCGGGAATGCGTCAGCAAAAGGTTTCCCGCCACTGTCACCCTCGGCTCGGACGCGGGTTTGTCGCTCGATGAGCCCGGAGCGGGCCAGGAACAGGAGTTCATCTGTGGTGACAGGCCCCAGCTCAGTGTCACCGGACTGGTAATACCACTGGTGCGATTTCAAGGCTGATTCTCGCTGGCATGAAATGGAAGCAGACGCAGTCGATTGACAATCTGCCGCGTGCAGTAATCAGAACAGTGGTCAAGGAATTCCTGTTCTGATTTCCGCAGAAAGCTGACACAGAGCTGGATGAAGAGTGCAGCGACGAGGGCTTCGAGGGTGGTGTCGAAGGCCAGCCCCAGTCCGCCAGTGACCTGGCGCAAGGCCGGCAGAAGCGCATCGGCTCGCCCGGAAGCGGCCATCACCGTACCGAATTCGCCAATCGCCACCGACAATCCCAGCACGGTGCCGATGAAACCAAGAATCGGTATGGCCCAGAGAAATCCGCTGATGAGCACATAAGAGGACTCTGATACGGCTTCGCTGGCGTCACCCTGATTCCGCAGGATCTCATCCACGTCCGATACTCGCCCCATATTCTGCAGATTGCTGAGAGCAATCGAGATGCGGTCGAAGAGCACAAACTGACGCGTGTCATCCACCAGCTCCGCCATCCGCTGCAGGACGCGATTGGCATTGACGGGCGAAAGTACAAAATCCGGGTCATCGGGGACGACGCTGAGCTGCAGGCAGCGGCGTTGCAGCGCCAGCTTGCGCCATTTTACAAACAGAATCGCCAGGCACCATGCGGTGAAGAAGGCAATGGCCGGCGGAATCACGCCCTGCCCGAGAAATTTCTGGTGAAACCAGAACTTCGGGAACGGCAGAATCAGCAGATAGAAGCTGATTGTGAGCAGGCTTGCGAGCAGGCAGGAGAGCACTGTGTTGACACTGGTAAAGCGACCACCGCGAAAGAAGAGTCGCTGTTCGATGTCCTGACTGCCCCAGGCAATTGCAAACTGAGGACTCTGCAGCTGTGAAAACGAAGGTTGGGACATGGCAAATCGTCAATCCTGCAAACAGGTTCTCAGGCCGATTTCACTCCGGCCACAATCACACAGACAATCAGCACCAGAAAGGTGATGGCGAGAATGGCGTAGCAGAGAATAAGTGCTGTGAGCGCATATCCGGCACCGGTGTATGCACCCGGACTTTGCTTATGCACTTTCAGGGAATGATGTCCCGTGAACACACCGGCCGCGGCGGAAAACAGCGGCATCGCTCCAAACATCGCGGCCGTGATGAGCACCGCCAGCATGCCCGCTCCGGCACTGCCACTCTGGCCTGCCATTGCATCCCTGATCGTTTCGCTGCCGGAAATCACAGCCGACAGCACAAAAATCAGGGGAATGGCCAGCAGACTGAGACAGGCGAAGAGCACTGCAAAGAGACTGCTGGTGAGCAGCGGCGGAACGGCCAGCGGGGACGCAGGCAGGCTGTTGTGTTCACGGGGCACGATCAGTGGCTGAGCTGGCGCCGCGGTGGTGGAAAGGCGAGGAATCTGTCTGAGCGGTGTCCAGGATTCCAGCTGTTCATTCCAGACAAGGTCGCTGCCTTCCAGCTGGCCGGCGCGGATCAGTGCGAGCAGTTCTGTTTCAGCAATCGGCCCGTTGCGACTGCCGCCCTTCGCATAGAACCAGACGGTCTCGCGCGATGTTGTGCCAGCTGCACTGAATGCTCCCGGATCGTGACGGATATCACCTGCGGCGGCTGAACTGGTGCCGGGAGCAGCGGAGGGGACTGCGCTGCCGGCTGGCTGGAGCACAGGGATCAGGGGTTCAAAGAGTTCCGGAATCTCGCCAGCCCGCTGCCACTGCAATCCATCGCGGGACACTTCATGGTGACGACCCAGACGTTTTTTGCGGATTTGTGCGAGCAGTTCTTCGTGCGGCATCGGCCCGCGAACTTCGCCCCGCACTCGGATATACCAGACATCATTCATCGGCTGACTCCGCTGACAGTTCAAGAAACACGGGACGGCCTTCCTGAACCAGTTCGGGGGGCACTTCGACTGTTTTTGCGACGCTGGTTTTGGGTTCCAGCTGACCCAGAACGACCGTCCGCGGCTGCTGAGCGGCTGCGCGGGGGAAGATCAGCAGTCGACCGCCCCGCTGAGCCGCGGGGTTTTGTGAGGCACGCAGGGACACCACCCATTCACCGGAGGGATTTCGGTGCAGCCAGCCAACCCAGTAGAGTTCGGGCGGGAGTCCGGCAGTGGCTGGCAGTGCGACGTCAGCCTCGGCTGATTCCACGGCAGCAGCCAGTGCATCGCTGCTGCGTTCCAGTTCCCGTTTCGCAGTGAACCGGACGGTTTCGGCACGCGTGTCGTCCGGAGCGGCATAATTCACCAGCCGTGAAACCTGCGCGGCAGCCAGCTGGTCCTGGACGGCTTTGCACCGCTGCTGAAAAAATTCGCTCCCGTCAGTGGCCATGCGGAGTGCATCTTCGAGCAGAAAGAAACGCAGGATCGGGTCCACCGTTTCCGCGGCGAGGATTTCGCGGATGCAGGCGGCCGCACCTGCTTCGAAGCTGAGCTGTTGCCAGGCAGGCAGCTTTTGTTCGACGGTGGTGAGCAGTCGCGACTGGGGTGACAGCCATTCATCCGCAGTGGTCTTTATCGCGGCTGCCGGCACGTCTGTGTAGCGGAGACTGGTGGTCTTTGTCTGCGTTCCGCTGGTGCTGATGTAGTATTCCACTGTGACGGTCGATGTGCCGTTCACCTGCGGGGGCCGGGAACAGAAATAGTTGCCGCGTCCCTGAGTTTCCACGAGCCACGTGCGACCGATGAGCGGACTGGAGAAGATGGCCAGCACTCGATCCCGGAAGGAGCGACCGGCGACTGCATCGCGGGCGGCGATTTTTTTGACTGCCCGCAGCAGCTGCGACTGCAGCAGATCGTCACCCTGCGGCCCGAACTGTTTCTGGTAATCCTGACAGCGCTGCAGAAGCTGACCGGCCTCAACACCTGCGAGTCGTCGCAGATCAGCCTGCAGCAGACTTTGCCGCAGCGGTTTCCAGAGTTCTGCGGCCTGCCAGACCGACAGCTCGTCCTGCAGCAGTTTCCGGAATGCGGCAGACCGAGCACGGCCGGGGTCATTGCGGATGAATTGTTCGAGTGCCTGTTCGTAGGTCTGAACGCGCCCCACCGCGTCTGTGATCCGCTGCAGATCGGCCGCTGTCTTCAGCGCATCGGCCGCCAGGCGTCGATCGCCCTGGACCTTCTGCAGCAGGGTGTTGGACAAAGCTTTGAGATTCTGTGAAATGTCGGGACGGCTGTTGAGTGCTGTGAGAGCAGAGATGGTGCTGTCAAATTCAGCAAGGTTGTCGGCTGAAATCTGTGCGACCTGATCTGAAAGTCGTTTCAGATCACTGCTGAAGGCGTCGTCCAGAGTTGTCTGGATGGCGGTGCGGCGGGTGCTGATCAGCCGCAGCAGGCGTGTGTGTTCGGCGCGTTCGGATTCGGAGCGGGTAAGCCTGCGAAGTTCGTCAGCAGTGGACTCCGCGGCAGTGAGCTGCTGCAGATCGGGCTGGCCGTTGACAACATCAGTAATCGACTGACCCAGTTGCTGCAGCCGCTGCTGACGACCCCGCTCGCTGGACAGCAGGGACTCAAACTCAGAAACACGTGCCCGCAGCTGGGGTGCCAACAGAATTTCCGGGCTGCTGCTGCGAAGGTCCTGCAGATAAGCTTCGGTCGGAGCCAGTTCGCCGGACGTGGCTGCAGTGGCCAGCAGTTGACCGAGCTGTTCAGCGTGTCTTGCAATGGTCCGATTGGTGTTGGAAATCTGAATCATCCAGCCAATGCCGCCTGCCAGCAGCAGCAGTGTGATGATAACGGCCGTGGCGGCCAGCGATCGTTTCCAGTGAAGATCACGGGTGAGCTGATCACGACGTTCGACGAGGCGGCTTTGGAGAGCAGGGGGCAGCAGATATCCGGCACAGGTGGCCTGATGGTAGAGCCGTTCCAGGTTTTGCAGAGTGGTACGACCGTCCAGCTGAGATTCCAGTTCGCGAACGGCGGCGAAGTGCGTCTGTTCGGCCTGTTCCTTCCGGCGTTCGTCGGACAGCCATATGAGTGCCGGTGCGGCAATTTCGAGGAGCGCGTGTCCTGGCGCGATGCTGAGAATGGCCTGCAGCGCGAGAAGTCGTTTTTCGAGTCGTTCCGCCTGCCCGCGATCGAAGGCGGAATAGGCATCGGAAAGCTGATGACTGATGGTGGTCAGTTCTTCGCGAGCCTGGCGGCGGCGCAGACTTTCGTGTGTGGTGCGGGCATGCTCGCGGAGTGTCGCCGGGACTTCTGTTGTCCAGCTGCCGCCAGCCACCTCGGCATCGCATGCGGCCAGAGCCTGCAGGTCTCCCGCGGAGGCCGCCTTGTCAATCTCCTGACGCAGTTCACGCAGCCGGTGTTGTTCGAACAGCTTCAGATCGACCTGCCAGATGGCGTTGGCGGGGTCTTTGGCGGCCAGCTGTCTGAGCACTGCGATGCGGCGGTTCAAGGGAGCCCGCAGCAGGGAAACGGTGCGGTAGTGCTGGAGCAGTCGTTCGATGGAGCCGGCGGCGTGATAGGCATCGTTGAGCTCTGCGGCCGCCTCCACGGAGATGCCCTGCACCGGCTGAATGCCCTTCTGCTGGAGCAGTTCGTTCCAGGCAATCAGTTCCGGGAAGTCAAGCAGTGTGAGCAGATCGTTGAGGTTCGGGTCACGCTCGGCCAGTTCGATGGCTTCCGTCCGCAGTCCCTTCTGCAGCAGCTGCTCGACCTGTTCCAGCCGCGCGGAAACATCGCTGACGATCGCTTCGTGCTGTTCAGCAAGCCCCATGAGTTCGGCTTCGGAGGCGGCCGTGGGACGCAGCAGCACCGATTCGATGGATCTCAGCAGGGTGCGGATTTCGTGCACAGTCATCGTGCCGCCTCCGAGCTGCTGCTGAGGCGAACTTCCATTAATCGCACTCGGCCCCGGCGACTGTCAGACGACTCTGCAGGAGCTGGGAAGTCAATAAAGAAGACCACGCGGAGCGGAGTGGAACGGAGGCCGATGAGCTGCCGCGTGAGCGCCTGCAGGTGGGGTCCACGATTGGTGTTGAACCAGGTCTGCTGAGCAGAGACGGCGACGAGGAGTTCTTCAGTGGCCTCGAAGGCGGCAGTGGTTTGAGAGATCTGCTGTTCCAGCGATAACAGCTGAGCCTTCTTCGCGTCGTCTGGTTCCTTTGAGGCGGAGACTACGGCGAGTTCCTCCTGCTTTTTGCTCCTGTGAGCTTCGAGGTCCTTTTGCAGGGCGGGAAGCTTCTGGATGAGGTTGCTGCAGACATCTGCCGCATCCTGAAAACGACTGCCCACCGCTGACTGAAGTCTGCGGTCAGGATCATCGGGGGCAACATCACTGCTGAAACGCAGATCGACATCGTCGGTAAGGTCACTGAGTTGGGCGAATGCCCGCTGCAGGTCCGCGGCAGCCATGCGCTGCTGGGATTTGCGTTTCAGCAGTTCTGCAAAAAATTTTGTGTCGGTTTCACTCCGCCGCGGTTTTGCAGCCGTGCTCAGACCAATACAGGGAATTCGGGCTTTCAGTTCCGTCTCAATTCGGGGCTGACCGGGGCCGCCTTCGCCGCGAACAGGCGGCAGCACACGGATGCCGAGAGAGACAATCGGCAGGCTGTCCGGCGGGATCGGGCCGGTGGGTGGGAGAGTGGATGTGAGATTCCCGTCGGCATCGAGCAGGAACTGTCGAGCTTCTGCAGCCGCCGGGATCTCTAATGGTGCTGCCGATACTCCGTCGCGGTGAAGTTCGATACCGAGCCGGAGGGTGCCGAGATCGTTGGGGACCAGCGGCCGGAACTGTTCGTGGCTGAGCGCGATGGCGTCCATGTAACCGCTGGCGAGGAACTGTGAAAGCGAAATCGTCTGCAGGGATTCCGGAGGTCGCAGCGCACAGTTGACGGTGACGCCCTCCGCTGTGAGTTCCAGCGGACACCAGCGTACGAGTGTGGCGATTCCGGGGTCCGTTGGCGTGTTCCAGTGAAATTCGAGCAGATGGGTGGCTGCCGGCGGGGACCCGTCTTCTGCAGGCCTGAGGTGAATCTTTCCCACGGGTAAAACGGTTTGTCCGTTTGTGGCCCCGACGTCCCAGGTGATTGGATCTTCCGACTGACGATTGATGGTGACGTAAAAGCTGTTGGTGGCTGAGGCTTCAGCAGCGTGTTTGTTGAATGCGGCGGATGGAGTGATCTGCAGTTCAGGTTTCGGGCCGGACAGCAGCAGTGGCAGCGGGGCTGGAGTTTTGGCGGCTTCGGGAGCATGCCAGTCCCAGAGGAATGTGGGTTCGGGGTCCGGGGTGAGCGGGGTGGTCATCAGGCTGAAAGCCCGTGGGTTGGTGGCCGGGGCAGTGGCAGTGGCAGATTTGTCGGCAGCGGTGGCGGGTGGTGTGGTTGTGGGAGGGGCGGGTTCGGGTGCGGTGGGTGCGGCGGGTGCTGTGGAGGGTGGGGTGGATGTGGCAACTTCGACCATGGCGGGGTCTGGATCGGGAGCGTTGCCATGTGCTGGTTGTGTTTGTTTGCTGTTGCGGAGCGGAGGGCCGGGAGTTGGTGTGTCCGGACCCAGGGATTCGTTCGCGGGCATCACGGCATCGGCAGCCGGGACGTGTCCGAGTTCGGGCTCAGGCGGGGGGACCGAATCGCCTGTGACAGGCAGATTGATGGCACCTGTATACCATGCGGCAGTCAGACTGATCAGCAGCAGGACGGCGATGGCTGCGGAGCGCACGGTTGCGGAGGCTTTGCGTGGCTGACGTCGCCTGGCGGTGTGCAGTGAGAAGGGTTCATCGGCGAGCCCGGGAACGAGTGTTCGCGGGCGACCGGAGTCGGCGGTTGATGGGGTTGCCGCCAAAGCAGGCGGGATGGGGGGTGGCGCTTTGGAGGAGGCTGCAGGATCGGCGCTGCCGGGGCCCTGGTGACTGGGAGCTGAGGGTGAGTTGATGAGGAGACCGGACTGGGCTGTGGCGACGAGTTGGCCACCGCGGGGGGGTGGCAGAGGTTGCGTGAGGTCAAGCACGCGGGCACGGGCGTCATGTCGGAGCGACGTGGCTTCGGGGGTTTCGTCGAGGACGAATCGGAGGCGACAATCGACACCGGCGGGCAGTCGCGTGAAGTAGGTGCTGAAGGTGATGTCCCAGCGTCGGGCAGGGGGAAGCAGATCAAGGACTTCACGGACGAGATCAAGCGTGGGAGTGCCGGGAGCGAAGATCACGTGCAGTGGCACTGGCTGTTGAAGGAGCTGTTCGGCGACCCAGCCGGCCCAGCCGTGGTCGCCGCTGCACTGCTTCCAGGCAGACAGCTGAATCCGGGGGGGAAGCGGGGGAAGTGTGAGCGTTCTGGGGGCGAACGTCTGCAGAGTACCATCCCACTCAGTGACCATGACGCCGGGGGTCTGGAGCATTCGAGCGGGGCCGGAGGGCCAGGCTGCTGTATGCTCAAATGCAAGGTGATGCGCCAGCTTATTGGAGCGACCGCTGTAGTCGTGACCGGCATTGGCGATTCGTGAGAGAACGTGGGTGGGGCGACCGGCGAGACGGAGAGTGAGGTGTGAGTAGTTGAGTGGATTGAGGGTGGCGCGGGGATCTGTAAGTGGGAAGGCGTGGCGATAGCCGCTGAGTGCTTCGAGGCGTTCGGCGGTGGCTTGAGCCATGCCGACAGTGCTGCTGACCGTGCAGAAACCCTGACTGCCTGGCTTGAGTCCTTTTGGAGCTGATGTGTAGAGGATCTCTTCAATCATTGGCCGCTCTCAAAAGCCCCGGGATCGTGCGATGAATGGCATACAGCAGCGGGATTTCTGACCACTGCGGCTGAATGTTCTCGGGTCGGATACCCAGTGCCGCGCGGGGCGGGTTGCCGATGGGCGGCACATCCGGAATCTCTTCGGGTGATGTTCCGAGTGAGGAGACGGGAATCCAGATGACGTCTTCTGAGAAGGCTTCAGCGGCAGCGACAATTTCCGGGGCGTAGTTGTTGAGCATGCCGCGGAAGCGGTTGGAAAGTTCACGCAGGAGTGACACCTTCAGACGGTTGATGCCATCGGGGCCGGATTCAAAAATCCAGTCGTTATTGAGCGGGCGACTGCCAGTGAGCGAGGACCACGCGTCGTACTTGGTGAGCACCACAATCAGGGGACGCTGGTCCCGCTGGTCCTGCCGGAGCCCCATTTCAGCGCGAATGCGGCGAGTGGCTTCGTTGAGGATGTGGTCCTGACGAAAGCTGACCATGTCGTCGCGAATCTGCGGATCCGCAGAACGACCTTCACAGGCACGGCGAATTCCCGGGTGCTGAGTCGGGTCGAACAGAAACAGGAGCGATCGGGAGATGGACAGGTGGCGAGTTCCCGGGGAATTGGCGGTTTGTGCCCCCGGCAGAAAGTGTTCGCCCGCGTTGTCGTACAGACACATGGAACGGCCGAGGGGCCCGTCGCTGAGCGATCGCGGGTGTGCTGGAAGTGTGCGCAGGCGAAACACAAAGGGGCGTGGAAGCAGCAGAATGCGGCCCGGTTCGGCTTCCACCTGCTCGTAAAGATCTCCGTCGAGCTCGGTCTTGGGGAGCGACACCAGACGACCGCTCTGGTTGGTCAGGAAGAGCGATTCTTCGTATTCGTGAAGCTTGCGGTTGGCCACCGGGTCCGAATCCTCGAAACTGATGGCAAAACGGCGGGCCAGAGTTGTTCGGAGCTTCCAGAGGCTGGAGGCAAGGAAATAGGACTTGCCGGAACTGGGGGAACCGAGAATGGAAAAGAAGGTCACAGGCAATTCCACAAGGTCACGCGGAATCACCAGATGGCAGCGCGGGCAGGCGAGTTCTGAACAGAGTTCACCGGCTGCATCGATGGCCTGACCCGTCAGATGAAATCGCGTGGGCAAAAAACGCCGCTGACCATCGGGCACCCGCGGGTCATCGCGGAGTGATGGATGAGCGGAGATCCATTTGATCTCGTGGGGCCGGGATCGGTGCCAGCAATGCGGGCAGATGATCTGTCCCGGGCCCGTGGAAGGCCGGGATGCACGCGTATTCACGAAACGGGTTCCCGGTGAGGTTGGTGGAAATGGTTGGTGCGGTCGGAAAGATTCTACGAATATCCGGCGCGCGAAGCTGTGCAGAAGACGGGGCCAGGGGGGAAAAAAGAGGGAAAAGTCTGTCCCCCGGTGACGGAGCGTGTCCGCCAGCCAAAGTCGCAACAGGAGCGAACCACGGTCGCGCGGAGCCGAATACATTCCAATTCGCCCGCTGTCCTGCGCTTTCCATGTCAGCTTTTACCTCACCCAAAGGCGCCCTGGCGCAAAGATGACAATGATGAGATGATAAAAAGATCTCAGGCCTGTCAATCCCGGGCACGCTGCATCCACTTCCGAAATCCAAACGTCATCCAGGGCAGGCTGGATACCTTGCTTCCTCACGGGCGAAGCTCGGGTGATTGCCGTTTACGCCATGGCGTGATGGGACACATGGGACGTATGAGACTCCTGAGACGGGTGGCAGGCGAGCATCCGGCGTGCGGCCGATGTCTATCAGCCGGTGCGGCCCTCGAACGCTTCTACTGCGACTTTGACCGCGCGGGCGCGCGCTGTCACGTGGGGATTAACATCTGCCGCACGCCGCACGCCGCACGGCGTTGGGGCGGAGTCCGAAAGGCGAAGTCGGCTGCCCTTCACACCGCTTCGTCATCCCAGGGTTGAACGCCTGGTTGCTTGTTTGCGGTGCTTTATTCCCATCCAGCGTCCCCCGCACGCCGTGTCGCGGGGGACCGCAGGAAGTTATTACTCTTCTTCGGGGGCCCAGAGGAGGCTGGCGAGGGCTTTGGGGGGTGCGACGAGTTCTTCGGGTTTGAAGTAGATGGAGATTTCTCGTTTGGCGGCCTCTGGTCCGTCGCTGCCGTGGATGAGGTTCATCTGTCGGCTGGCGCCGAGGTCTCCGCGGATGGTACCGGGGGCGGATTCGCGGGCATTGGTTTTGCCCATGAGCGTTCGCATGACGGTGATGGCTTCGGGGCCTTCCACGACGAGGGCCACAACGGGGCCGGAGGTGATGAAGGCTTCGAGGTCGGGGTAGAAGGACCTTGCCACGTGTTCGGCGTAGTGGAGTTTGCTGAGTTCCGGGGTGACATGGAGCATTTTGAGGCCGACGATGCTGAGGCCTTTGTCTTCGATGCGAGCGATGATGCGTCCGACGAGTCGGCGCTGGACGGCGTCAGGCTTGGCGAGAATCAGGGTGCGTTCGAGGGCCATAAGGGGATCCTGGGTTGCTGGGCGGGGCAGGGCGAGCGGGGTTCAGACGGTTGACAGGGCTGCAGGGGTACCGGAACCGGCCTGCATGAGTTCGAGAAACTGGTGGAAGAGATAGTGGCTGTCGTGTGGTCCGGCAGCCGCCTCTGGATGGTACTGCACGCCGAAGACTGGGAGCGTTTTGTGGCGGATTCCTTCGACAGTCTGGTCATTCAGATTGATATGGGTCACTTCGATATCGTCAGGCAGGCTGGAGATATCGACTGCGAAGCCATGATTCTGAGATGTTATTTCGACACGTCCGGTCTGTTTATTGAGCACGGGCTGATTGGCGCCGCGATGGCCGAAGCGAAGTTTGTAGGTTTTGCCGCCGAAGGCCAGGCCCAGCAGCTGCAGGCCGAGGCAGATGCCGAAGATGGGCTTTTTGCCGATCAGGCTGCGGATGGTATCGATGGCATAGGTGAGCGGTTCAGGGTCGCCGGGACCGTTTGAGAGGAACACACCGTCTGGGTTGAGGGCGAGAATTTCCGTGGCGCTGGTGGTGCCAGGCACCACGGTGACTTTGCAGCCCAGATCACGCAGGTAGCGTGCGATGTTCCACTTCATGCCGTAGTCGATGGCGACCACGTGCGGCCCGCTGGTGTTTTTGAGTCCGGATCGGAAGTCGGCGGGGCGTCCGAGCTCTGTGAGGGGAGTCTGCCAGTTGCAGGGAGCTTCGGGCATGACTTCCTGAACCAGATCGCGTCCGACGAGACCTGGAGCCACCGAGACTTTGCGGCGGAGCGATTCGTCGTCGAGATCGATGGTGGAAAGAACACCCTTCATGGCACCCAGCGTACGGATCTGCCGCACAATTGCGCGAGTATCGAGGCCCTGAATGCCAATGATGTTATGTCGACGCAGGAAGGCATCGAGGGATTCGCTGGAGCGGTAGTTGCTGGGAGTCTGGCAGAGTTCGCGAACGATGAAGCCCCGCAGAAACAGTCCGCGACTTTCCACGTCTTCCGGACTGATGCCGTAGTTGCCGATGAGCGGATACGTCATGGTGACGATCTGACCGTTATAGGAGGGATCTGTGAGGATTTCCTGATAGCCGGTCATGCTGGTGTTGAACACCACTTCGCCATCGACTTCGCCGTCTGCTCCGAATGCCTGCCCGGAGTAGACGTGGCCATTTGCCAGCGCCAGTTTTGCCGGTCGCCCTGCCATGCTGATCACCTTTTCCTGTCGCCCACTGGGAATCTGCTGTGGAAAATTTGCGGGATTCTAACGGGCCGTCAGTGTCGACGGAAAATCCATCGCCCGAATGACTGGGAATTTCGCGAAAATCAGAGGCTGAATGGAATCGTGGCGGGCTGCCTGCGGGAAGATCGCCCGTCACCCCTTTCCCGTGCTTTTCACCCGGCCTGGCACTTGAGTTCCTCAGCTGAATTCGCGAGATTGAACTCCCATTCTTCCCCGCTTCACTCCCCCTGTCACCCCGCAACCCATGAAACTGACCCCCTCATCACTCATCGAAGTCAAGCGCATTCCGGGCAAGGGGCGAGGCGTTTTTGCTCGGGAATTCATCCCCGCCGGTACCATCTTCGAACGCGTTCCCCTGCTCGTCCTGCCCGCAAAGGAAGTGCTCGGCTTCGATGAAGGCGGCGTCCTCTGGCAGTACGTCTTCGAATACGGCCGCAAAAACGTCGCCCTCGCCCTTGGCTTCGGTTCCCTCTATAACCATTCCTATTCTCCCAACGCTCGCTACGACGACGCCGGTCGCCAGATCAAGGAATACAGGGCACTCCGGGACATTCAGAAAGGCGAAGAAATCACAATCAACTACAACGGTTCTGAAGACTCCACGGACCCGGTCGACTTTGACGTGCTGGAAGCCTGACCCCTCTCTTCTCCGATGTCCCTTAATCCCATGTCAGCACCCGCGAACGATCTCCCCGCCTTCTTCCAGCATCTGCGGCTGAACAATCCGTTCGATGACAACCGCATCACACGCACCGATGCGGTGCCGGACAGCGTCGAGTCCATTCATAGCGAGGCATGGCAGGAACTGATCCTGCAAACCCAGCGTGCCAGCACCGGCTCCATCGCCCGCAGCGTGCTCATCACCGGCCCGCCCGGCATCGGCAAAAGCCATCTGCTCGCCCGCTTTCGCGAATGGGCCGTCTCCGAACGACATCCCTTCGTCTATCTGCTCAATCTGCAGTCAGGCCCCAGAGATCTGCTCCGGTCCATCGTCCGCGGCACCCTGCAGGCCCTCAGCCGAGACCTCAGCCGCACACCCCTCCAGTGCCGCCTGTTCAAGCTCGTCCAGAACGCGGTGCGCGCCGCCGGACAACGCTACGCCCCCGGCGAAGAACTCAGCCTCCCCCGCGCCGAACGACTCTACCTCCGACTCGTCGACGAATACGGCCTCCCAAGCGGAACCGCGCGAGTCCTCTGGGCGTTCTTCGAGGACCTCTATCGACTGCACTTCAGGCAACCACCAGGACATATCCATCAGCTCGCCCTGCAATGGCTCTCCGGTGATGCCATCGACCCGGAACCTGCGCGGGACCTGCAGCTGTTCACCGCGACCGCCGACGAAGGTGTGGCCGCCTCCAATGAAGAACTTCGCGAAATCCTGCAGGTGCTCTGCCGCTTCGCAGCCTTCCGCTCCCGCTGCCTGATTCTCGCCTTCGATCAGATCGATACGCTCAGCGAAGATCAGGTCCGCGCCTGGACCGCCGCCGCTCACGGACTGCTCGATCTCTGCCCCGGACTCATGCTCGTCTGCAGCGGCGTCGACAGCACACTCTACCAATGGACCCAGAAAAGCTGGGTCAGCCGCGCCAGCTGGGATGATCGACTCCGTCAGTTCTCCATTGGCCTGTCCGGCATTCACGAGAATGAAGCTCGACAGATGATCCGCCGTCGACTGCACCGGTCACTTGCGGCCTTCACCAGCAACCCGGAGATTGCCGCCGCCATCAGCCGCGACCCTGACTTTCCGCTCGGTCAATCCTGGCTTCAGCAACAGCTCAGAGAAGCCGATGGAACCCCTCGAACGGACCTGCGCCCCCGCGACGTCATGAACCTCGCCGCACGCCGCTGGGAACGCTGCTTTCGCGATGCCGAAGCTGCAGGCCTCGAACAGTGGCTTCGCCAGACTGCTGCCACAGACACCGCAGTCACCACGGCTCCCGCCCCTGCGAATATGACTCTCCCCAGCACCGTTGCCACAGACCCCACCATCGACCACCAGGCCGTCGAAATACCAGTCGCTCCTTCTGTCACAGCGGCTGTCGCCCCCGCAGCGTTCGCCGCGTCCGCCGAAGCGACCGCTCACCCTGACGCAACCACTGTCGACAACTTCCTCGCAGAGCGACTTGAACACCAGCAGCAGCGGCGCGGCAATTCCGAAGAGTCCCTGCCGGTTGATCCCGGTAACCTGCTGGGCATGATCCACAGACTGCTGCTGCTTTGCCAGCACTCCGCTGAACCCTGGCGATCCCGCCACTACTCCACACTGCAGGACTGCCGGGATGCCCCGCGCCCCGGTGCAGGTCCGGCCACGTTTCATCTCATCCTCGAACACTTCGAACGGTCAACCGGACGACGTAAGAAACTTGGACTCGCAGTGCTGGAAAATGCCAGCGGGCAAGCCACAGCCGCACTTCTCAAACGCCTGCTCAGGCAGCTCAACCAGGAATCCCGGGTTGACCACGCGGTGCTGCTGACCGATGCCCGCAGACCACTCAATCCCGGCTCCCAGGGCCAGACTTACCTCGCCGATCTGAAAGCCGAACCCGGTCGCTTCACCCTGCACGAATTATCGTTCACAGACTATGCAGCGCTCGATGCCATCACACAGCTGGTCAGGTCCGCAGCCGCCGGCGAACTCTATGCAGCACTCCACAGTGAAGCCGGACGCACCCTGAATGAATCTGAAGTGGTGGACTGGCTGCATCGCACCGAACGCCTGATCACCATTCCCATCCTGCTGCTGCTCACCCGATACACTCCCGATTTCTGATTTCACAGCAGTCAATGCCATCCGCTGAAAGGTCTCCCGATGATCGCACAGGATCCCAACAGGCGCGAATTTCTGGTCTCCGCAGGTGTCACCACAGCCGCCGCTGTGGCCGGAGCGGCCCCTGCAGTCACTCAAGGCGGCAATTCTGCCGCCACCAACGCTGCCACGGCAGCCGCAGCTCCGCTTGTGGCCTACATCGGTACCTTCAGTTCACCACTCAAAGACGTGCTCCCCACGCAGGTCGATCTCCCGCCCGGAAATGGTCGCGGCATTCACATCTTTCATATGAATCGCGAAACCGGAGAACTCGTTCCCCAGGGCACGTTTGATCTGGGTACCAGCCCCAGCTGCCTGGCAGCGAACGCCACCGGCACTCGACTTTATTCCGCGAACGAAACCGACCGAGTCGGGGAACAGAAGGTGGGTACCGTGAGTGCCTTTGCAGTGAATCGCCGCGACGGCAGCCTGGAATTGCTCAACACCATGCCCTCCGGCGGCGCCGGTCCGACATATGTCAGCCTGCACCCCACAGGCCGATATTTGTTCGTTGCCAATTACTTCGGCGGATCCGTAGCCGTCCTGCCAGTGCTCGAAAATGGCAGCCTGGGCGAAGCCACGGACGTGAAACAGGCCGACGGCAGCGTCGGCCCCGCGCGAGCCACCAGTGTGCAGCCCGGCAGCTTTGCCTTCAGCGGCCACGATCGCACTCATGCCCATCAGATCCTCCCGGATCCCGCCGGTCGCTTTATCCTTCATGTGGATCTGGGGCAGGACCGGATTTATGTCTGGAAATTTGATCTGCAGTCCGGGAAGCTGTCACCCGCCGAAGTGCCCTTCGTCACGCTGCCACCAGGTGACGGACCCCGACATGTGCACTTCCATCCCAACGGCAAATGGCTGTATTCGATCCAGGAAGAAGGTTCCACCATTGTGCTCTTTGACTATGCAGCGGATTCCGGTCGCCTGACACCGCGACAGACCATTCGCAGCCTGCCGGCCAGCTATGTCGGCAGCAATTTCTGCTCGGAAATTCTGGTTTCAGGCGATGGTCGCTATGTCTACGGCGGAAATCGTCTGCACGACAGCATCGGCATCTTCGCTGTCAACACAGACGGGTCTCTGAAGCCGGCCGGGAATGAATGGACGCGAGGAAATTATCCGCGGAGTTTCAGCTTTGATCCGAGCGGCAGGTTTTTGTACTGCTGCAATCAGCGTGCGGACAACGTGGCCGTGTTTGCGGTGGACCGGGAAACCGGCGGCCTGCAGTTCACCGGCCGGTGGGCTGCAGTGGGCAATCCGTCGATGGTGCTGTTTGTGGACCTGGCAGGCGCATGAACATCCAGTGGGAGAACGTCCGTTCACACTGCACGAATTCTGCTGAATTCCATCGATGTCAAGCAAATTTCCTGAAATAATCTGCTCTCCCCGGGAATCGTCAGCGGAGGTCCGGGGCGAGCTGCGATGAGCCTGCCGGCTGCATTGCTGCCGGATTTTTGTGAAACAGATTTCTTAACAGGAGCGAACCGTAATGAAGGTGATGACGAGTGTGTTGTGTCTGGGTCTGGTGGTCTCTCTGGCGATCACCGGCATGGCCGATGAACCGAAACAGAAGGGCAAGAAGGCCGGCAAGGCCCCCGCGGCCACTCAGCGGTTTCTGAATGGCATCGAACTGACGGCCGCTCAAAAGGAACAGGTCGCAGCCCTCGACAAGACCCTGGCGGCCGAATTTCAGGCACTCAACAAACAGCGATCAGAAATCCTGACCGAAACCCAGCGGACAGCTGAGCGGGAAGCTCAGAAAAGCGCCAAAGCCGCCGGCAAGACTCCAGCCGAAGCTCGTAAAGCCGTCGATGAAGCGCTGAAACTGACAGAGGATCAGAAAACAAAAATGGCAGACCTGCAGAAGAAGCAGCAGGCCTTTGCCACAAAGACGATTGATGAACTGAAAAAGATCCTCACCCCCGAGCAGCAGACCAAACTCCCGCAGCGCCAGGCCAAAGGCAACAAAAAAAAGAAAACCGAATAACATCCATCTCCCCCCTCTCCCCTCCAGGGGAGAGGGGTCGGGGGTGAGGGGTCAAAAAAGGCCGAAGAAACCTTCCCGCTTCTCACTTCGCACGGACGGCTCGCAGAATTCTTCGCCCGCGGACTGCCGTCCGGCGGCTCAGCACTTCTGACTTCCCACTTCTGACTTCCCACGGACGGTTCGCAGAATTCTTCGCCTGCGGGCTGCCGTCCCGCGGCTCAGTTGCTCTTTACCGGGGGATTGACATCCACTGCACGCCTTGTCAGGTGGGGCGGAGTCCGAAAGACGACTTCCGGTGTTCTTAACACCGTTTCGTCATCCCAGCTTCGCCCTCCCGCCGGCGCCCTGTGCCGGAAAGTCCAGGCCATGGGGCTTGTGCCTTGATGATCAGGCTTCTATGGGGCCGTTTTGGCGGGCGTTGGTGTAGAGTTTGCGCCAGGCGGGGGAGCCGTCGTTGGGGACAAGCTGAGTGTGGGCACCGGGGGCGAAGTAGGGATAGCGTTCGGCGTTGCCGGCGGTGAGCATGAAGTTGATTTGGCCATTGTTGGCGGTGTACATGCGACGTCCGTCGGCCCAGGTGGTTTCGATGAGTCTTTCGGGGTCTGGGCGTGATTCGGGGCGGTCAACGGCCATGCGAGCGGCGGCGTCTTCGTTGAGTTCGTAGCCGAGTCCGGGGCGGTCGGGGACCTGAGCTTTACCGTTCTGAACGACGATGGGTGTGGTGAGCAGGCTGGTTTCGAACAGTTGATGGCAATTGACGGCTGGCCAGACGGCCTGGCGGAGCACGCCGCCGAAATGCAGTGAGAAGGCAGCTGTGATGCCGCTGCCGACCAGCTGGAGCCAAAGTGGGAGTTCTGTTTGTTCGCAGAAGCGTCCGATGGCGAGCAGCTTTGATGCGCCGCCACCGGCGACAAAGCCATCGCAGCAGCCCGTGCGCACCACGGTGGCCGGGGATGGATTGCCATAATGCATGGCGATTTTTACATGGGTGGCTTCCGCGATGCGCCGGTTGCCTTCGACGTCGTCCTGGGGAATTGGAGTTTCGTAGATGTCGACCTGAGGATATTCGGCGAGCCGTTTGAGAATGGGCAGGCCGCGATCGGCATCGCGGAGAGTGTCGTTGAAGTCCATATCGATCT
Source organism: Planctomycetota bacterium (assembly GCA_046074585.1). GTDB lineage: Bacteria > Planctomycetota > Planctomycetia > Planctomycetales > Planctomycetaceae > SXXK01. Next base: position 40,026 of record JBJTOM010000094.1, on the reverse strand, counting down.
TGAATTCCGGTGGCACACCAGCAGCAGCCTGGCGGACCTGTTGGAACACGTCAAACCATGGTCGGCCTTTGGTTTTGTAGGACATGTAGCCCTGCTGGAGAGCTGTGCGGCATTCGGCGGCCATGTCGTTGGCGGAGGTATCGATGTTCCACCAGGAGAGTGGTGTGGAGTGGTGGATTTGTTCGCCGAGCAGGGCGTGGACGGGGAGTTCCGTGGCGCGGCCGACGGCGTCGAACAGGGCCATTTGGAGTCCGGCGCCCAGGGAGTCGTCCCAGAGGAGATCGAGGGCATTCTGGCCGATGGCACGCTGCACGTCGACTTCGGCGGTTGCGCCCCATGTGTAGTACATGAGCGTTTCGCCGATGCCGGTGGTACCGCACTGCAGCGTGACACGGCAGATGTCTGAATAGCGCCAGTGCGGAATTTCGCGATCCATGTTCCGTCGCGGTACGTCGCGGAATTCCATGCGATGTACGGTGCGACGGATATCGGTGATTACAAAGTGTTTCTGGGAAACGGCCGCACCGTGTCGAGCGATGGCGCGGCGGGTGATGGCGGGAGCGGCGGTGGCGGCGGCGGCGGTGGCGGCGGCGGCGGTGGCGGCGGCGGCTGTGGCGGCGGCTGTGGCGGCGGCGGTGCGAAGGAGGAACTGGCGGCGGGGGAGCTTCATGGGCGGGCACCGGGAGTGGCGGAGTGGGGCGGGGAGTGGGATTGGTGGGGGTATTGGAGTTGGGGGGAGTATTGGACAGGGATGGTGAAACGCTGTTCAGAACACCGGAAGTCGCCTTTTGGACGCCGCCCCACGTGACAAGGCGTGCGGGGGATGTCAAGCCCCGGTAACAACGCGTGCCCGCGCGGCCAATACCTCATCAGGAACTCGCCAAAGCCGCACCGGCCGATTGACATCGGCCGCACGCCACAGGGCGTTTTTTTTGATTCGTTCGGGCAGTGGGGCCTAACGATAGCTGGGGGATTGAAACATCCCAGTTTTCCCGTTTCAGCATCGTTTGGACATCCGAGGTTTGGACCCCTCACCCCTGGCCCCTGGCCCCTGGAGGGGCGAGGGGGGATGGGGGGCGTTATTTGGGTTTGGTAGATTTTTGTGCGAGCATTTTGCCGATGAATTCGGAGAGTCCGGGGCCGCGGAGGCTGGCGGCATCGGCGATAATTTCGCCGGTATCACCATCGACGAGGAGCACAAAGGGGATGGAGCTGACGTCGTGCATGCTGCCGAGGTTGGTATTCCAGCCTTTGCCTTCGTAGATCTGGTTCCAGCCGATTTCACGATCTGTGAGGAAGGCTTTGACTTTGTCTTCCATGCCTTCCTGATCGAAGCTGACCCCGAGGATCTCGAAGCCGCCGTCGTGGTGAGCGGCATAGGCTTCCTTCATGTGAGGAATTTCGCCGATGCAGGGACCGCACCAGGTGGCCCAGAAGTCGAGCATGACGAGTCGACCTTTGTAGTCGGCGGGGAATTTGACAGCTTCACCGTTCATGTTTGTGGCGGTGAAGGGGAGTGCTTTCTGGCCGACGGTGAGATTGGGTGGGAGCGGAGTTTGTTCGACGGGTTCGGCGGCCTTTTCGAGGCTGGCGGTGCCATTGGCAGCATTGAGTACGTAGGTTGTGCCGGTGAAGTTGAAGGGTTTGCCGATGGTGATGACTTCGAAGTTGCGGCTGATCTTTTTATTGCCGTCGCGATCCAGCGGGAGCGGCATGCCCGGGGACGGGCTGCCGGCGAGAGCGACTGAGAAGGGTTTGCCGTCCAGCTGGAAGCTGAGTTCTGTGCCGAAGTCGGTGTAGAACATCAGTGTATTGGCGAGCACGGCGCGGCGGGCGTCTTTGGGATCGAAGCGATAGAGTCCGATGGCACCGGTGCGGTTGGCATCGAGTTGCACTTTGCCGGTGCCGCGATACTGTTTGTATTCGCCGACTGTGACTGCCATCCATTCGGGGCGAGGATCGTTGGTGAGATCACCGTCAGCATTGACATCGACGTAGAGCGAACCGTCGGCGCCTTCGGGTTCGTCGAGGATGAAGGCCCATTTCTGATCACCGATGGTGATGTACCCGTATTTGGGGGTTTTGAGCCCTTCCGGGGCTTTGGTGACGATGGAAGCATCCTGGTCCATTTCGGCGCGGAGCGGGCGATAGCCACCGGTTTTATCGGTGAGGCCTTTTTCGAGGAAGGTTTGCTGGACTTCGTCGGTGGGAAGGAAGGTGGGAAGGACGGTGGCAGGAAGAGCAGTGGTGAAGCAGGAGAGGACGAGTATTGCGGTGGGCAGTTTGAGTTGGCCGAGGCCTGTCATGGAACACATCCTGGAAAGCGGAGTAGGGGGCAGACTGCCGGGAAAGGCCGAGCAGGGAGGGAGGTTGCCTGAGCACGCGTCGGGCAACGGCAGCAATGGTGAAACCCGGCAGCAGTTGTGACACCGGGAGACGTTGATTGGGAGTCTGCCAGAAATGTCCGCAGGGGACAAGCGGTGGAGGATAGAAATAGGTCAAGTCTGAGCGGTGAAGTGTAGACGTGGACCGAGGGACTTTGGTTGTGTGGCGCGAAAACGGGTGGCAGGGTCCGTGGTGTGTGGTGTGTGTTTATTCCTCTTCGGCGGCGGCTTCGGCGGATGCCTGGGCTTCTGCTTCGGCGCCGGCGGGGGATGTGAGATTTTTGAGTGTGAGGATGCGTTGTTTGATTTCTTCGCAGACGGAGGGGTTATCCTGGAGGAATTGGCGGGCGCGGTCGCGTCCCTGTCCGAGCTTTGTGCTGCCGAAGTTGAACCAGCTGCCGCTGCGGTCGACGATTTTGTTTTCTGTGGCGAGGTCGAGGAGGTCGGCTTCGTAGCTGATGCCGCAGTGGCTGTACATATCGAATTCAGCGACGCGGAAGGGAGGTGCGACTTTGTTTTTGACGATTTTGACCCGCATCCGCATGCCGATGGTGGTTTCGCCTTCCTTGAGTTGATTGATGCGGCGGACGTCGAGTCGGCAGGAGCTGCAGAATTTGAGAGCGCGTCCGCCGGGTGTGGTTTCTGGGCTGCCGAACATCACGCCGATTTTTTCGCGGATCTGGTTGATAAAGACGACCGTGGCGCGGGCGCGTGAGATGGCGCCAGTGAGCTTTCGCATGGCCTGGCTCATCATGCGGGCCTGGAGGCCGACGTGGGAGTCGCCGATTTCGCCATCGAGTTCGGCTTTGGGAACGAGTGCGGCAACGGAGTCGACGACGATGATGTCGACGGAGTTGGATTTGACGAGCATTTCGGCGATCTGGAGGCCTTCTTCGCCATAGGAGGGCTGACTGACGAGCAGTTCGTCGAGGTTGACACCGAGTCGCCGTGCCCACTGGGGGTCGAGAGCATGTTCGGCGTCGATGAAGGCGGCAATGCCGCCTTCTTTTTGTGCGCTGGCGATGGCGTGCAGGGCGAGCGTGGTTTTGCCGCTGGATTCGGGGCCGAAGAGTTCGAGGATGCGGCCGCGAGGGAAGCCACGACCGCCCAGCGCCAGGTCAAGCGAGAGGGAGCCGGTGGAGATGCCGGGGAAGCCACCGGCGTTTTCGGTGGCATCCAGCTTCATGATGGAACCCTTGCCAAACATCTTTTCGATCTGCCCGACGGTGTTTTCGAGCAGAGCCTGGTGTTCGTTTTGGGGTTTGGCAGGAGCTTTTTTTGAGGGCTTGGCGACCATGGGACGGGTTCCTGAAGGGAGGAAAGAGGAGTGATTTGGGAGTGTATTGGCTGGCCCGGCGCGAATGCGATCGGACTTTGAAAGAACCGCTTTTGCAATTTGCAAAATGGTCTTTTATGAAAAAGAGAGCAGGCAATGGCTATTTTAGTCGTCAATGGTGTCGATGTCAATACCTTTTTCGGTTTTTCATTTAATACACTGCATGGGTTCTTTATTGCCACCTTACCTAATTTTGACGGGACCGCTGTTAGTCACACAAATCGGCTCGTTTTTCTGCGGTTTCTGCCGGGTGAAACCGCGATTCAGCTGCCAGTGGGTGGCTGGCGAAGCTGCAGTTCTTCAGTGGCCAGCTTCAGATGCAGATTGGCGACGTAGTCATGGGGCAGGATCTTCAGGAGTCGTCGGCAGCACTGCTGGAGGGCATTCCAGTCGCGACTGTGACTGAAGGTGCGAATCAGTTCCCGGCACTGCTGAATTTCTGTCGCCTGGCTGTGGATTCTGGCATACAGGCTGGGATTGCGGAGTGGGCTGGGGACTTGTTCCAGTTCTGTGGCGGCCATTTCATAGTCAAGAAATCGGCGGACGCGATCTTCGCAGTCGGTTTCGATGCGGCTGACCAGTTGCTTCAGGCCCAGGGTGAGTGGAGGGAGTTGCGGGTGTCGGGGCTGCAGTTGTTTGAGTTGCAGCAGCCCGTAGTGGAGTTCGTTGAGCCGTTTTTGATCGAGGAGCAGCTGGAGGGACTGGACGAGGGATTCCAGTTGCTTGCGGCGATTGATCAGGGACTTCCAGAGTTCATTGCGGAAGCGTTCCGGGATTTCCCGAAGGAGTTGTTCGGCGGTGTCGTAGTTCTGTTGTTGTTCGATGAGTTTGGTGGCCTGGCGGAGATATTTTTCGGCGAGTGTCCGCAGGTCGTCTTCGGGGACGGCAATTTGTGGCTGGAGGCTGTTGAGTTCTGAGGCGGCGGTGTTGGCGCGTCGGAGTTGTTTTTTTTCGAGTGCGAGTGTGAGTTTTTTGCGGAGTTCGCTGATGCGTTCCGTGGCGGCAGTGATTTCGCGCTGGAGTTCGAGGTCGCGGAGTGGTGCGGGGAGGAGTTCAAGGAGCTGGAGTGCGAGAGTCCAGTTTTTCTGTTGTCGGGCGAGCGTTGCGGCGTCGGCATTTTGTTTTTCGGCGGTCCTGCGCAGCTGATGCTGGGCCGGGGAGGCAGCGTTGACAATGCCTTCGAGCTGGGTGGAGCAGTTCCATGCGGCGGCGAGATCTCCGCGGGCGAGGTGTTGCAGGAGATCTTCTTCGAGTTGCTGGACGTTGTCGTGTCGTTCGAGGAGTCTGGAGCGGACGTCGTGGCGAATGAGGGGTTCGGGGATATCGGCGAGTCGGGCAAGTGCAGCGACGTAGTCGCGATTGAGTTCAGCGAGCCCTTCGGCCTGTCGGTGACGCATCTCAACCAGCCTGTGCAGTTCGGTGCGGGCTTCACTTGCGGCGGGGTACCCGGGGCAGAGTTTTTCAAGTCGGGTGAGTGCCTCATGGAGGAGTTGAATGCTGTGTTCCGCGAAGGCAGTATGGAGCTGTTTTTCGAGCTGGAGCATTTCGTCGCGGTGGCGGGTCCAGAGTTGCAGAGCATCGTTGTCGCGGAGTGTTTCGGGGACGGGGCTGAGCAGATGCACGGCACTGATGTAGTTGTGCTGTTGTGCGGCTTCGCGGGCTTTGCGATGGAGTTCTGTGACGCGCTGGTGGAGGAGTTGAGCAAGGTCTGTTCGGGCGGGCTGGAGCAGTGTGATTCGAGGCAGGCAGTCGGCCGCCTGCTGCAGCTGGTTTGATTCGAGGGCCAGCCGGAACTCTGCTTCCACCTGCTGCACTGCATTTGCTTTGTCTACGGCTTCGCGCCATTTGGAGATATTGCGGCGGCTTTCGGGGATTTGTGAGAGCAGTTCGGCGGCGGCGGGAAAATTGGAATTCCGGAAGCAATCTTCGGCCTGTTCAGCGAGACTCAGGAGTTCTGATTCGATCTGATTCTCGAGTTCGCGGCACCATGCGCGGGCGTGGAAGAGTCTGCGATGCTGGAGATCGGGGCGTTTTTTGATGTCGTCGAGTCCTTTGAGGACATCGGTGAAGTGGCGATTGGTGAGGGCTGTCCGGAGCGGGGCCTGCAGTGTCCTGAGCCGTTGTTCGGCTTCCTCAAGCTTTGAGCTGCACTGGTTGCAGCGGCGGCAGTGTTCGTCCCAGATCCAGATTTCACGGCCGCAATTCACGCAGGGGTCCACGAGTGGTGTGCGACAGCCGGGAGACATGCAGAACCGGACATCATCCGGGAATGGCTGTTTCTGCAGCTGTTCATGCACGACTCCGCACACCGGGCACATGCCTTGTGTGACTGGAGCGGTGGCAGTGGCATGAGCCGAGCCGGGTATGGTTCCGGCAGGTGAGGGGGTGGAGGCTGCAGTCGAGCGGGGAGGGGCCTGTTTGAACTGCAGGGCTTCTTCGAGTTCCTGTGCGAAGGCGGTGGCGGTCGGGTGGCGATCCGTGGGGCGTTTGGCGAGTGCTTTGAGGCAGATGGCTTCGAGGGCTGTGGGGATGCTGCTGTTGAGCGATCGCGGGGGGACAGGGCTGGCGGAGACGATTTCGTGGAACAGCAGATCGCGGGTTTTGGCTCGGAAGGGGCGCTGCCCTGTGAGCATTTCGTAGAAGATGACTCCCAGCGAAAACAGGTCACTGCGGCCATCCAGCCGGTTACTCTCTCCCCGCACCTGCTCAGGGCTCATATACGCCGGAGTTCCTGCAATTTGTGGATGCAGTCGATGGTTTTCCTGAGTGATGGCGAGGCCGAAGTCTGTGAGAAAGGGGCGTTTGGTGCGTTCGTCAAACAGAATATTGTCTGGTTTGACGTCGCGGTGAATGATGTGCTGGGTGTGTGCAAAGGCGAGGGCTCCGGCGATCGGAATAAGGATCTGTGCGGCTTCTGCGGGCGAAGGTCGTTCTCTTCTGATCAGCCCGCCCAGCGTGCCGCCTTCCACGTATCTTGACACCACATAGAGGGTGCCGTTGCTGAAGCGGCCAACGTCATAGACGGGGACGATATGAGGATGATCCAGTCCTGCGAGCGTTCTGGCTTCCCGCAGATATTCCTCCGCGTTTGCGGCATCCTGAAGGCTTTCGTCGAGGGGCATTTTGATGGCTACGTCGCGCTGCAGTTCGATGTCATGTGCGAGGAAGACGCGACCGAATTTGCCTTCTCCAAGAATGCGGTCCAGGCGGTAGCGGCCGTTGAGCGGTTCCTGAGCGATCCTGACAAGCAGAGTGCCGGCGATATTGGTGGACTCAAGCAGCGCTTCGAGTTGCCTGAAGCGAGCGCGGAGCTGTTCGTCGTAGCCTGGAAAGCGTCTGCAGAAGTCTTCGATGCAGACCTGCTGACCTGCGACGACCACGGCATCAAATTCACCGACTGCAAGTTCGAGGAGGCATTCGGGGGTCTGCAGAAAGGCTGGCAGCAGCCGGAAGTAATCTTCGGCCGGCCATGGCTGAGCGAGCTTCCAGCGGTGCTGCTGGTCGAGCTTCATGGCGGCGAGCAGTTCCTGCTGCGTGTCGTGGGACTGGTCCGGCGGCAGTTGCAGGGTGGTGAGCCATGCTTTGAGGTCGGGGGAAGTGGTGGATGACTTCCAGAGATGTTCCAGCTGAGCGGCAAGCGAGGACATGTGGTGTTCCCGGGCTGACAGGGTGGCCGGATTATTCACGGCTGGTACTGGGTATTCTGCAGCAGAAACCTGTGCATGACAACTGTACCACAGTCAGCTGTGCTGATCAGAGTTCGTCCACTGTATCCCTGGCAGGGGTTCGGAAAGGCTCAGGGAAGACAACGTGATGTTCCTCGATCTGTCCGGTCAGCTGGCGGTCAAATACGGCACGTCGAGTCAGATCCTGGCAGGCAGCGAATTCACAGAACTCAACTCGGTAAGTTACGCGGATAACGAATTCATCGATCACGACGCTGATCACTCTGAGCGATTCAAGCTGGGCCGTGCGCGACGGTGGCTGACACTCCAGATCCAGCGCTGCGAGGAACCCGGACGAGCGCTGACACTCGGCACTGAACCATTCGAGCAGTGCTGAGCAATCGGGGAAGGAGGAGCCCGTGGCCGCAGGCAGAGGCAGACGAATCACGGGGCTTTGGCGGCATCTGCCGCTGGTCCGGCACCATTTGCTGCGGGGACAGTCAGCACCCACCACAGACGAGGGCCGATGGTTTCAATGCCCAGCGACTGCAGTCGTCCGGACTGCTCGTCAATTCTGAAGACCTGTAAACGGCCGCTTGCCTCACCCGCCGCCAACAGAAATTGCCCGCTGGAGTCGATGTGGAACGATCTGGGAGTCGGCTCGGTGCTTTCGCAGGCGACAAACTGCAGCTTGCGCCCGGACGCGTCGACGCGGAGTACAGCCAGACTGTCGTGACCGCGGTTGGCCACGTAAAGAAAGCGGCCGGACGGATGAATTTGAATTTCTGCGGTGCTGTTGGAACCAGAGAAGTCGGCAGGCAACGTGCGTTCGGTGGAACCGGGCAGGAGACTGCCGGTAGCCTGTTGCGAGTAGATGGTGACAGAGCTGCCCTGTTCGTTGTTGATGTAGGCGACAGGCTGATTTGGGTGCCAGGTCAGATGTCGCGGACCGGATTGATCGGGGCGCTGCAGACGGTCGGGGCTGGCTGGCTTGAGTATCCCGGAGGCGGCATCGAATGCAAATTGAAAGACGAGGTTGGGGCCGGTGTGGGGAACGTACGCAAAGCGGTTGCCGGCATCGGGGACGACTGCGTGTGCATTCCGGGCAGTTTCAATCGTCTGCAGAGGCTGATCGCTGAGTTCGCCTGCCGCCCCGATCGCATGAACGGTGACCTTCGCGGCGACGTAATAGGCCGTGAACAGAAATCGACCGGTGTGATCGACGGAGATCTGTGCGGGATCAGCGCCTGCTTCGACAACGCTGATGGGATCCGGTTGCCCGGTGGCGGGATCAATGCGGAAGCTGCAGAGTCGCCCTGTGGATCGCATCGAAGCAAACAAAAACCGCCGGTCCGGGGACACGGCGAGCGCACCGGGTTCGCCCGGGGTTGCGAGGCGGATTTGTTTTGTCAGCCGGCCGGTGTGCGGATCGAGGTGGAGCAGGTCGAGCGACTGTTCAGTGGCAGCGGAACAGTAAACGCGGATTGGGCTCACCGGGCGAGGCTGCTGGGCCCGTGATGTCACTGGGAAGTGAAGTGTGGCGAGGGAGACGAGCACCGCGAGCAGACAGCGACGTGTTGAGTACATGGCGGACTCAGACTCCGTTTCAGGTCACCGAATAAGGTGAATCAGCCGCGCTAGCTGCGCGCGAGGTACAGGCGTTGAATGTCTTCAACGGTGACACTGATAATGCGGACAAAGCCGGTATGGCTGCGTTCGTAAGAGACCCTGGACGCGAGTTGTGGCTTCTGGTGGATGGCAGTCGCCACCCAGCGACGATCTTCTTCAGAGAGTTGACCGACAGCGGGGTCCCAGAACGTTTTTGTTTCCATGACCAGCGAATCAACGCGGGGATCAAACTTGTCCATGATGGGTTCCCTTAATCTGGCCGGGGACAGCAAAAGCCCGACACGCTGGGCATGTCGGGCTTTGAAATTGTACGAAGTCAGGAACTGATTTCCCAGTCAGCAGGAACTGGCCAGCAGGAACTGATTAATCGCGACGGGCGAGCGCCAGCATGCGACGAGCGCGTTCAAGCCTGCGAGCGGTACCGACATATTCTTCGTCGGACCGGGCTCGTTCGGCGCGGGCGTCATCGAGCGCCTGCGCAGCGGATTTGCGGCTTAGTTCGGCGGTTGGCATCGCGGAGAACGTGAGCACCGAAATGACGGCGCCTTTCACCTGTACGAAGCCACCGTCGATAAAGATACCCTCAATCTCTCCGGAGGGAGATTTGAGTTGCAGTTCGCCGATGCCGAGACGCCCAACCAGAGGGGCTCGACTGGGGTAAATTCCAATCGACCCGTCGAAGAGGGGCACGCGCACGGAGGCCACCGGCCGATCGAAGACGGTTTTTTCGGGGGTGACCAGGACGAGTTTGAGTTCTGCCATGGATGATTCCGATCGATTGCCGGGAGATCAGGACTGAGCCTGCATGCGGCGATACTGTTCTTCTGCTTCTTCGATGGCACCGACATACATGAAGGCGCCTTCCGGGAGGTGGTCCCACTTGCCGTCGCAGATTTCTTCGAAGCTGCGGATGGTGTCGGCGAGCGGAGTAATCTTGCCGGGTTTGCCGGTGAAGACCTCGGCCACGAGGAAGGGCTGTGAGAGAAATCGTTCGATTCGGCGGGCTCGATGTACAACGAGTTTGTCGTCTTCGCTGAGTTCGTCGATACCGAGAATCGCGATGATATCCTGGAGTTCACGGTAGCGCTGGAGCGTCTGCTGAACACGACGGGCGGCGTTGTAGTGACGCTGGCCGACGTATTGCGGGTCAAGAATTCGGCTGGAGGAGGCCAGCGGGTCGATGGCCGGATAGATGCCTTTTTCGGAAATGCGTCGTTCGAGGTAGATGAAGGCATCGAGGTGAGCAAACGCGGTGGCCGGAGCAGGGTCGGTTGGGTCGTCAGCGGGCACGTAGACGGCCTGCACTGAGGTGATGGCCCCGTTCTTCGTGGATGTGATGCGTTCCTGAAGTTCGCCCAGTTCAGTGCCCAGGGTAGGCTGGTAACCCACGGCGGACGGCATACGGCCAAGGAGGGCGGAGACTTCGGAGCCGGCCTGCGAGAAGCGGAAGATATTGTCCACGAACAGCAGCGTATCGGAGCCTGTGGCGTCGCGGAACCATTCGGCCATGGTGAGAGCAGACAGGGCGACGCGGAGGCGGGCTCCCGGCGGTTCATTCATCTGGCCGAACACCATGCAGGTCTGTTCAATCACAGACCGGCCTGTCTGTCCGATCTTTGTGTCCTGCATCTCCAGCCAGAGGTCGTTTCCTTCGCGGGTTCGCTCGCCGACGCCCGCGAATACGGAGTAGCCACCGTGCGCACTGGCGATACGGGCGATGAGTTCGGTAAGAATCACAGTTTTGCCAAGACCGGCACCGCCGAACAGACCTGCTTTACCGCCGCGGACGAATGGGGTGAGCAGGTCGACAACTTTGATTCCGGTCTCGAAGACTTCGGTTTTGGAACTGAGCGATTCGAGTTTTGGCGGGTGGCGGTGAATAGGCCAGCGTTCGTCGTGCTCGACTGCACCGCGACCGTCGATGGCGTCGCCGAGCACGTTAAATACGCGGCCCAGCGTGCCCTTGCCGACGGGGACGGAGAGTGGCCGACCGGTATCATTCACGGTCATTCCGCGTCGCATGCCGTCGGTGCTGCCGAGTGCAACGCAGCGGACCCGACCGCCACCGAGGTGCTGCTGGACTTCGCCGGTCACTTTGACGCGGTTGCCCTTGATCTCTTCTTCGATGGTGAGGGCATTATAGATTTCCGGGAGGCTATGCTCCGGAAATTCGGCGTCGAATGTCGATCCGATCACCTGAGAGACTTTGCCCTGTTTGGTTGCTTCAGCCATGTTTCGCCTGCCGTCTGTTCGCGATTAGGTCTTCTGATGAATCCGGGACGAGAATGTTTGGGAGGTCGCGGTGTGCTAGCCGAGGGCAGCGGCACCGCCGATGATTTCTGCGAGTTCTGATGTGATGCCGGCCTGCCGCGCCCGGTTGTACTGTTGCTTCAGGCTCCCGGCCATCTCGTCTGCGTTTTCGGTGGCACCCTTCATGGCCACCATCCGGGCGATCTGTTCGCTGACGATTGAATCAAGGAAACATTTGAAGAGTTTGGCGCGGAAGGCAGCCGGGACGATCTCTTCGAGAATTTCCTGAGCGGACGGCAGGAAGTCGTAATCAACGCCACTGGCGCTGGTCGTGCCCCCGGAAGAGAGGCTTGCCAGAGGCAGGACAGTTTCGACAACGGCAAATTGCTTTGCGCTGCTGACAAACCGGGTGTAAGCGACGTCGAGACGATCAATGCGGCCAGCGGTATAGAGATCGGCATAGCGACTGGCGAGCACATCGACTTCCGCGAACGACGTTTTCTCTTCGAAGTGCGTGTAGGTCTGGTCCATCGCAAACTTCTGGAAGTTGAGGAATTTGATGCCGCGTTTGCCGGACACTTCGAGCGATGTTTCGAAGCCCTTTTCGTTCTGCTGTCGCACATGGGCGACGGCCTGGCGGAGGACGCTGGCGTTGTAGCCGCCGCACAGTCCGCGGTTGGCCGTGAGCACCAGCAGAATTCCTCGCTTCTCTTCAGCGTGTCGCTGCAGGAGCGGATGGGAAAACCTGAGGCTGGCCTGGCCGAGATCACCGACGATTTCGGAAATCTTCCGCGTGTATTCAGCTGCCTCTGTGGCGCGATCCATCGCTTTCTTGAAGCGACCGGTCGCAATCAGCTCCATTGTGCGCGTGATCTTGCGGATATTGCGCACCGCTTTGAGCCGTTTTACGAGCAAGCGTCGGTTGGCCATGGCTGAACTGCACCGGAGTAAGAAGGACAGGAGGAGACGGAGACGAATCAGCCCTGAGCTGCCTGACGAGCGACGAAGGCTTCGAGTGCCTTCACGAGCATGCGCTCGATCTCATCGGTCAGCGCAGCTTCGGCGACGAGTCTGTCCCGCATGTCGGCGTGTTCCGTCCGAATAAACTCATGCAGTTCTTTTTCGGCAGCCTGAACGTTCCGGACTGGTACTTTATCGAAGTAACCTTTGGTGCCCGCGTAGATCGCAATCACCTGGTCGGCCACGTGGAGCGGAACATACTGGGGTTGCTTGAGCAATTCGACCATGCGGTAGCCGCGGTCAAGCTGTGTCTGGGTGGCTTTGTCGAGTTCAGTTCCGAGCTGGGCGAAGGCTTCAAGCACACGGAAGGACGCGAGGTCGAGACGGAGGCTGCCGGCGATCTTCTTCATGGCTTTTGTCTGGGCGTTACCACCGACGCGGCTGACGGAAATGCCGACGTTGATGGCGGGACGAATCCCTTTCCAGAAGAGGTCCGGCTCAAGATAAATCTGTCCGTCGGTGATGGAGATCACGTTGGTGGGGATGTAGGCCGACACTTCGCCTTCGAGAGTTTCAATGATGGGGAGCGCGGTCATGGAGCCCCCGCCGTTTTCCTTGCTGAGCTTCACTGCGCGTTCGAGCAAACGGCTGTGGCAGTAGAACACGTCACCCGGGAACGCCTCGCGACCGGGGGGGCGCCGCATGAGCAGTGAGAGTTGTCGGTAGGCGACGGCCTGTTTTGACAGGTCATCGTACACGACAAGCGTGTGCTTACCCTGATACATGAAGTGTTCAGCCATTGCAGCGCCCGCATAGGGAGCGATGTACTGCAGGGGAGCGGGGTCGGCGCTGCTGGCGGCGACGACGATGGTGTAATCCAGCGCGCCGTTCTGGCGAAGAACTTCAACAACGCCGGCGATCGACGAAGCGCGCTGCCCGCACGCCACGTAGACGCAGATTACGCCGGTGCCCTTTTGGTTGAGAATCGTATCGATGGCAATGGCAGTCTTGCCGGTTTTGCGGTCACCGATGATGAGTTCTCGCTGGCCGCGACCGATTGGCGTCATCGCGTCGATAGCCTTGATACCGGTCTGGAGCGGCTCCTTCACGGGCTGGCGCTCGGCAACACCGGCGGCCTGCCATTCAACGGGGCGGGATTCCGTGGTGATCACGGGGCCCTTGCCGTCGAGGGGGATGCCGAGCGGGTCGACCATGCGCCCGAGGAGGGACTGGCCCACGGGAACGGAGAGCAGTTTCCCGGTGGAGCGGACCTCGTCACCTTCAGCGATGCTGAGGTAGTCACCGAGAATCACGACCCCGACGCTGCTTTCTTCGAGGTTGAATGCGAAGCCTGTGGTGCCGTTGGAGAATTCAACCATCTCCCCCGACATCACTGTGGACAACCCCGTGCAGCGCGCGATGCCGTCACCGACCTCGATCACTCGACCCACTTCCGCCGTCTGAATCAGACCGCGAAAGTCTTCAATCTCCTTCTGGATGACTGAAGCGATCTCGTCTGCTTTGAATTTCATTGAAAGTCTTCTCCACCAGACGTCCCTGCAGTGATTTCAGCCGGGAACGCAGCGATGAGTCAAAAACGGTATCACCAATTTGGAGCACGACTCCGCCGACTAATTGCGGGTCGATGGATTCTTCGAGTATGGGATCAAAACTGAACCGCGTCTTCAGGGCCTTCCGGATCTCCGTCCGTGCGTTGCTGGTGAGCGGCCTTGCGGACCGCACCTTGACACGCTGCTGTCCTGCAGACCGCTCCTGGAGGCGAATCATCACCTCGTTGATGACTGGCAGGAGTTCCATTCGGCCGTGTCTCACGAGCACTCTGAGGAAGTTCGCGAAGAACTCGGAGCAGCGTGGAGCCACGACGCGATTAATGAGTTGGAGCTTCTGGTCGCGACCGGCGAAATCAGAAAACAGCACATCGCGGAATTCCGGGAACCTGGCCAGCAGGTCCGTGAGAAACGATGCGAGTTCTTCAGAAGCCGTCGGCACCTGATTAGCGACTGCGGCTGACAAGAATGACTGGGCATACAGCGTCGCCACGGCGCGCGCACCGGGATCTTCCAGTACACTTTCCGGACGGGTTGTAAACCTTGAGCCAGCCATAGGAGACCTTTAAACAGCCAGATTGCGATTTGGCGAACTTCAGCGACTGATGTGGGCCAGTGCTTCTGTGACCAGCCGATCCTGATCAGAATCGGCGAGCGTACGCCCGAGGACGTGCTCGGCGGCGAGTATCACCTGCGTGTTGATTTGTCCGAAGACTTCAGCGAGTGCTGCATCCTTTGCCTGACGGATCTCTTCCTTAGCGCGAACGCGGATCAGATCCACTTCTTTCTGAGCACTGGCGATGAGGTCTTTGCCGGTGCGTTCAGCATCTCTACGTGCCTCGGCGACCATGGCCTGAACAGTCTGTTCGGCTTCCCGGAGTTTCTTCTGGTAGTCTGCCAGGAGTGCCTCTGATTTGCGTCGATTGCCTTCAGCATCATCGATCGCCTGCCGGATCCCCGACTCACGCTTATCGAGACCCTCGATCATGGGTTGCCATGCGAGTTTGCCAAGCACGAGGAGAAACAGCACGAATGCGACGAGCGAAAACAGCGCGAGGTCACCTTTAAACCCCATGGGAACGCCGGTTTCGCTGCCTGCTGCGAGCAGGACTGTATCAAGCCCGGCAGGGGCGACTCCCACTGCGACCACAAAGGCGCACAGGGCTGCGAGCAAACGCGTGCAGGTCCTGAACTTCAACCTGGTGTTCATGAACGCCATCCCGATCGAATGGAAGCTGGAAGACCGAACGAAATCAGGCGATGAGGCAGACGATGAGACCGATCACAGCGGCCCCTTCGATCATGGCTGCGACGATAATCATGCTACCCCGGATGTCGCCGACGACCTCGGGCTGTCGGGCCATGCTTTCAAACGCAGCGGCTGACAGGCGTGAGATGCCGAGACCTGCACCGATCACAATCAGACCGGCGCCGAAGGTGCTGCTGAATGTGATGAGGGAAGGCTGTTCAGCTTCGGCCGTGGCGGCCGCCGCGGGAGCTGCTTCGTCGACGGCGAAGGCAGGAGCGGAAAGAGCAGCAAAGCCAGCCAGAAGCAGCATCGCGAATTTCAGAAACTGAGCCACAAGACACTCCTCATGATTGAGCGGGTACAGGGAAAGGATGCACAGTCGAGCCCCGTTGGGGCTGCGGCGTAACAGAAGACAAAAGAGCCCGGCTGGGCTGCTTAGTGTTTATGGACAGAGCCAGCAATGAAGATGGTCGCAAGAAACGAGAACACGTATGCCTGAAGGACTGCGACGAGCAGTTCAAGAAGCCCTACGCCAACCTGGCCGAGAAGGCTGCCGATGGTAACAACGCTCCAGATTGCCACATGGCCTTTCGCAGCTCCGGCAATGAAGGCAAGAATCACGCCGAGAGCCGTGTGACCTCCCATGATATTGCCAAAAAGTCGCATCGCAAGGATGAGATGTTTAATGAGAAATCCGAGGCCTTCGATGACAAACATCAGTCCCCCGATGCCGATCGCACCGGCACCAGTCATCCCGGTGTTGGGAATGAGATTCCCGAAGAAGCCACCAAATCCGAGCGACTGCATGCCGTAGGCGGTTGTGGCTACGAAGGCGCAGAGCGCCAAGGCACCAGTAACGTTGATATCTCCGGTGGCCGATCCAAGCGAGGGAATAGCCCCGAGGAGGTTGCAGAACAGAATGTAGAAGAAGCAGCTCCAGATGAACGGCAGATACCGGTCTGCCGGATGACCTGCAGGAGCCGGGTGGGCGTGATGATGCGGATCATGCGAACCGTGGTCGTCGTGGTGCTCGTGGTGGTGGTCCCCGATAGTCGGACGGACAACCTGATCACGAATGGCCAGCGCGAGCATCTCCCAGAGATTCCAGAATCGGCCACGTGCCGGCTGACCCGATCGAATGCGGATGGCCAGCCCCCGGAAGATGAACAGGCACAGCAGCAGGACCAGCAGTTGCAGGACCATGAACTTCGTAATGAAGAAGCCAGGCTCGTTGTAGCTGCCAGCGAATGGCTGGGGAATGAGCACCTTACCAACCATGGCAGCATTGACCTGGTCGAGCGTTGCATTCTGCGGCAGATGCAGCATCGACTTCACGTGCCAGGGCACGTTGCCAACATCATCGAAGGCGTGATCGGACGTGAGCATCCCCGGAATCTCGAAGTAGGGAAAATCGCGCACGTGATGAAAATTATCTTCGCCGCTCATCCTGGACCACTTCCAAGGAAGACTTCGGGGACATGACGATTATCAGATGCAGTGCTGAGGTTTCATGAACCCCGAGACTGAGTGTGCCGACGCAGGGACAGCACTTCGAGAACCATCAATTGCAAATAGAAGAAAATCAGCCAGCCATAAAAATCCGAAAATCCAAGTTGTGGCTGGGACGTTTTGGCGATGCCCGCAGCGACAAGCACCCAGAAGGCGCGGTTACCAGAGTGGAGAAAGATTTCGGCGAGAGTGTTGTGTTGCTTGAGGACGCTGACAAGAACGATGCCCGAAATCCCGGAGAAAAACATGACTCCTGCGGCGACAGTCAACCAGAACACTCCGGATACCGGATTGAGGAACGCCGCAGGCCAGAAGGCAATCAGCCAACCGGTGATCAGGACGAGAACAAATTGAAAGACGAAACGGGAGACTGTCACAGGGTTGGCGGGTCTGAGCTGTGCAAGACTTCGGGCGACCGCTCCGCATTTGGAGACGCGGCGGGAGGGGGGCGTCCAAAAGACCGGCGACCCGAGGAAAGGAGGGGCAGAGTCTAGAATCTGCAGCGAAGGAGTCAAAGGGGGGACTTCGGGCGGATACAATTTCCCGGAATCAGGACGAAGGAAGAGACCCTGTTGCTGCAGGGCGAATTCCTGGTCGGCCCAGGTGATTCGGCGGAGTCGCAGGTTATCTGTGTCCACGCAGGTCTCATTCCGCTTTGTCCGGTGGATAGACATCCTGATGGACTCGATTGTGTGGTTCACAAAAAATAACCCGGCCAGGACTCGAACCTGGAAAAACAGAACCAAAATCTGTTGTGTTACCGATTACACTACCGGGTTATCGTCTGCGGGCATCAGTCGTTGCGGAGTCGCAGTCCGACTTCGCCGAGTTTCTGGCGGATTTCGTTGAGCGATGTGACACCGAAGTTGCGGCTGGCGAGAAGTTCGTCGGGGGTGCGGGAGCAGAGTTGTCCGATGGTCTGGATATTGAGTCGGGACATACATTTGCGGGAGCGGACCGAGAGGTTGAGGTCGGCGACCAGTTTGTTCATCTGGGCTTGTTCTTCGGGGGTCAGGTTCTGGTCGACGACATGTTCGCGAGTGTGAATCCGATGCATATGCTGGCCGATGCGGAGCCCATGTGCGGCGAGCAGTTCACGGATTTCGGTGAGTGATGTTTCTCCGAAGTTCTTTCCTGCGAGGAGTTCCTGTTCGCTGACTTCGGTCAGGTCTCCCAGGGTGTTGATATTCATCGCCTGCAGGCAGTTGCGGCTGCGAACGGAGAGTTCGAAGTCGGTGACTGGACGGCCCAGCAGCTGCTTCATGCGGGCTTCCTGTCGAGCGCTGTCTTCGTCGTAGTACATGTCCTGGGTGGCTTCGATGTCCTTGAGGTACAGGTCAGCGAAGGCGTTGCCCGGATCATATTCGCGAACACGGCGGAAGCAGAAGGCTGCGGATTTGTAGTTTTCGCGGTCTTCGTAGAGCAAGCCGAGGTTGAGCAGGGCACCGATGTAAAAAGGGGGGCGGGAGAGTGACCGTTCGTAGAGTCGAATGGCTTCGTCATCGTTGCCGCGGAGGGCATTTTCGGCGGCGAGCCAGAACAGGGCGCGGGTGTGGTGTGGATCCATATCGACAGCGCGTTCGAAGTATTCGACCGCGGTGAGTGAATCGCCACGGTCGGCCCAGATGCAACCCATCTGAAATGAGTATTCGGCGCGACTGGCGGCGGAGGCAGCGACGCTGCGAAGCATTTTTTCGGCTTCATCGACGCGACCGGAGGCGCGAACGGCGCCGGCGCGGCGGAGGGTACAGCCGACAGGATCGATACCGGCTTTGGCGGCCGCTTCAAACCGCGCTGCCGCTTCGTCGGGGCGGTTGAGCGAGAGCAGGCACTGACCGTGGACGTACATCGCGACGCCGTCGCGAGTCACCGTGGAGAGGATGCGGTCAGCCTGGGACTGACGCGAGAGCAGGTAGGAACCCCCACCAGCGCGGGCGAGCAATGGTTCGTGCTTATCCCCGGCATCCACCTTGCGCACGGCTTCGCCGGCTGCCAGGCGGAGGTCGGGCAGCTGCGATGACCCGGCAGCGACTTCCAGCTGGTGGAGCTGGTCGAGGGTCAGCAGGTTTTCAGATTCAAAAATCTCACGGACGTTGACAGTGACTGGAGGCACTTCAGTCGATTCCTGACAGACATAGGGGAGATTTCAGGCTCCACAGGAGCCGGAAATCTTTCGAGAAACCGCGGATTGTAGCTTGCAAATCAGCCGTAAACAAGTGTTCTGGCCAGCGGGATCCCCACTGCAGTCGCTTTTGGGAAGGTTGAGAGTCGACACGGAGCGATGGGAAATTGAGTGATTGCGGGCAGTGAGGGAGGTGATTCCAGGAATTGGAATGGCAGCAGCGGGAGCAAGCCTGCAGAGGGCCGATCGGAATCCATCGCGTTTGTTCTGAGTACATACCCATCCTGCTTGTCCGGGTACCCGCAATTCCATATTTTCCTCAACTTGGGGGTACGCCTGACCAGTGAGCAGCGATAGAATGACGCCTGGCGTCCTGCCGAAGTTCGCACAGGCATTCTTGTTTTCCGTCCGCGTTACCGGAGCATTCCTCGTGAATCGGCCGCTCATGTGGTTCACTGTCGCTGGTACGCTCGTCATCGCAGGCTGCCAGGATTCCGGCAGTTCCGGCGACTATGTGCCCTTCACGCAGACGCCTCCCGCGGCAGGCTCCATGGACGCAAAGGGCGGCACAGCTTCCGCTGTTCAGACAGCCGACGTCGCTGCGGTCAGTTCCGCGTCGGTACCGACCACCTCGACCGCCCCTGTTCCAGATCCAACACCGGCAGATCCCGCGGGCGCAACATCCACAGCACCCACGCCCCTCCCCGACGAATCGCCCCCAGGGACGACAACGCCCTCAGTCTCCGCCACTGCTCCGACTACGGACGCCACTCCCGCCACAGCCCCGCTCGTCACGTCGTCCCAGACCGGGCTGACAGGTCCTGCCGACCGTCCCGCCATCGAAAATTCCGCCAGCGCAGAGCCCCGCCCCATCCAACTGCTCATTCCCAGCAAACGGTTTCGCAAAGAGCGTCCATCAAATGCTTTCCGCGTCAGCTACGACGACATCGATCTCCTGAAAGTGCTCAACATGGAGCCCGTTCCGGCAGACGCCGTCAGTCACTTCCCTGAATGGCTCAGCCAACTCGACGGCCAGACCGTGCGAATTCGCGGCTACATGTATCCCACGTTTGAGGCCACTGGTCTGACCTCCTTCACTCTCGCCCGCGACAACGGCATCTGCTGTTTCGTGCGACAGCCCAAAATCTACGATATCATCTCCGTTTCGCTCGCCCCGGGCCAGGTCAGTGACTACATCGCCAATCGCCCATTCGACGTGGAAGGTATCTTCCGGATCGACCCCGGCGCAGATCAGACCGACCTGTCCCGTCTGTACCGCATAGAACACGCCAAAGTGCTCAATTGATGACCCCCGGCAGCCCCCCGCAACTTCCGAAAGGCAGCATTCCGATGCGCTGGCTTCTGACTTCCGTCCTGACCGTTCTGACCGTCACGCACTCCTCAGCCGTCCCCGCCACCGCCGCAGCAGCCTGCCCCTTCTGTGATGCGCCGACTCTGGTCATGGCCGAACAGATTCAAATGTGTGACCACCTGCTGCTCGGACGATATCTCGGCGGCGAAAAGGCCACCGACGTAACGGCCGGCAATGCCAGATTCGAAATTGTGGCGGTCGCTTTTTCCAGGGGCAGTCGCTTTCAGCCCGGCCAGACCGTGGAGCTCCCGCAGGCCGTCACCGCCCCCGAGAAAACGCTCTTCTCACTCATGGGCCCTGAAGACCGACTTGAAGACTGGCACGCTCCTTCCCAGGTCACCGACGTTGCCTGGAAGTATCTCGCCTCCATGCCACTCCCAGCGACCGACCCTGCCGCGCACACCGAACGGCTCGAATACTTCCTCCCATACTTCGAGCACCCTGACACGATGATTTCCAACGACGCCTTCGCGGAATTCGCGGCCGCTCCTTACAGCGTCATCATGCCACTCCGCGAAAAGCTTCCGCGCGAAAAAATACTCCAATGGCTCAATGACCCGAAAGTCTCGCCCACCCGCATCGGCTTCTACGGTCTGCTTGCCGGACTCTGCGGCCAACCCGAGGACGCTGCACTGCTCGAACAAAAAATCCTCATCCTCGATGCCGATTTTCGACTCGGCATCGAAGGCGTTATGGCTGGCTACATCCTGCTCCGCGGAGAACCCGGCCTGCAAACGCTCGAAGACGCCAAAATGCGCACCAAAACTGCCCGCGATGCCGCCGGCAAGGAAGTTCCTCTGCCCTTCAGCGAAACCTACGCTGTAATGCAGGCCCTGCGGTTTCTCTGGACCTACGAACCCGATCGCATTCCTCAGGAGCGTCTCCGCGCCTCCATGCGGATCCTCCTTGAACGCCAGGAACTCGCCGACCTCGTTATCACCGACCTTGCGCGCTGGAAAGACTGGACGCTCCAGGACCGGCTGATGGCGATGTACGAAGACGAGAAATTTGCAATTCCTGCCATTCGTCGCGCCATCGTGCGATACCTTTACTATTGCAGCCAGGAAAAAGGCGTTCCCGCCGCCGATGGCCTGGAAGTTCGCCCCGACACCGCCGTCAAGGCCGAAGCCAACCTGAAACTGCTCGAAGCCAAAGACCCCAAAACTGTCAGCGACGCCAAACGATTCCTCGTCCGCTAGCTGGCTCCCGATCTCACGTTTCGCTCTGCAAAACGAATTCCCCCCGATCCTTTTCACAGCCCGAAAAGCGACGATCCAACACTTCATGTCTGCGTTTGCCTTTCACCTTGACGCTGTCGACGACGGAACAGCGGGTCGAGCCGGTCAGCTGGTCACTCCGCATGGCACCGTCGAGACACCTGCGTTCATGCCCGTCGGCACGCTCGGTACGGTCAAGGGACTGTTCCCGGTGCAACTGCGCGAAGCCCGCGCACAAATGCTCCTTGCCAACACCTATCACCTCGCACTCCGCCCCGGCGAATCCATCGTGGCACTGCATGGGGGGCTGCACCGGTTTATGGACTGGGACGGGCCGATTCTGACGGACAGCGGTGGCTTTCAGGTCTTCAGCCTTGCTGATCTGCGAAAGTTGGATGACGACTGCATTGTCTTCCGCTCACACATCGACGGCAACCTCCTTGAACTCTCACCCGAACGCGCCGTCCGCATCCAGGAATCGCTCGGCGCCGACGTTATGATGTGTCTCGACGAATGTCCGCCTTCCGGGGAATCCCGTGAAAAGATTCTGCAGGCGGTCGACCGCACCACGCGCTGGGCCGAACGCTGTCGTCGGGCCCAGACGCGAACGGACCAGGCACTCTTCGGTATTGTTCAGGGTGGCATCCACCCGGATCTGCGGGAGCGATCGGCCCGAGGACTGCTGGGGATTGATTTCCCCGGTTACGCCGTGGGTGGCCTCAGCGTTGGTGAACCACCGTCACTGATGTACGCCACGCTCGACTGCACTGTCCCGCTGCTTCCGGTCGGCAAGCCACGGTACCTCATGGGTGTCGGCCGGCCGGAAGACATTCTGGAAGCCGTGTGTCGCGGCATCGACATGTTCGACTGCGTCATGCCGACTCGCAACGGTCGCAATGCGATGGCGTTCACCAGCCGCGGCCCTGTGCGGCTCAGAAATGCCGTCCACCAGAAAGACCTCAGGCCGCTCGACCCCGACTGCCCCTGCCCGGCCTGTCGCCACTACAGTCGCGCCTACCTGCGACATCTCTTCGTCGCCAAAGAAATGCTCGGCCCCATCCTCCTCTCGCTGCACAACATCACCTACTATCAGACTCTCGTCCGCCAGCTCCGCGAGGCCATTCTTGCGGGAACTCTGGCCACCTTTCGTGCCCATCAGCTTGCCCTCTGGGCAGGTGGGGAATAAACTTCGAGCTTTTGGCGGTCAATTGGATTTTCAGGCACAGGAGTCTTTCGTGGCAGGTTCCCTGGCACTCACAGCACTGCTCACAGTCGCCCTCAATACCGGCGCAGCGGCTTTCCATCCCCATCAGGACGGCGGCCTGGCGACCAAATCCGACGCCCCGGCGACAGGCGCATCCGCGTCCACAATCGCTCCAGCAGACCAGGCCCCGGTGGCGGGCGCCGCCAATCCGCCTGCTCCCCCGGTTGCCGCGCCCTCCCCCGACGCAAAGGCGGCCCCACAGGCCTCTCCGGGCACTCGCCCCACCAAAGTCCCTGAACAACCGCCGGGCTGGGTGCAGTTTGTACCCTTTGCCGGGCTGGCATTCATGTTCTGGCTTGTGATCCTGCGGCCCCAGCAGAAAGAGCAGCGTCGCCGCCAGGAGCTCATGAATCAGCTCAAAAAGAACGACCGTGTCGTGACCAATGGTGGTCTGATCGGCACCATCGCTGATCTCTCATCCGACGGCCGCTTCGTCACACTCAAGGTTGACGATTCCACTCGCATTCGCTTCCTCCGCAGCGCCATCAACGGGCCGCTCGACGAAAAATCGGAAGCCCCCGAAAAAAAATAGCCATTTGACTGCTCAAACTGCGGAAATTTCCCGGATTATGGACCCGGAAGGCCGCTGGAATTGTCTTCACACGGCGATTTTCGCTACATATATCAGCTTCCCCGTTCCACCCCGCTCCCCGCGAAGTCTGCGTGATCGCGGCTCTCCCCAGGAATCCTCTGATGTCAGTTGTGCTGTCTTTTGTGCTCCAGGGACTCTTGTTCGGCCTGCTGCAGACTCCTGACACCCCCGCTCCCGCCCCGGCCAGTCAGCCGCCCGCCGCAGCCGCGCCTGCTGCCGATACTCAGGCCCCGGCGGCTCCCGCAGCTTCCCCGGCGGCTCAGCCCCCCGGCGACAACACACCACCGGCTGCCACCCCCGCAACGCCCCCCGCGGACGCTCCGGCCACCCCTGTCGCTCCACAACTCCCTGAAGTCACCCCACAGCCACCGGCTGCTCCGGACACTCCGGCGGCGACTGCTGCACCGGCAGCCCAGTCCACTGACGCTGCGGCGGACGCCACCACTCCAGCCGAATCCGTCTCTGCCGCAGACAAGCCCGTCCCGGCTCCTGCCCAATCCGGCGGCGAATTTCTGTTTCTCCTGCTCGTGCTCGCCATGCTCGCGCTCCCCTTCGTCGCTGCCCACTTCATCGGCCGCGCACTGAGCGTGCCGGAATGGTCCTCACGAATCGGCATCACGCTCTTCATGCTGGTCCTCGGCACCTCCCCGTTCCTCACATCGCTCATTAACAACCGGCCGCTGTCTGACCGCTTCCGACTTGGCATTGACCTCGCCGGCGGAACCAACATGGTCTTCCAGGTCCGTGGCGAAGGCAAGGAAATCACTCCGCAGGTGATGGATCAGATGGTGGGAGCCGTCAGTCGCCGCATCAATGTGTCCGGCACCGAAGAAATCACAGTCCGCGCCGTCGGCACCGACCGCATCGAAGTGATTGTTCCCGGCGAAGATCCCCAGACTGTCGATGACATCAAACGCCGCATCACACGCCTCGGAAGTCTCGAATTCCACATCGTGGCCAACAACACCGACTCCGATGTTACCCGCATGGCACTCGATATGGATCTGGCCGAAAAGGACGTCCGCATTGATGGCGAACTCCGCGCCCGCTGGGTTCGTGCTGCCGAAGCCAACGGCGTCCCCAAACGGCTCGAAAGCAGTACTGCCATCCGTCGTCCCATCAAGGCCGAACGCACCGTTGACGGCCGTGTCGAACAGTACGACACCGAAGAATACCTCCTGCTCATCGATCCTCCGGACGAGCAGGTCACCGGTCGATATCTCCGTTCCGCCTACCGCGACTTCGACCCTCAGAATGCTCAGATCGTCGTCAACTTCGCCTTCGATCAGACCGGCGCCTACCTCTTCGGACAGCTCACCGGCCGCAATGTGCCCCGCTCCGGTGTCCCCGATCGCGAACTCGCCATCGTCCTCGACGGATTTCTCGACAGCGCCCCCCGCATCAACGAACAAATCAACGACCGCGGACAAATCTCGGGCGGTGGCACTGGTTTCACCGCCACCGAAGCTGACGAACTGGTCTCCGTGCTCAACGCCGGTGCGCTCGAGGTCCCCATCGACCCCAAACCACTCAGCGAAGCCACCGTCGACCCCACGCTCGGTGCCGACGTCCGTCAGAAAGGCATCACCGCCACCGGCATCAGCGGTCTGGCTGTGGTCATCTTCATGCTGGTCTACTACCGTACGGCCGGCCTGATCGCCGTGATCTCTCTGATCCTCAACCTCGTCCTCACCATCGGGGCCATGGTGGCGGTCAACGCCACCTTTACTCTGCCTGGCATTGCCGGCATCGTGCTCACTATCGGGATGGCCGTCGATGCCAACGTGCTCATCTATGAACGCATGCGAGAAGAGCTCACCAAAGGTTCAAGCGTTCGCATGGCCATTCAGAACGGCTTCGAGAAAGCCTTTATTACAATTTTCGACTCCAATATCACCACCCTGCTCACCTCTGTCGTCCTCTTCTACTTCGGCACCGACCAGATCCGCGGGTTTGCCGTCACGCTGTTCATCGGTCTTGCCATCAGCATGTTCACCGCGCTCTACGTCGGTCGACTCCTGTTTGACATCGGCGAAAAGGTCGGTGTCCTGCGTCAGATTCGCATGATGCAGGCGGTCGGCGAAACGAATCTGGACTTCATGAAATATCGCCCCCAGCTGTTCACCGCTTCTGCCGTCTGTATCGGCATCGGTCTGCTCGCCTTCCTCATTCGCGGCGAACGCAATTACGATATCGACTTCACGGGCGGTACCATGGTTGCCTTCCAGATGACCGAACCTGAACGCACCGAGGACGTGGCCAAAGCCCTGAAGGCCGAATTCGGCGACAACTTCTCCCTCGAACGGCTCAGTGTCGGCGACGAAAGCGAAGAAGGAATCGGCACCTACTTCCGACTCCGCACCACCGAAAGTGACACCCACAGTGAAGACACGGCGGACGCTGGCGAAAACACCGACGTCTCTGCCGAAGAACGTGTCCGCGCCAAAGTCAATCAGGCCTTTGCCGATTCCACCGACATGAAGCTCAGCATGGTGTCGCTGGCCGAAACCACTGTCCGCCCCGTTCAGATTCTCGAAGGCGACAACTCCGTCGCCGCAGTCGCGCGGCTGCCATACCGCGGTGGTGTCGAAGCCGAACTTCGGTTTGACAAGGAAATCGCCAGCGGCACTGCCACAGATCTCATCGACGCTGCCCTTTCCAAAGTTCGCAATGCCCCCGCCGAAGGGCTCTTCGGACTGGAAGGCACCGAAGGCTCCGGAACCACCTCCGCCGAACGCTCCGTAAAGAAGTACAGTACCTACGTTGTGCGGGTGCTCCCGGAAGTCACTTCCGAACAGCTCACCGCCACAGTCAATAACATCCGCGCCGAACTCAACTCAACTCCGCTCTTCAACGAAGTCAATACCTTCGCTTCCGCCGTCGCCTCCGAAACCCGCGTCAATGCCACAATTGCCGTCGTGCTCAGTATCCTCGGCATCTCCGCCTACATCTGGTTCCGCTTCCAGAACCTGGTCTTCGGGCTGGCTGCGATCGTCTCCCTGGTACACGACGTCCTCTTCACCCTCGGCTCACTCGCCGTGGCCAGCTGGTTTGCCGGCTCGTCGCTCGGCGATCTGTTCCTCATCGACGACTTCCGCATCAATCTGTCCATGATCGCCGCCTTCCTCACCCTCGTCGGCTATTCACTGAACGACACCATCGTCGTGTTCGACCGTATTCGTGAAGTCCGCGGCAAAAACCCGCTCGTGACCAGCGACATCGTGAACCGATCGCTCAATTCCACACTTGGCCGCACACTCATGACCGGGATCACCGTGTTCATCGTCGTGATCATCCTCTACGTGTTCGGGGGGTCCGGGGTGCACGGCTTCGCCTGGTGTCTGCTCATCGGTTCCATCGTCGGGACCTACAGCTCGATCTACATCGCCAGCCCGTTCCTCGTCTGGTTCCTCAGCGGTCGCAGTGGCGGCCCGGCGGCCAAACCGGCAAAAGCCTGAAGGTCACGTTTCACTCCGCGAAACGATCGTCCGGCCGTGCCAATCGCAGAAACACGCCAGAATCCACGACAGCCCGCATCGAATCGATGCGGGCGTCTTCCTTTCCCGTTTCTCCCTGCAGCCCGCTTTCTCAGGAAGTTGCCACCGGAATGATCGACGAATCGCCCCTGCACTGGACCACTGTCGATGCCGCTGAACTCTACGAAGTCCCTCGCTGGGGCAATGGCTACTTCTCAGTCAACCCGTCCGGCAATCTCATGGTGCATCCGGACCGCAACCCCGCCCGCGGCGTGGACCTCAGACAACTTGTCGAACGCCTGCAGATGCGCGGGCTTGATGTCCCCGTGCTCCTGCGGTTCAACGGTATCATTCGCGACCGCCTGTTTGTGCTCCACAAAGCCTTCTCAGACGCCATTCGTGAGCACAACTATCGTGGCGGCTATTCCTGTGTTTACCCGATCAAGGTCAACCAGCAGCGTGAGGTGGTCGAGAAGGTCGTGGAATACGGCCGCGAATTCGGCTTCGGACTCGAAGCCGGCAGCAAACCTGAACTGCTCGCCGTCGTGGCGATGACCGAAGCTCAGACGCCCATTATCTGCAATGGTTTCAAGGACGCCGAATTCATCGAAATGGCGCTCCTCGCTCAAAAAATCGGGCGGCACGTGATCCCGGTCGTTGAAAAGTACACAGAGCTCGAACTGATCCTCAAATACGCCGAAAAGCTCAACGTGCGTCCCCAGATCGGCATGCGAGTCAAGCTGGCTGCACGAGGTGCGGGACGCTGGCAGAGCTCCGGCGGCTACCGCTCCAAGTTCGGCCTCCGCGCCAACGAAATCCTCGAAGCCCTCGAAGAGCTCCGCCGTCGCGGCATGGAAGACTGCTTCACCCTCCTCCACTTCCACCTCGGCAGCCAGATCACCAATATCCGCCAGGTCAAAGCAGCGCTGAACGAAGCCGCGCGAGTCTACACCGAACTCGCCAAACGCGGCGCCGGACTCAAATACATGGACGTCGGCGGCGGACTCGGCGTGGACTATGATGGTTCACAAACCAACTTCGAATCCAGCATGAACTACACGCTGGAAGAATACGCCCGCGACGTTGTCTACACGCTCCAGACCGTCTGCGATGAAGCCGGCGTCGAACACCCGAATATCATCTCCGAAAGCGGCCGCGCCATCTCCGCCTTCCACAGCGTGCTCGTCTTCGGAGTGCTCGGCGTCTCTCAACAGGGCACCGAAAATACCTCCGATGCCGCACTCGCCCCGCCCGATGAAGCCGAACAGGTGCTCCACGACCTCTACCAAAGCTACCGCGGACTCACGCAGCGCAATGCACTCGAAGCCTATCATGACGCGCAAACCTCCATCGACACCGTCATGACACTCTTCAACACCGGCTACCTCTCCCTCGAACAGCGCTGCCTCGCCGAAAACATCTACTTCGCCACCTGCCACCGCATCTGGCAGCTCACCGGCGCCATGGAATTCGTCCCCGAAGAACTCGAACGCCTCGATAAACTGCTCTCCGACAACTACTTCTGCAACTTCTCACTGTTCCAGTCCTGCCCCGACTCCTGGGCCATCAAGCAACTGTTCCCCGTGATGCCCATTCACCAGCTCAACCATCGCCCCACCCGACATGCCGTGCTCAGCGACATCACCTGCGACTCCGATGGAAAAATCGACACCTTCATCGACCGCCGGGACGTCCGCCGCACCCTCATGCTCCACGAATTTGATGGCTCACCCTATTACCTCGGCATCTTCCTCATCGGCGCCTACCAGGAAATCCTCGGCGACCTGCATAACCTCTTCGGGGATACCAACGCCGTTCACGTGGACCTCTCCGAAACCGGCGAAGTGGTCCTCGACACCATCATCAAAGGCGAAACCGTCAGCGAAGTGCTCGATTACGTCCAGTTCCGCGGTCGCGACCTGATCAACAAACTCCAGGTCGCCGTCGAAAACGCTGTCCGCGACAATCGCATTGACCACGTCCAGGCCGGACAGTTCGTCAAGTTCTATGAAGAAGCCCTCCATGGCTACACATACCTCGAAGAACCCGACGGCGAATAATCCCCCCTCCCCCCTGCCAGGGGAGAGGGGTCGGGGGTGAGGCGTCAAACGCCCTGCAACTTCTCACTTCTCACTTCGACACGTCATCCGGGGCGTCCGGGTAGCCCGCTTCCTCACGGGCGCGGCTCGGGGATTGCGTTTTGCCAGGTTGTGTGATGGGACACGTGGGACGTATTGGACCCATGCAACGAATGGCCAGCATTACGGAGCAGGTGTGAGCCTCTGGTATCTCATGGCCGCCCTTTCATTCCGCCGCAGCCTCCCATGAATGCCGTGGCAGCGCCGTTGCCCGCGGACTGCCGTCCGGCGGCTCAGAAGCTTCACCGGGGGATTGACATCCACTGTACTCCTTGTCGCGTGACGACAGTCCACGTGGAGTCCGAAGCACGAATACGAGCGTCCTTCGCACCGTTTCATCATCCCACGCTGTGGCTGGCAGCGACGTTCCGGTTTGGGTATTTTACCAGTGTTGGCGAGACGTGCGATTCTGCCCTCGACCGCCCCGCCCTCCTCCCTATGCAGCTCAGACAGGAAACTCAGCCCCGTGTCGGACGGCGAACGAACACATGCGAACGGGGGTGCGGTGTCGGGGCCAGCGGGGTCTCAGGGGCCGTGGGAGCTGGTGGTGATGGGGACAGGCACCAGCATCGGAGTGCCTGTTGTGGGCTGCAGTTGCCGCGTGTGTCACTCCAGCAATCCCCGCAACCGTCGCACGCGCACCGGAGTGCTGGTGAGGGCCCCAGGGGGGGAATTTGTGATTGACGCCGGTCCGGAACTGCGGATGCAGCTGGTCCGCGAGCGAGCGCAGCTCATTCGTGCTGCGGTGATCACTCATGCCCATGCCGACCACATCATGGGTCTGGATGATCTGCGAATCTTCGGTTTCCGGATGGATTCGGCGGTGCCGCTGTATTGTGAGGAACCGGTTGAGAAGCAGATTCGGCAGACGTTTGCGTATGCGTTCACGGACCCGGATCTGCATTCGCACAAATATGCAGCTCCGAAGATAGCGTTTGAGCGGATTGAGGAATCTGTACCCTTTGAGCTGCTCGGCCTGAAACTGCTCCCAATCCGCGTCCGCCATGGCACCCTGCCGATTCTGGGCTTTCGCATCGGCCGTGTCGCCTTTCTGACGGATGTTTCCAGCATCCCGGCGGACAGCCGTGAGTTGCTGGAGGGGCTGGATGACCTGGTGATCAGCACACTGCGCCGGGAGCCTCATCCGACGCACCTTCACCTGGAAGCTGCTCTGGGTGTCATCCGTCGCCTTGCGCCGCGCCGCGCGTGGCTGACGCACATGTCGCACGAACTGGACTACGACGACCTGGTACGTGAGCTGCCTGGGCACATTCGTCCAGCGTGGGACGGTCTGAGAATTCCACTCAGGGTTTGACTGGCAGCGGGGCTGCATGGAAGGCGGGTGGGGCAAGACGTGCGTTTCCGGTAAGCGAATGGGTTTTCGCAAAGCTCATGCGTTATCCCGGCTGGCACGTTGCCACCCCCGGTTTCCGGAACCGACTTGTCCCGAAGTGCTTGACCCCCACCCGGGGTCAGCTAAAATTGCCCGACGCGGAATTGGCGATTCAGGATCGGATTGCTCCGTGTTGCGGTCCACATCCACTCCAGCGGGGTGATGCGGGTCGCGTCCCGAACCAGCGGTTGCAGCCACACGAGGGGCTCCTGCTGTGATCATAAAGTTTCTGGGTGTTCGGCGGGTCCTGGGTGCAGACTGGTGCGTCGGGTGTTGGCAGCGGGCGGGCTGTCGGCAAGTCAGCATGGGCTGATTGCTCAGATGGTCTTTTGTGCGTTCTCGG
Organism: Planctomycetota bacterium; assembly: GCA_046074585.1. Lineage (GTDB taxonomy): Bacteria > Planctomycetota > Planctomycetia > Planctomycetales > Planctomycetaceae > SXXK01. The sequence continues at coordinate 9,559 of JBJTOM010000094.1, read as the reverse complement.
TGCGTCTGTCGGCGAAGTCAATTGGAAGGAGCACGCCTGTGCAGGCTGCTGGGGACGATTTCAAGCAGCTCGTACGTTCCAGCACAAATCTGGTGGATTTGGTGTCTGATACGGTCGCCTTAAAGCCCCTGCACGGCGGCCGCAGTTACGTGGGTCTGTGTCCATTCCATGAAGATCACAATCCATCGTTCAATGTGTACCCGGACCGGCAATCCTACCGGTGCTGGGTGTGTGACGAGGGTGGAGATTGTTTCAGCTGGGTGATGAAGATTGAAAAGGTGTCCTTTCCAGAGGCATTGGAAAGTCTCGCAAAGAGGGCACGTCTGGAAATTCCGAAACGTGGTCCGCAGTCGGATCAGCCTGCCGGGCCTGGTCGGGGTGAGGCGCTTGAGGTCGCAGAGTGGGCAGCCAATCTGATGCATCAAACGCTCAGGACATCCCCGGTGGCTCAAATGGCCCGGGACTACGTCGTGAAGCGACGTTTAACGGATGAAACGGTGCGTAACTTTCGGCTGGGTTACCATCCGGACGATCGATACTGGCTTCAGGACAAGGCGCGCGGTCGTTTCACGACGGCACAGCTGGTGGCAGCAGGAATCATTCGACCCCGGGACGGAGGCCAGGGGCATTCTGCAATGGATTTGGCTGATCGGTTGGTTTTTCCTGTGTTTGACGAGAAGGGCAGAGTGGTTGCATTCGGGGGACGGGTGTTGCCCGGTCGCAACGATCAGAACCGTGGCAAGTACTGGAACAGCTGGGAATCATCCATCTTTCAAAAGCGGAGGACGACGTTTGCGTTTGACAAGGCCCGAGAGACGATTCGACGTCAGAAGGTGGCGATCGTTGTCGAAGGCTACATGGACTGCATTGCCTGTCATCAGGCGGGTGTGACGGCAGCAATTGCAACGCTCGGGACGGCATTAACCGAAGATCATGTGAAGTTCCTGCGACGATTTGCAGAGAAAGTGGTGCTGGTTTACGACAGTGATGACGCAGGGCAACGCGCGGCAGAAAGGTCAATTTCGCAATTCCTCGCTCAGGATCTGGATCTGCGGATTCTGAATGTTCCGTCAGGCAAGGATCCTGCGGACTACCTTGAGGACCATAGTCGGGAAGAATTTCTGAAGCTGACGGAGTCAGCTTTGGAGGCGTGGGATTACAAGCTGCAGGCCGTGATCAGGCGGTCGGGCATCGATTCCATTGCCGCCCGTCAGCAGGTGCTCACACAAATGCTCGAATTTCTCAATTCCGCCCCCGGACTGGTTGGAACGGTCCGTGAGGATTTGATTCTGCGGACGGTGTGCTGGAAGGTGCAGGTGGACGAACGAGTCGCCCGACAGCAGCTCTCAGAACTCCGCCAGACTACCCGAAAAAAGCTCCAGCTCCGTTCAAACCCTGAACCCCCCGAAAAATCCTCACCCCGCACCCCTTCAAACTCCTCCGCGCCTGCTCAGTCAACACCTCGCGCCGTCACGGCAACTGCGGCCATTCGCAACGCCGAACGGGATCTGCTCGAAATCATTCTCACCTGTCCGGAAACCATTGATCTGATCCGGCACCACATTGGCCCCGACGATTTTTCCGACTCACGTCACCGACAACTGCTGGAACTCTGCATTGACCTCTGGAAAGAAGAAGGAGAACTCCCCGAAACAGCTCGCCTGATCAGCGCAGCCGACTCCGACACATCACTGCTCAGCCTGATCAATGCCGTGCTCGATTCCGCCGAAGAAAAAGGAATCTTTCGGCTGATGGCTTCCGGTCGTGACGCTTCAGCTTCTGTGGATTCCATCCCGGCCTACCTCGAAAATGTCCTCGCCCCCCTGCTTGAACAGCGCGAACAGCATGTCCGACAAACATCTCGCCAGCTCATGGCGCAGACCGACAAACCGCGCAATGAGCTCAACGAAGAAACTCGCAACGCCCTGAAGAAGCTTACGCAATTCCGTCAGAATCAAATGGGGTATCCCACAGCCCCGAAATAATCATTTTCCGATCGCATCAAAAGTTTCCTGTCCTTTCCTGCCTGACTCCATTTTCTTCACTCCTCCACCGCCACTCAATAACCGAAATCCGTCCGCCGGCTTCATCTGTCGGACGGGTTCAACCAGCTTCCCGGAGCATTCGCCATGCAGTGTCTTGATGAAGGTCTGCGACAACTCATTCAGGTCGCTCTGCAGCAGGGCCATCTCACCTTTTCACAGGTCAACGCATACCTGCCTGACGAAGCTGAGGATCCGCTGCACCTTGACAATCTGATCATCTGCCTCGAAGAGCTCAGCATTCAGCTCCTTCCGGATCCCCCGGTCCCGATCGAATCGCTCCCGCTGGCCGCGCGCCGCAGACGGCGTCAGGAAATCCGCATCGACGACGAGGATGCCGGGCGTGGCGGCGAGGACCCGATTCGCGTGTACCTCAGTCAAATGGGCGAAATCCCTCTGTTGGCTCGGGACGAAGAGATTTTTCTCGCCAAACAGATCGAAGTCACACGGCGGCGTTTTCGCCGGGCTCTGCTCTCTTCCGAATACGCCCTGAATTACTGCCACGAAACATTACTGAAAGTCCAGCGTCAGGAACTCCCGTTTGACCGCACCATCAAAGTGTCCATGACAGAAAGTCTTGAAAAAGAGCAAATCCTTGGCCGCATGGCTCCCAATCTGTCAACAGTCGATCAGATGCGTCGCCGGGACACCGCTGACTATGCCCAACTGGCTGGTTCAACGTCTGATGAAGAACGTGAGATGCTCCGGCAGCAACTGGCAGAGCGACGTCGTCGCTGCGTCACCCTCCTCGAAGAACTCAGCCTCCGCACCCAGCGCCTCCAGCCCTGCATGAAGCGACTCGAACAGATCTCAGCCCGAATGCTGGAACTCCAGGAGCAGATTACTGGCCTCCAGAATCTGGCATCAGCGGCTGACGAGCGTCGGCATCTGCAGAAAGAACTGGACGAACTCATCCAGCTCACCCGAGAAACCCCCGAATCGCTCGCCACAGCCGTCAGCACGATCGGTCAGCGATATGCGGAATACGACAAGGCCATGCGCGACCTCTCCGGGGGCAACCTGCGACTGGTGGTTTCCATCGCCAAAAAGTATCGCAACCGTGGACTCACGTTTCTGGATCTGATTCAGGAGGGCAACACGGGGCTGATGCGGGCTGTGGATAAATACGAATACCGCCGCGGCTACAAGTTCTCCACCTACGCCACATGGTGGATCCGCCAGGCGATCACTCGCGCCATCGCCGATCAGGCGCGAACCATTCGCGTGCCGGTTCATATGATCGAGGCCATGACAAAGCTCCGCGCGGCCGCTCGGGTGCTCCTGCAGGAAATCGGCCGTGAACCCACCGTGGAAGAGATGGCCGAAGCCGCCGGGGTTCCGATTGACGAAGCGCGGCGGGTGATGCGAATTTCCCGACAACCCGTCAGCCTGGACAAACCCATCGGAGAAGGCGACGATACTGCCTTCGGAGATTTCATTGAAGACCGTGGCCACGACAGCCCCGTCAGCAATGCTGCCTCCGAAATGCTCAAGGATAAAATCGATACCGTCCTGAAAACGCTCACCTACCGCGAACGCGAAATCATCAAGCTTCGCTACGGTCTGGGTGACGGTTACACGTATACACTCGAAGAAGTCGGCCGCATCTTCAAAGTGACGCGCGAACGAGTGCGTCAGATTGAAGCCAAGGCCGTCCGAAAACTCCAGCACCCGGTCCGCAGCAAACAACTCCAGGGATTCCTCGAAGGAATCGCCGCTGTGGCTGGCCACTGACCCGCTTCATTTCCCGGCCTCCGTAACACAGGGTGAACCTCGCGATGTTCCGCAATCCGGATCTTCCCTGGTCCACCCTCTCCTCCTTCGCACATTCCCTCGGACGCCTCACAGAAGCCGGTGTAGACCTGCGCAAAGCGCTCCAGACGGCAGGTCAGCGAGGTTCCAGTCCGCGACTGGCACAAGCCACGGCCGGCATCCGCAAATCGCTCGCCGGCGGCGCCACGCTCACCGAAGCGCTCGCTGCCCAGGGAGAACTCTTCCCGCCCCTCTTCCGCGATCTCGTCCACGTCGGCGAACTCACCGGCCATATGCCCGAAGTCTTTCAGGCACTCGCCGCCTACTACGATGCCCGGATCGAACAGCTGCGCCAATTCCGCTCCTCCATCGCATGGCCGCTCATTCAGTGGATCGTGGCGATCGGAGTGATCGGGTTGCTCATCTTCATCCTCGGACTGCTCCCGCCCACCACTCCCGATGGCCGTCCCTGGGACGTTACCGGCCTCGGCCTCTACGGAAGCACCGGATCGCTCACCTGGTTCACCGGCTGGGCAGTGCTCATGATCGGCGGCTGGTGCCTGTGGAAATTCACTCGAAATCGTCTCGGAGCCGCTGAGACGCTCGATTCGCTCCTGCTGCAAATCCCGGTGCTCGGTTCCTGCATCGCTGCCTTCGCTGTCGCCCGGTTCGCCTGGTGCTTTTCGCTCACTCAAAAAGCCGGCATGTCAATTCGGCCATCGCTGGAGGCCAGCTTCCGGGCGGCCGAAAATGGCGCCTTCAGTGCGGCCGCACCGTTCGTCTGGAACGACGTCTCCGCCGGAGAAACGCTCACCGATGCCTTCCGCAACGCCCGCGTCTTTCCTGAAGAATTCCTGCAGGTCGTGGCGACAGCCGAAGAAACCGGCACAGTCCCCGAACAGCTGCAGCGGCTGAGTCATCTGTTTGAAGATCAGGCCCGGCGTTCCATGCGTCGCCTGACTGCCGTTTTTTCCGCCACCGTCTGGCTGTTCACCGGGGGACTGCTTGTCTACTTTATTATGCGGCTGGCCCTGCTGTACGTTGGCGTGATCCAGGACGGCCTGAAAGGTATCTGATGCCCACCTATGTTTACGGTGTCATCCTGTCAGCAGACGACGACGAGGCGGTTGGCGAAATCTTCGAGGTCGAACAAGGCATTCGCGATGAACCACTTCAAGTGCACCCCGAAACCGGACAGCCGGTTCGGCGCCTGCTGTGTGCCCCGTTCATCGCCGGCAACTGGTCGCCGCTCAAGGCTCGTCGCCTGATGTCCGACAACAACCTCGCAAAACGGGGGCTGACAAAGTACGTCAAAACCAGCAGCGGCTATGAAAAAACCGTTGGAAAAGGTCCCGACATTCTGCCCCGATGACGTCAGCACTGCTGATCAGTCCTCGGCAGGGTCAGAAAAGTCCAGGTAAACAATTCGGCCAGGAATGAGGCGAACGAATCGAGTGGTGTAGGGAGCAATGTCCTGCATGTCCTCCCGCGCTTCCACTCGCACAATCTGGCTTGCACCCGGATCCAGTGGCCGACTGGATTCAAACAGCCAGATCCCGCTTTTCAGCCTGAGACCGCCCATATTCTGCACGGTCACCACCGGATGTCGCCGCTGATCCCGCACCGCCAGCATTCCCAGACGAGGATGTTTGTCGGCAGGGACAGGATGAGATACTCGAAAATAGGTCGTTCCGAGCGTTCCGCGGGGAGGTCTGGGAGCGGATTCGAGGGCGGGATCGAACTGTGCGGGTGGAGCGATCGGCGGAGCAGGCGGAGGATCAGCCGGCCGTGTGGCTGTGCTGCCGGCGCTGCGATTGGTGCTGGAGCCGGAATTCCCTGAGCTGCTGCCGGTGCTCCCGGACGATGTGCTGCTGCGCACAGCAGAACTGCTGGTGCCGGATTTCGCAGACGTCGTTGACGAAGAAGGCGACGAAGACGTGGATGATGAGGAGGACTTGTTGGACGTCTTTGCGGTGGTTGAAGTCCTTGGCACCTGTGACGGTTCATCCAGCCCGTAGAGAGGCAGAGTGCCGGGGATCAACAAAGCGGCGGCAGCCAGAGGAAGGATGTGTGATCGCTGGAGAAGAAACATGTGACTGTCCCACGGGAAACGGTCTGAAGGAATTCACGAACCTGCGCGGGAAGCGCGGGCTGCGAGCACCCGCCAAGGTACTGCCGGGTCGAGCATGACTGGAGTCAATTCCGGGGAAAATCAGCGTTTTGCGTGAGTCGTGTGCCGAATACACCGTCAGGGCAGCCGTGGTTGCCTTTAACGAACAATCCCTGGGGTAACGAGTGAAGTGCAAACCAGGCTGCTGGCGGAATCGAGTCAGGAATCAGGTTGAGTGTCTGTTTTCTCCTGACATCATCCAGCGGCACGATTCCTGCCCCCCTCACCCCCCCCAGCCACAGCCCAATCGCCTTGAAGTTCTCTGGAATCCTCTGAACAGAGAAGCCGCAACTCGGGAGGGCGAAACGATGTTCAGGACACCTGATGTCGTCTTTGGCATTCCGCCCATCGCGACAGGACGTGCGGGGGATTTCAATCCCCTGGTGACGGTGCGCGCCAGCGTTGCAGCAGGAACGAGCCAGGGCCGCACCGGCCGATTGACATCGGCCGCACGCCACAGGCTTTTTTCAGACTCTTCCTTCGTAACTTCAGCGCGCCGTGCGCGCACTTTTGTACGACGGACTGGAAGTCTGTTGGTCGGAGCGACGGACGGGAAGTCGGTCGTACTTTTTTTGCGGCCCTCCCGCGTCAGAAGCAGATCGGGCAGGGGGCCAGGCCCGCGGACTGCGGTCCTGCGGCTGGGTCAGCGTTCGCGCTGTTCTTCCAGTCGCGCACGGCGCATGATCAGCAGGCCGCCCAGAATCAGGCTGCCTCCGACGGCCTGTTTGGCAGACAGGGCTTCACCCAGAACCAGCCATGCCGCCACGACTGCAACGATCGGACTGAGATTCTGGAACATGGTTGCATGCGCCGCTCCGGCATACTTCACACCATAGCTCCACATGGGCATTGCGAGTCCGGTGGAGAGGACTCCGGAATACAGCAGGCACAGCAGCAGTGGGATGTCGGCGAGCAGTGAAATGCCGCGGGGCAGTGTCTGCCAGGCGATGCCCAGATGCAAAGGGAGGCAGATCGCAGTGGAGATTGCAGCGAGCTGGAGCGGAGTGATGACTTTGAGCATGGGGCGGCTGAGAATGGTGCCACCGGACCAGGCGAGGGCAGCGAGGAGGGCGAGGATGTTTCCGGCCAGCCGCTGCTGCGCAGCGACGGCCTGCACCGCCTGCCCGGAATTCCCGGGGGCCCCCGCCAGCGTGACCAGCACAGTGCCGGCAAAGGCGATGAGGAGGCCTTTCCAGGCGCGCTGACTGAGGATTTCGTGGAACAGAATCCGGGCGCCGATGGCGGTCCAGAGTGGCACTGTGGCCATGATCAGGGCAATGTCCGCGGAGGTGGTCTGGGAGACGGCCAGCAGAAACAGGAGCTGGTACAGTCCGGACACGAGCACGGCGTAGCACAGAATTCGTCCCCAGTGTCCGTGCAGCCGGGGCCGAATGCCGCTGCGACGTTCGGCGATGGCGAAGACGATCAGTGCAGCGGCGGAAACCACCAGACGCAGACCGTTCAGCGCAAAGCGATCGATGCCCATCGCCAGGGCGATTTTCATCACAGGAATGTTCACACCCCAGATGACGGCGACGGACAGCAGGGACAGTTCTGCCAGCCAGAGTCGGGAGGGAGCTGTCCGCGGGGAGTTTTCGGGCATATTGGTTTACTGGGGGTTCAGCGAGCGAATAAAGGCAAGCAGGTCGGCGGCTTCAGCGGCTGTAAGATCCGCGAGGACTCCGTCCGGCATCAGCGAGCGGCTGCTGCGCTGGAATTCATCCAGCGATTCACGTTTGAGTGTGATAGTGCGTCCGTCGGCCTGTCGCAGGACGACGTCCTGAGGAGATTCTGTGATGAGCAGTCCGTTATGGACCTGGCCTTCAGCGGTGACTGCGGTCCAGGCAGCGAAACGTTCGTCGACCTTGAGCGACGGCTGGGTGATGTGCAGCAGGAGTTCTTCGGGGCGAGGATATTTGCGGCTGATGTCGGTGAGTGTGGGACCGATGGATTTTTCTGCATCGTCAGGCTGATGGCAGCTGCGACAGCGGGCAGCATCGCTGTAGAAGATCAGCCTTCCGCGCAGCGCGTCACCAGGCTGCTGAAGCACCGTTTCCGGTGCGAAGGTGGTACCGAGGGCCTGTTTGCGGAGCGATTCGGGGAGAAAATCATCGAACAGACCACGGATATCGCTGGGGGCATTGCGGACCGATTCCACGGCAGCCCTGCGAATCTCTGCGGGGGATTCGAGGCCCTTTCGCGCGTGCAGCCGGATCGCCAGCGCGAGTGCTCCGGGGGTGCTGGACGTGAGCTGCTGGATGGCGGCCGTCCGATCGGCCGCGGCCGCTCCCGGAGCGGCGAGCAGGGCAAGGGCACGGGCGTCGGCACTGTCAGCATGCAACGGTGCGGAATGCGGCCATGCCGGGTCCGGTTCCAGCTGACTGATCCACTCCGCAATCAGGGCCACCCCGTCACTGTCAACAACCCGAGAACCGATATAGGGCATGCGGGCATAACCCAGACGCGACAGCCGGTACATCATCACCGAACGCCACGGGTCTCCTGCAGCGATAATTCTGGCATCCGGCATCCCGAACGTCCCGATATTGGTGCCTTTGCTGGTGTTCATCTGCTCAAACGGCAGATCGCGACTGACGAAGAATGAGACGATGGCGTTGCCGCCCCGGTGATGGCACATGGCACAGTTTCCGTGGAGCCACGACCGTGCGCGGTCAGCCACTGAACAGCTGGTGTCCTGTGGATCCACCAGGCGGTTGGCAGCGCTGCGGGCCTCCTTCGGAATCTCGCGGATCACAGCGAGTTCCTGCAGGAGCTGCAGCTGGTCGCGGCTGCCGCCGGCCGTGGTGATGTCGCGGGCCAGTTGCTGACCGACAAAGCCGAGCACAAACCCGGGACCGGCATTGTGGCACAGCCGACATTCATTGATGGCATTGGTGTGCCAGGTTCGTTCGACGAGCGAATCCGGGTTGTGGGGGTCGGGCCAGAGCACCGGACCGGAGGTTCCGATGGGGCTGACAAGTTCGGCATCCGTACCTGTGGAATTCCAGCGATAGGCATAGGGATGCCAGACACCGTTTTCGTACTGCAGCACCTGCGTTTCAAGCGGCTTTTCGGGCTGCCCGGCGCCGGCGGGAATCATCAGATGTCGAGCGAAAACAGTGCCGGCCGGCCACTGGGCGGCGGCCCCCAGCGTTGCCGGGAGTTGAATTCGATCGCTGCCGGGAACTCCGACGAATCGCCGCGCTTTGGCTCCATCCATCCACCGCGGCACCGTGACGTCATATTCCACGACACCCGAGGCAGGAACCAGCGGTTCCAGCGACTGGAAGAGACCGGTGCGGCTGAGCAGTCGCGGGAAGCTGGCCGAGAGATCCGGAGCATCGTTGGGGCGGATTTCGTAGATGCCGCCCGTGACGTCATAGTCCAGGACGAGCAGTTCACCGGTACTGAGGACCTGAAAGTCGATGATTCGCAGATCGGTATCGCAGAGTGTTCGGCCGACAAAACTGCCGCTGGAATCGCGGCCGACGGACCAGATGGTTCCCGTGATATAGTCGCCATAGATGAACTGGCCGTTCAGCTGGGGCAGCCGGGTGCCCCGGTAGACCGGACCGCCGATCACGGAGTTGGCCTC
>JBJTOM010000093.1:0-4085 GCA_046074585.1 Planctomycetota bacterium | reverse complement strand
CTAAAAAGTTCGCCGGTCAGCTGCTGTCCAACTGAACTCTGACGTACCCAACTGCTCGGTCCGAAAACCGAATGCGCAGATGTGCCCATAACCGGTTGGCTGAAAGACTCCTCGCGATTTGGGCCGCCAATCCTTACGCAGTCGGCTGTGCTGCTGAACAGCGAAATGATCCGGGATTGCAGCCATTCTCTCGCTAACCTCCATGTTGCTGGCTGGCAGCATAGGGGTTGTTGTCGTCAGTGTTGGGAGGCGTGGAGCGTGGCGACTCCGCTGGCTTGCGAGCCTCAGCCGGTTTTCGCGTTTTCCGAGATTTTACAGCCGATTGCTGCGGCACATGCTCTGGCTCCGGAACCGCTGGTCGATGGTAGAATCTTGCATGACAGGGCTGGCCATTCAGAATGACAAACTCAGCCTGGTGAATGGCCTGCTCTGCCAGTTTCGCAGAGTGATCCGAAGCGAGTGGGTCTACATTCAGTTTCGCAGCAGGCCGTACCAGTCGATCATCGACGAGAAAATAGTTGACATGAACTCCTGGAAAGAAATAGCAGGCCATGAAGGTGGTGTAGTCTGCGAACTGCAGGTGCTGATACACACGTCCGATTCTGACAGATCCGCAGCTTTCATATCCTGCTCGCTTCCTCACTTCAAGTTGCCATGAAGACTGGTCGTGTGCCGTAAAAATTCCGTGGCCGGTGTTGAAACAGTTGCGGTTCCTTAAGATTGCCTGCTGCTGGGCAGCAGTGATCAAGCCCGACTCTCGCCAGGTCTCCCAAAGTTCCTCATCCCGATCACCCGGAAACAGACGAATCACAAGCGGAGCGCAAACAGTTGTGACTCCCCAAACGACCAGGGATTGCCACCAGCCCGCCTTTGGGATCAAACCGGCTGCAGTGAGTCCCACCAGAGCCACGGTCGTGAGAAGCACAGGAATCACGAATCCTGTGAAGGACAACAGGGAACAGAATCCTGCGCAGAAGAAATTGCTTCGGGTCGGCGAAGTCCTGCTGTTTGCCGTCAGGGTTCCCAGCCATCCGGCAATGACAGAAAATATGCCGGGGGAGTATCGATGCGCCAGATAATTACTCAGAGTCCGGTCAATTTCCGCAATGTGCCGGCTGTTCGAGATGTCACGATCGTGGAGCCAGTGCCTCTGAATTCGGTGCAGATCGCGCGGCACACCCAGTTGCGAAATCTGTGCGGCAACCGCCAGAAGAATCAGCGTCGGGCCAGCGATCTGTGTCAACGGTTCGCAATACGATGCCAACCATCCCGTTTGATAGACAGCAGCCCCCACCGAGAAGGCCATGGGCAGCCACTGCAACTGAACAAACCTCATTGGACCTGTTCCGGCGAGCACGGAGGGCCTGAGGTTGAGACTTGGTGTTAGTCTGCACGTGCCTGAGTGGCCCAGTGGAAAAGACACGCGGAGGCAAATGACACCATGGGCCCCGCGAATGTGAAGCCGGGGTGGACGGCAACAGCCAGAGTACTGAAAAGGATGCAGCTCAGCACGGCCACTCCCAGCAGAAACTGACGCTCCACGCCGAAAATGGATCCTGCGAACCCGGCCCTGAGGGAATCCGTAAGTGGAAGCGAACCGAGGAGTTCGTCAAGAGTGCAGAGAGTTGACTGACCAGTGCCCTCGATATCAAGCGACACGTCGAGGTCCCTTACAAATCGCTGCACGACTTGTATTGTGCGATTTGACGCTGGCCTGGTCATCCGCTGAACCGAAGGCACTTCGGGGCTGAAGATGGCGGGTTCGATAATCTGCAACCACTCCATCGGCGTACGTTGGTCGCAGAGGTCAGCGTTTGCCGGATGGGCCGTCGCTGTGTTTTGTTCCTGCTTGTGTTGCTGCCATGCACGGGCAGACAGCGCCGCAACGAGGCTGCTCCAGAATGCACGGGCCTGAGTAGCGGTTTTCCCGAGTGCCAGAGCCCATGCCTGCGCCAGCAACAGAATCGACTCAAAGATTTTCGCAAAAATCTGGCGGCGGCTTTTGACATCAAGTCGAGCATAGACGACTGGATCGCTGCGATCCAGGAGCTGCTGTGCATGACCAAGACGCAGCAGAGCGGCGTTGCACAGCTTGCGTACAACTTTCTGAGCCGAGGATTTGCCTCGGAAACGCAGCGATTGAGACTCCGCGCACCACTTTTCACTTAACACTGTCAGAGACAACGTGCTTTGCCCACATTTTTCCTTGCGTATCAATTGCCGAAACAAGGCCGAAAATTCGTCCTTCGGGCTGATCTCGCGGAGCACCGTTGCCGCGTAGCCAGCCCCGACGGCGAGCATCGCCCGGGTTGGAAGCGCATCCAGGTTGAGGGTGAGGGCGAACATGGGAGTGCAGGAAGCTTGAAGAAATTCACCGGATTGCCGTTGACAACCCTGTGCGAACGGAAAAACCCGAGACTCTACCGCAGGCGTCTGTCGGATGGAAGCTTCGGCTGCAGTCCGCCGGTCTCTTTTGCGAATTTATCGGCAGGGGAATATCGAGGACTCGTACCCCGGGCCTGATTTTCCGCAAAAACTGCCGGGGTTTCATGCCAGACACTGCGAAGTTTGCTCAGCACGCAACTTTCACGCATTTCCACCCCCGCCTCATTTGCTCCTGAAACATTACTCAGTATCATCCCCACCTTCCGTCCAGAGCTGACAACTCTCCCTGTACCAACTCTCCCTGTACCAGGTCGCCCCGTTTCACACCCCTCGCCCCATGCTCGAACTTCAGCAGGCAGTCCAGCAGGCCACTTCCCTCTACCACCAGCTGGTAATCGTCGCTGCACCGCCACGAAGCGGAAAAACGGCCCTCCTGCAGAAGTTTGCAGCAGCCCACGCCTGCCCTCTCGTGAACGTCAACCTCGAACTCAGTCGCCGGCTCCTCGAACACTCCCGCGCTCAACGCCCAAGGTACGTGGCTTCGCTGCTGCGGGAACTCATTGCCAACGCCTCCGGCCCCGTTGTCGTCCTCGATAATCTCGAAATCCTCTTCGATACCTCCCTCGAAGTCGAACCCCTGCGGCTCCTGCAAACCTGCAGTCGTCAGCGGACGCTGGTGGTCTCCTGGAATGGTACACTCCGTCAGGGGATGCTGGAGTATGCCGAACCCGGACATCCTGAGCATGTCTGTCTGTCGCAGCTTAAACCCTCCGATGCACTACTGCTGACCATCAGCCCCGCCGGCTCACAGCCATCGAAAGTCACTGCACCATGAAATACAGCGAACTTGTGCAGTTCGATCCCATCGATTCCGTCATTCAGCTCTAACAAAGCGACTCGGCCGATTCCGTACGACAACTCATTCAAACCGTTGTGATCTCCGATCGCATGGCCGAACAGCTGCAGGAACTCGTGTTTCCCAACCTCCAGTTCCATCAGCCGGCAGACAACAAGGGAGTGCTCATTGTCGGCAATTACGGCACCGGCAAGTCGCACCTGCTGTCGCTCATCAGTGGACTCGCACAACACTCCGAAATGGCAGCACTCGTGCGCCATTCAGGCGTCGCCACAGCCGCCGCCAGCATCGCCGGCCAGTTCAAGGTGCTCCGTCTGGAACTCCCGGCCACCAAAAAAAGCCTCCGCAGCATCCTCTGCGGACGACTGGAAGAATTCCTCGCCTCCTCAGGACTCAGCTTCTCCTTCCCTGCCGACGAAAATGTCGACAGCAACAAGGATGACCTCACCCGCATGATGGCGTTGTTCGCCGAAAAGTACCCCGATCACGGACTGCTGCTGGTCGTCGACGAACTCCTCGACTACCTCCGCAGCCGCAAACAGCACGACCTCATCCTTGACCTCGGCTACCTCCGCGAAATCGGCGAAGTCTGCAAACTCATCCGGCTCCGCTTCATCGCCGGTCTCCAGGAAAGCCTCTTCGACAACCCGCGGTTCCAGTTCGTGGCTGAAAGTCTGCGCCGCGTCAAGGACCGCTTCGAACAGATGCGCATCGTGCGTCAGGACGTGGCCTACGTCGTCGCCGAACGACTGCTCACCAAATCCGACGCCCAGCGCGCCAAAATCCGCGAACATCTGCTCAAATTCACCCCGCTCTTCGGTGGCATGGCAGAACGGCTTGAAGA
>JBJTOM010000092.1:0-759 GCA_046074585.1 Planctomycetota bacterium | reverse complement strand
CTCGTGCCCAGCAACTCCTGCGACTGCTCAGAGACAGGCCGATTTGATCGCCTGTCCCAGAGGAAAAACAGCTCGACGCTGCCACCGGAAGGGCGAAGCCGGGATGGTGCAACGGTGCTGAAATGAACACGCTGGAATGTTTCAATCTCCCCGCTATCGTCAGGCCCCACTGCCCGAACGAATCACAAAAAAAGTTCTGTGGCGTGCGTCGATGTCAATCGGCTGGTCAGGCTTTGGTGCGTTCCTGCTTCAGTATTGGCTGCGCGGGCACGCACCGTTACCGGGCGATTGACATCCATTTTTTGACGGCACCTGCCGTCAAAAAATAGAGCAGGAGAAAGGAGAAAGGAGACTCTCGACTTTCTTCATGCTCCTGCGGTCTCCTCTCCACTTTCTACTCTCTCTCCCGCACGCCTCCGCAACTTCCCACTTCTCACTTCGCCACGCAGCCCGTGGTGGGGTATCCCGCTTCCTCACGGGCGCGGCTCGGGTGGGGGTTTTGTGTCATGGCGCAGATGGGACAAATGGGACCGATGAGACGCATGAGACGCATGGCCAGCGTTCCGGAGCGGGGCTGAGCTGCTGGTCCCTCATTGGCGACTCTTCATTCCGCCCCGGCGACACACGCATGCCACGGCAGCGCCGCTGCCAGCGGACTCCCGTCCGACGGCTCAGCACTTCTCACTTCGCCACGCAGCCCGTGGTGGGTGTATCCCGCTTCCTCACGGGCGCGGCTCGGGTGGGGCGTTTTGCGTCATG
>JBJTOM010000091.1:0-12049 GCA_046074585.1 Planctomycetota bacterium | reverse complement strand
CGCTCCTGCAGTCCACTTCTCACTTCTCACTTCAAAACGTCCTCGGGGGCGACCGGCTACCCCGCTTCCTCACGGGCGCGGCTCGGTGGTTGCGTTCGGCGTGGCTGCGTGATGGGCCCATGGGACCTGTGAAACTCATGAGACGCATGGCCAGCGCGGCGCTGGGGTGAGCTCCTGGTTGCGTCTTGCCGCCTCTGCAATCCCCGCGGCGTCCCACGCAAGCCGTGGCAGCGCTCTTTGCCCGCGGACTGCCGTCCGGCGGGTCAGCGGCGTGTTGTCCGCAGGGCAGGGCATGGGTACCCCGCTTCCTCACGGGCGCGGCTCGGTGGTTGCGTTTGGCGCGGCTGCGTGATGGGCCCATGGGACCTGTGAGACTCATGAGACGCATGGCCAGGGCGGCGGAGTTGGGGTGAGCTCCTGGTTGCGTCTTGCCGCCTCTGCATTCCCCGCGGCGTCCCACGCAAGCCGTGGCAGTGCCGTTGCCCGCGGACTGCCGTCCGGCGTCTGAGCACGTGAGGCTCTTGCGAATGCTGTGGCAGTGCTGTTGCACGCGGCCTGGCGACAGTTTCCCGAATTTCCAGTGGCAGCGTTTGCCTCTGCTCTGGGAATTCCGCAACAGCCCGTTACCATACTGCGAAAGCTTTACCGCCCCGCATACCTGCCCGTCTCCCCACCCGGAGGTTGCCCAATGGATCAGGACGAAATTCTGCTCGACGCTGAAGAACGTATGGAAAAAGCCGTCAACGTGCTGCTCAATGCTTTGAAGGGCATCCGCACTGGCCGCGCCAATCCGGGGCTGGTGGATTCTGTTCGCGTGGATTACTACGGTTCCCCGACACCGCTCCGCCAGATCGCCAACATCAGCTGTCCGGAACCCCAGCAGATTCTCATTCGTCCCTTTGACGGTTCCACGCTGGACGCGATTGCCCGGGGCATTATCGTGAGCGAGCTGGGGATGGTCCCGAACAACGATGGTCGCGTGATTCGGCTGAACGTGCCGCCACTTTCCACCGAACGCCGCAAGCAGATGGTGTCGCGCATTCGCGAACTGGCCGAAGAAGCCCGGGTCGCGATTCGCAACGTTCGTCGCGATGCCAACAAGCACGCGGATACGGCTGAAAAAGAGAAGACCATGTCCGAAGATGACTGCAAGACCACCAGGGACGACGTGCAGGAACTCACCAAAAAATACGAAGGCATGGTCAACGAAAAAGCCGCTGCCCGTGAAAAGGAAGTTATGGAAAATTAGGTGGCAGTTGGTTGTCGCCGGAACTCATTCGCACCTCTTTGATCAGGGTCATCGCATGCTGCACCAGGACCGTCGCCGTTTTCTCAGCACTACTGCCGCCGGGCTGATCTCACTGCCTGCCTTTGGCCCGCGGCTGTCGGCCTCCGCGATGCCCGCTGCCGAAGCTGGATTTCGGTTTGGACTGGTGACCTATCTCTGGGGCCAGGACATGGATCTGGCAACGGTCATCGACGCCTGTACCAAATCGGGACTTGGCGGAGTGGAACTGCGGACCGAGCACCGGCATGGAGTGGAACCAGCGCTCAGCAAAGCCCAGCGTGCCGAAGTCCGCAAACGCTTTGCCGACAGTCCGGTCACGCTTGTGGGCTACGGATCGAATGCTCAATTCCACGAAAACGACCCTGCCCGTGTCAAAGCCAACATCGAGCTGGCCAAACAATATATTCAGCTCATGCACGACTGCGGTGGTTCAGGAGTGAAGGTGAAGCCCAACAGCTTTGTCAAGGACGTGCCCCGCGAAAAAACCATCGAACAGATCGGCAAAGCACTCAACGAAATCGCCGCGTACGGTCAGGAATACGGCCAGCAGATCCGCGTGGAAGTGCATGGTTCGGGAACCAGCGAACTGCCGGTGATGAAGGCGATCTTCGATGTGGCCGACCACCCCAACGCAGCGGTCTGCTGGAACTCCAATCCGGACGATCTGAAGGGCGACGGGTTGGAGCACAATTTCCGACTGGTCTCCGGGCGCTTCGGCAAAACGGCTCACGTCCGCGAACTCACCGGCACCGACTACCCGTGGGACAAACTCTTTAGTCTGTTCCGCAGCATTCGTTACGACGGCTGGGTGCTCCTGGAAGCGCGCGGCAATCCTGCCGACAAGGTGGCCGCTCTGATCGAACAGCGTCAGGCGTTTGAAAAACTGGCTGCTGGCTGAACTGGAGCTGCCGTGGCAGAGGGAATCTCCATTCGCCGGCAGCTCATGGTTCCCCTTGTGGCGGGTTTTTTCGCCGTCACTGCAGGCATTTCCGGAGTTTCTGCCTGGCTCCAGTCGGCGCGCGCTCAAGCCGCCCTCGAATACCGCCATGACGAAGCGGTTCAGGTGCTGGAAGACGCGGCCTGGCCGTTCACCAGTGGCGTCGTGCGGCAGCTGGGGGGGCTGACCGGGCAGCACATCGTCGTGCTTGATCCCGCCACAGGGACTGTGCTGTCATCACTCCCAGTCGTCTCGCCGGAAATCCGGAATGTGCTGCAGAATCCACCGCAGCCGAAGGACAGCCGTGAGGCGTTCAGTCTGCAGAGTGGCCGGAGTCTTTACCGCGTGCGACTTGTGCGTCCGAGGTGGCAGCCACAGGCGGTGATGCTGGTTCTGCTCTCTCAGCAGGCACTCGATGACGCCTGGTGGAACGCAGTGTGGCCTCCGCTGGCCATCGGAAGCACAGCGATGCTGGCCATTCTGCCGTGGCTTTTGGCGCTCACAGGCCACTGGTCGGCTCGACTCAGAGACATCCAGAAGCAGGTGGCCACCATCGCCCGCAGCGAATCAGCGGAGGACGCGAGCGTATCGATGTCGGGCGTACAGGGCGACGAACTGGCCGCGCTTGTGACGGACGTGCAGTCGCTGGGTGAGCGTCTGCAGCAGCTTCAGGCGCGGCTGCTGCAAACCGAACGTGAACAGCTTACGGCCCAGCTGGTGCAGGGTTTTGCGCACCAGTTTCGCAACGGTCTTTCGGGGATTTCGCTGGCGCTGCAGCTGCATATCAGTCGATGTCGGTCGTCGGAGGATCGATCGCTGCAGATTCTGCAGAAGCAACTGCGGCTGCTGGAGACGGAAGTCCGCGGGCTGCTGTCTCTGGACCGCCGTGCCGGCCGCATCTTTGCCCCGCTCCAGCTGGGACCGCTCCTGCAGGACTGTGTAGCGCTGGTGGAACCGGCCATTGATCATCACGGACTGCAGCTGGAGCTGGATGTGCGGGGCGAGCTGTTTGTGCTGGGGCTGCGGGACAGTCTGCGGGCAGCCTGCGTGAATCTTCTGCAGAATGCGATCGAGGCAGCTGGTCCGGGGGGGTATCTGAGAGTGCAGCTGGTGGATGGTGGTGAGCGGAATCTCGTGCGGATTTCCGACAATGGTCCGGGGCCTGCGCCCGAGGTTGCCGCGCGGATGCAGGAGGCTTTCGTGACGACAAAGCCGGAGGGCATCGGGCTGGGACTTGCAATCGTGACAGCCGCAGCGCGCGATCATCACGGGCAGCTGCAGTGGCGTCGTGAACAGGACTGGACTGTCGTGGAACTCAGTCTGCCAAAGTCAACGGAAGCGGGGGGTGTCGCATGAGCCGGGTGCTGATCATCGACGACGAACCGGCACTCTGCTGGAGTCTTGCGGAGGCACTGCGTGAGGCCGGTCATACTGTGCAGACGGCCGGATCGGCAGAGCAGGCTCGGCAGCGATCGGCCAGCTTCGAGGCGGATGTGATCGCGGTGGACGTGCGTCTTCCCGGAATTGACGGACTCACCGCTTTGGCTCAGTCCCGTCGCGCTCGCCCCGACGTGCCTGTGATTGTGATGACGGCTTTCGGAGATCTGCCGACAGCCGCTCGGGCATTTGCGGAAGGCGCCTTTGACTACCTCGTGAAGCCCTTTGATCTGCATGCGTTTACCGACGTGATCGCGCGTGCACTGCAGCGCGAGCCGACAGAGCTGCAGAGGAGTTTCGAGACGTCGGACTCGGAACTCACCGGCCGCAGCCCGGCCATGCAGGCTGTTTACCGCCAGCTGGCACTCATCGCCCCCACGCCTTACCCCGTGCTGCTGCTGGGCGAAACCGGGACCGGCAAGGAGCTTGCAGCCCGTGCCATTCATCGCCACAGCCGCATCGCCACCGGCCCGTGGATCACTGTTTGTCCGGCGGCGCTGAATCCGTTGCTGATCGAAAGCGAACTTTTTGGCCATGTGCGCGGCGCGTTCACGGGTGCTCAGGACGCCCGCACGGGGCTGTTCGAGGCTGCCGCTGGCGGGACTCTGTTTCTGGATGAAATCGCAGAGACCCCGCTGGCTGTGCAGGTGAAACTTCTGCGGGTGCTGGAAACACGCCGCTTCAGTCCTGTCGGGAGCGGGGAAGAACGCACCACGACCGCTCGATTTCTGGCCGCTACGCACCGAAATCTCCCGCAGATGATTGCTGCCGGCACATTTCGCGAGGACCTGTATCACCGGCTGAGCGCCTTTACGGTGCTGCTCCCGCCGTTAAGAGACCGGCTTGATGATCTGCCGCTGCTGGTCGATCGGCTGATCACTCTGGCCGGAGAATCGCTGCGGCCCGCGGGCATCGCACCGGACTTCCTGGCGGCGCTCCGCCAGCGCCCCTGGCAGGGCAACGTCCGCGAACTTCGCAATGCCGTGGACCACGCGCTGGTGATGGCCCGGGGCCGGACGCTTCGTGCTGAGCATCTCCCGGCGGTCCAAACCACAATTCCTGCAGCCGCTCCCGCCGCATCACCTGAAACCCTGAGCAGTCCCGACCAGAAACTGGCAGCCGCCGTAGACGAGTGGGTCCGCAGCCAGCTGGAAACGGGGGTCGATCCGCCGTCCGAGGGGTTCTATGCGGTGGCTCATCAGCATCTTGACGCCACATTGCTCCCCGCAGTGCTCAGACTGACCCGGCAAAACCGCACCGCGGCCGCTCGCATCCTGGGCCTGGACCGCGCTACTCTCCGCAGTCGCCTGAAGGGCATCAGCGGCAGCGAAGCGGGGGAAGACGATCAGGGATCAAATGAATTGTGAGAGTATTCAAACCAGAACCAGATGGCCGCCGCAGTGGCGATTGCTGCCAGCACTGCGAGGGTGATTTTCCAGACGCTCCACGGACGTTCGCCCTGCACTTCACCGGTGGTGGCGTTAATGAAAACCTGCCAGGGTTTGTTGTTCCAGCGATAGGTCATGAGCCAGGCGGGGAGCAGGAGATGCTTGAAAGTGATACCGGCATAGTGAGTGTTCACGCTGCTGACGACCTGTTCATCGCCACCGATCCGCTGCCGCACATCCGCATGAATCGCTTCGTCCATGCGACGTTTGCCTTCGGCAAAACAATCGTCCAGTTCAATGTCGTAGGTCCGTGCGGTGATTCCGGCCATGAGTTGTGGATTGAACGGGACGATGTGCGTGAGCGGCCAGGGTTCGAGTGCCTGGATGAGGTCTCGCCGGAGTCCCTTTCCGGCGAGTACGCAGACGTCGTCGAAGAACCGCTGGAACCGCCCGGAGACTGATCGCCAGCTGGTGCGACGGACGCGCCGCTGATCCTTGCCGCTGCCGACCGTGACGTAGTAGTGATCGCCGCGCCGGCCGCTCCATGCGGTGGCTGTCATGGCGTCGAATGTGAAATAGGGCAGAAAGACGCCCTGAAACTTTCCTTCGACGCCATTCCGGAGAAAGCTGTTGGGAGCAAACCAGCGGGAGCGGACCCAGTTGGCCAGGTTGCGTCGGGCGATGTCGCGATCGATGCGGAACGGCAGCATACCATCGACTGGAAGGCGTTCTTCGGATGCCTGATGCACGCCTTCCAGCTGCACAGGATTGCCGCACCACGGACATGTCGTGCTGCTCAGTGTGCCGTAGAATTCAACAGTGCCGCTGCAGGCCCCGCAGGTGATTTCGGAGTGCTGGGTGGCGGGACCCGGAGCGGCTGCGGTTTCGGTGTCGCGGTGCTGTTGCTGCGTCTGTCGGCGTTCCCGGATCCGGCTGAGAATCGCGTGGAAGTCCTGTTCCTGAACGTCGTTTTCGGCAGAGATTTCAAGCTGCTGGACATGCCCGCAGAAGTCGCAGCGGAGGGACTGCAGGCCGATGTGAAATTCCAGATCCGCGCCGCATTGCGCACAGGGGAACATGCGTCCGCGGCCGTCGTCCACGAGCTGGCCGGGGGTGGCGGCGGGGATGGCGTTATCTGCTGGTTCCGGGAGGCTGATGTCGTCGTCGCTGGCTGGGGACATAATGCGGGCCGGGGATATCGCTTTAGTTGCCGGGGATTGGTGGCGGGGCCGGGGGACCGAATGCCGCTGCCAGCTGCGGGATGTGAGCGGCGGCTGTCCAGTCAGCGAGGCCGGCGGTCCAGACGAGCGTGGAGCGGGTGACCTGGCCGGCAGCGATTCCGGCGACGAGCTGATCGGTGGTGAAGGGGCCGTGCGACTGACCATTGGCTGCCACATGCCACGCGGACGGTGGTGCGGGCGGGATGGGAGCGGCAGGGGGGAGTGGTCCGGCGCCGATCGGGGCAACGCCTGGCTGGAACATGCGACTGGCGAGTGCCATGCCGAGACCAAGTCCGGCGCCCTCCGAAGCCGCTCCGCCCTGACCACCGGGCATTCCGAGTGCCTGACCGAGCTGGTACTGCTGAAAGCGTCCCAGGTCCCCGATGACTCCGATACTGGTGCGGGTATCGAGTGCTTTTTCGACGGCTTCGGGGAGTGAGATATTAACGATGATGAGCTGTGGAATTTCGAGTCCGTACTCGTCGTCGATTTTTTCCTGGACGGCTTTGCGGAGTGTTTCGCCGAATTCGGTGTAGCGGGAGGCCAGGTCGAGTGCTGGGATGCCGGCGTTGCTGAGGATTTCGGAGAGGGTGCTGACGATGATGGAGCGGAGCAGTTCGGTGACGGCGTCAGCTCCGAATTCCTTGTCGGTGCCGACAAGTTCTGTGAGCAGTGCGCGGGCGTCGGCGGCGCGCACTGCGTACGTGCCGAACGCCCGAATGCGAATGGGGCCGAATTCAGGGTCGCGGAGCATTACGGGATTTGGCGTACCCCATTTGAGGTCTGTGATTTGTTTGGTGCTGATGAAATAGACTTCGGAACGAAACGGGCTGTTGAAGCCGTATTTCCAGCCGGCGAGCGTGCTGAGGAGCGGGAGGTTGTCAGTTTTGAGTTCGTAGCTGCCGGGCTCGAAAACGTCTGCAACCTGACCGCGGTGGACAAAGATGGCTTTCTGTCCGGGTCGAACGATCAGCTGGGCACCGTTCTTGATTTCGTTCTGGTAGCGGGGGAAACGCCAGACGAGTGTATGACGGGAATCATCGACCCATTCGATGATGTCAATCAGTTCATTGCGAAGTTTGTCAAACAGTCCCATAGTGAGGTTCCAGAGAGGGCGCGGTCAGAAGTCTGAGCGGGCGATGTAGAGGCAGCCGAGCAGGAGCATGACGGCGAGGAATGCGGAGTTGGTGCCGAAGGAGGCCCACGGATTGAACACGATGCGGGGAGCGGCGAGGTCGTCGTCGTCACCGGCGGTGCCATTATCTTCCACGGCCACGGAGGATTCGCCGGTCACGAGATAACGCACGGTGTTGTCGAGATCTCCGGGGCGAGGGAAGACGGAGTGCAGAGGTTTCACAACGTAGTCATACAGATGCACGGGCCATTGAATCTGCCCATTCCATTCCTGGCTGATCTCTCCGGTGTCGGGATTGACGATCAGGAGTCTGCGTCCGGCTGCGACGGCCAGCCGGGTGCCGTCGAGGAAACGAATACCGGAGATGGTGCGAGGTGTGTTCACCTGAAGAGTGGCGAAGCGGTTGTCTGCAGCATGAAAGACCACGAGCACTCCGGCGTGTGTGAGGACGGCAGCGCGGCTGCCATCGGGAGCCACTTCGGCGCGTTTGGGTTTATCGCCAGCGGGGATACTGCCAGTGGTGGCGACTTCGAGTGTGCTTTGTGTGAGGATTTCGATGCGTCCATCGGCTTCGGCCATGAGCACTTTGTCTCCGCCGGCGGCGATGAGGGCGGTTTTTTTGCGATCCAGCTGTTTCCGAGCGGCTTCTGACCATTTTCCTTCGGCGGTGCGACTGAGCAGGAGCAGCGTTTCGCGGTCGCGACAGGCGATGCTTTCGTCCGCCGGATTCCATGCGACGGCAGCGTCGGGCCGGAGTGCCAGTTTCAGGCCGGGCGAAACGTTTTCGAAGCCGGTGGAACCGGAGCCGGGCATGAGTCCGCCGAGCATATCGCGGAGGAAGTTGCGGGCGTTGCGGATATCTTCCGGGTCATCCTTGAGCTGGTGGATGGAGCGTGTGCCGGGGAGCACAAGTTTGCTGTCGCGGGTGCGGTAGATGCCGAAGACGGGTTCCGGAGTGCTGCTGTTGCCGCTGCGGTTGAAATTGTCGCCGGCTTCTCCGCGAAACACGCGGGCGGGCCCCGCCTGATTGAACCGCGAAAATTCCGGCTGCATCGCAAAGACGGTGTTGCCGTCGGCTGCTGCGGCAAGCCGTGGGCGCGCTCCGGCCTGGAAGATGCCAAGCGCCTGGAGTGGATTGGGGTTGGAGTCCTCCAGCATGGTCCGCCAGTCACCGCTGGCTTCGTCCCAGCGCAGAAAATTGCGGCTGCCGTCAATGGCGAACGCGCTGGTGTCGGTGACGACCAGTTCTTCAAGCTGGCGACCGGGCAGCCAGGCAAAGGCCATGAAGTCGTTGACGACCGCCGCGGTGACCTGCACGATCCAGAACACCACCACGAGGATCAGGCTGACGATCGGATTGCGCCAGATGGCTCCTGTGAGGGCGCTGACGGAGTAGTAAATGGCGAAGAGGAACACATACAGCGGAATGCAGGCGATGAGTACCGGGCGGTACAGGTCAAAACGCAGCCAAAGCAGCAGGAAGGTGCCTGTGACCAGCGTTCCGGCGCAGACAAATGTGAACAGGCAGCCACCGATGAAGCGTGTGAGGTAGAGCACCGTGCGGGGCACGGGTTTGCTGAGCAGGAGTGAGATTTCGCCGGGTTCAAACGTGCGGGGAATGACTGAGGCCGTGACCATCAGAGAGGCGAAGACACCGAAGAACCCGAGAAAGATGGAGAGCACGCCGATGATGATTTCATTGATCAGCGATTCCACCTGATCGGGTGGCAGACGCAGGGGACCGAAAACCCTGAGCGAGCCGTAGGAAAGCACGAGAGCGGTGGTGTCTTGGATGCTGATGGCGTCGGGAAATGCGGCGGCCAGTCGTTTGAGGTTCGTGGTGGCGCGTACGGAGGGATCGGATTCGGCTGCGGAAACTTCACGCAGTTCTGCGGGAACATCGGCAGACTGCCATGCCGGCGAATTCCAGGCTTCGGGGGTATAGAATTTTTCGAGCCCGATCAGGCCATTGACTGCATCTGCCACGGACGACTGAATTCGTCGTGCCGGGCGACCCTGGGGCGCATCGTCACGGAGCCATTGTCGCACCCGTTCCTGCTGGTCAGATGACAGCAGAGTCCAGATGTGGCGGGCAGGTCCCGTGTCGGCGCTGGCGGCGTCCTTCAATTGGCGGAGAAAGCTTTCGGTATCCACCAGTTCGTAAGGGCGCAGCTGAGTGCTGGTGACACTGTCCAGCCCCATCGGAGACAGGGCGAGGAGCACCAGCAGGATGGCGGCAAGAGCCATCCAGAGAACCCGCGAGGCCCAGGCTTCGCGGAAGGCGTCCTTCAGAATTGCAAGTATCGCCCGCATCAGACTGCTCCTCCGACTAGTGTCATGAAGACTTCTTCGAGTGTCTGTTCACGACGCGCCATGCGGTAGACACTGATGCCTGCCAGTCGCAGGCCGTCGATGATCGCATCCACCTCGGGCTGACCGGAAGGACGAATTTCCACTTCGACAGCTTCGGCTGTGACTTCGCGAAGTTTTGCTGTGGGATGGGCCACAAAGACCTGACGAATCCGATCGGCAGATCCCAGGAGCTGAAACTGCAGCGGGGCGTCGGTCAGGGCACGCGTCATTTCCTGGACCGTACCGGTTTTGAGCAGTTGACCGCGGTTGAGGATGGCGACGCTGTCACAAATGAGTTCGATTTCCTGAAGCAGATGGCTGTTGAGAAAAACGGTGTGGCCCTGTTGAGCCAGTTTTTTGAGCACATCGCGGATTTCACGGCGTCCCACCGGGTCGACACCGTCGGTGGGTTCATCGAGCACAATGAGTGGTGGTCGATGAAGCATGGCCTGGGCCAGGCCCAGACGCTGCAGCATGCCCTTGGAGTAGCCGGACACACGTTCGCGTTCGCGTCCGACAAGGCCCACCAGTTCCAGCAGCCGCGGACGTTCGGCTCGAATCTGAGCTGCCGACATTCCGCTGAGGCTGCCGTAGTATTCGAGCGCTGTGGTGGCCGTGAGATGCCGTGGGAGTCGGTGGTTTTCAGGGAGATAGCCGACGCCGCGCCGTGCGGCCATGGAGCCGGCAGGATGTCCAAGAACGCTGGCAGAGCCGGAGGTTGACGAGACAATTCCCAGCAGGATTTTGATCAATGTTGTTTTGCCGGCACCGTTTGGCCCCAGCAGACCGTAGATGCAACCCTGGGGAACCGCCAGATCGACGCTTTTGAGTGCCTGAAACTGTCGACGACGGAAGAGCCCGGAGCGGTAGATTTTGCTGAGCCCTGCAGCCTCAATCACGCTGCCCGTTGGTAAATTCATGGGTTCCCCTGCAAGCCCGTAGAGAATGACGACGGCGAGTTCCGGGGAATTCGATGGAGGAAGACGATTCCTGGCGGAATTTCGGAGGATTATCGCAGAAGACAGGGAAAAGGGAAACTTCGCAACCCTGAAAAATGGCAGGCCACCTGAGGCCAAAGACGTTCAGCAAAACACGATCTGCTCCCCTTCCTTCTGTCAGGGGAGAGACGCCAGCGGTGAGTGGTAAAACGCCCGGACCCGCGTCTGATTGGTGTCCTGTGCATGCGGTCAGCTTGTGAGCTTCCCGGACTACAAAACAACCAGCCTTCCTTCTCTGATGCATCATACAGCGTTTCAGTCGTCACTTGAAGATGGGACAGCTGCAAAAAGTGGATTTGCAGATCGCCCGTCAGCGTGACACCGCAGGATTGGTCTCGCAGACGAAAGTCCGGATGCAGCGCTGGAGGGTTGGAAAAGAGCGGATCGGCAAGGATACAGATACAGATCGAAGGGCGAAGTTTGCTGTCATCCTGGCCTTTCTTCGGCTGATCCACACAGGACCGGGACGTGTAGTGGGTGAGCCGCTGGGCCATCCCAGGCGGGAGCACAATGGCATTGAAGTTCTCTGGAATCCTCTGAGCAGATGGGGTGAAGACCCCGGGAGGGCGAGGCTGGGATGACGAAACGGTGCTAAAACGGGCAAACTGGCATGTTTCAATCCCCCGCGATCGTCAGGCCCCACTGCCCGAACGAATCACAAAAAACGTCCCGTGGCGTGCGGTCGATTTCAATCGGCCGGTAACGTTTTGGTGCATTCCTGATGCGGTTCTGGCCGCGCGGGCACGCACCGTTACCGGGGGATTGACATCCACTGCACGCCTTGTCATGTGGGGCGGAGTCCGAAAGACGACTTCCGGTGTTCTTAACACCGTTTCGTCATGCCCAGCTTCGCCCTCTCGGCACCGCCTTCCGTTAGAAAGTCAACGCCATCGCCCCCATGCCTACCTCCCTCACCGCTTCATCCAACTGTAACGACTGTAATGGCTGTAACGCCGCCACCCGAATTTTCTGCAGACCGTCACCACTCCGTCATGGTTCCCTCGTGCAATCCCCGATCAAGTCGATTAGCATCCAAATAAGGGTGGTATGCACAGCCATGCCCAAATATATTATTTTATTGTCCTTATCTAATACAAAGGTGCCCTCACGTGTCACGCGCAAAAACCACCACTGCTCACCCCCACCAACGCCCTGCGTTCACGCCCTGGGTGCACCCCGAAAAACTCTTCTCCATCGACATTCCTTCCCACTGGCAGTCCCACCGACAATCCGACGACTTCCTCTCTCTCACACTGTACTTTCACCCGCCTGAAGATCCGGACGTGCGGCTCTG